>JAYVRA010000044.1:0-28669 GCA_043776635.1 Phyllobacteriaceae bacterium
CACAGCGAAGCCAAACCCTTCACATGGCGCGCAAACCCAGACGAAATCATCGCTGCCAGAAATCGGGGGTTCCAAATGTTGGAATCAATCCACTAGTTCACGCGAAACAGTAGCACAGGTCTCAATGACCCCGCACGAAAGTGGATCATTCACGCTTGCCTGGCTAAGACTGCGATCAATCTTTAGCTCATTGAACGGGCACATCCGTAACATGTCAAAGTTCGCCATCCCGGTGCCGAAATCATCTAAAGCCAAGCCAAATCCGGCCATGCGCAATCGCGTCAATAGTTCGACCAGATTGCCCGAATCTTCCGGTAATACGCTTTCCGTCAGCTCAATTGTCAATTGCGAAGGTGAGATACCGCTAGCGCGAACTTTTTGAGCAAAATCAATCAAAAATTGGGGATTTTCCAAAACGGGAGCCGGCGCATTAAACGAGATTACCGGTAAAAATCCTTCTTTTTTCCACGCAACAATATCATTTAATATCAAGTCAAGAAAACTCAATGTGACCGGCCCCATCTTACCGTTGCGCGTTAAAGTCTCAATGTATGAGAATGGCGGTAACAATTCTCCGGTTTCAGTTTCCAATCGCATCAGAGTTTCGGCACCCACTATTTCCTCAGTCAGGGCGTCAACTTTTGGCTGATACACAGGTTTGAGTCCGATTATTTTATGTTTTTTTGCTAGAAATGATTGAGGCTCAACTTTCCGTTTATTAAGTTCCTCAAGTTTGGCCAGAAGGGCGATGACATCCGCCTCTCTCAAAGGCTTTTCTAACGATCCTGCATCGTTAAGCCCGAGAAGTCGTGTAAGACGCGATGCAGATTCTTTGATCGCAATCGTTTCACCGCTAGAAATCGCAATCCACCCTTTATAATTGGATTCTGACAGCACGCGCATTACGGCCAGCCCATCGAGGCCCGCCATATTCAAATTAAGAATGAGTAGCGAACAGCTGGCGGCGGCGATGGAGACCAGCCTCAAACTCTCGTAACTATTGTCCACATTCGACACAGTGGCAACACCGGCACGACGCAACAAGGCGTGCGCAACAGCACTAAATACAGGGTCATCATCAACGATGAATACTTCCTTAGTTTTATTTTTCACCGCAGCGCTGCCCCCAATCGAGATGCAGGATACGACACAATTTGATACGGAAATCTTAAATCGCGCGTTTAAATTGCATATTTATCAAATTTTTGATCATTATCGCGATTTTTCGAGTGCCTATTAAACTGATATTTGTAAATCTTGTTCATCTTGCTATCAATGACGACAGGTAAGCAAATTTTTAAAGTAACAGGTTGGCACTCAATTACTGCAAAGATGCTGCTGATAGTTGCAGCAACTGTTTTCGTTTGCACACTATCGACCGCATCAGTTTTCCTTGTTGAAAATTTCAAACAAAGTGTAAAAGCAGAGGAAATGCGGCTAAAATCTGTGGCTAGTATTTTTTGTGCGGTGCTTTCCGGCCCGGTTTCAGAAAATAATATCCCTACTATTCGCGGTGCATTGCGGGCACTACGCGATATTCCATCACTAAAAGAAGTCTCAGTCCATGATATGACTGGCGTCCTCATGGCGGAGATGGGCAACGGTGCTGTTTTAGAGCGCACAATTTTGCGATCGCCAACAATATCACTATCAGATATGTTTCGCATTGAAACAATCGAAATTGAACAGCCGATTATCCAAGCTGCTGTTCAGGTCGGGTCTTTAAAACTAAACGCTGATATTTCTTGGCTTACGAAAATATTCTTGGGCCAAATTTTCACAGCAATTCTTTTTATATCCTTGGCAATTTGTGCCGCAATTTTTATCGCGGGCGGGTTAATTCGACGCGCAACAGGGCGCCTCACCACGCTTTCAAATGAACTCAGTGACATAGGCAACAGTGAAACACTACACTTCGATTTGAAGCGGGAGAGCAACGATGAAGTTGGCATTCTGATTGATGCCTTCAACGATATGATGGGCCGCATTGATGCACGCGACCGCGATTTGCGGCACTATTCTGTATCGTTGGAGGACACTGTTCGCAAACGAACCCGTGAACTTGTGATCGCCCGCGATGAGGCAGAACAAGCCAACGCCGCTAAGTCCGAATTTTTGGCTATCATGAGCCATGAAATTCGCACGCCGATGAATGGCATGATGGTAATGGCGCAAATGCTGGCTGCCGCCCCGCTTTCTCCGCGCCATCTACGATTTGCCGAAATTATAAACCGCTCAGGTCAAAATTTACTCGCTATCATCAATGACGTACTGGATATTTCAAAGATTGAAGCGGGAAAATTGATGTTAGAAGCCTCCTCGTTTTCGATTGACGATCTTTTTTCGGACATTAATAACCTGTTTTATGAGCGGGCGCGAGAGCGCGGGCTGGAGTTAAGTTATCTCGTTGATTCTACGGTGCCGTATATTTTGCTTGGCGACGTAACCCGGCTCAATCAAATCATCACAAATCTGGTGAATAATGCTTTGAAATTCACCGGGTTTGGAGGCGTAATTCTTCATGCGTCAGCCGTAAGTGAAGGCGATAGTTTACGCCTCACCATTGAGGTCACTGATACCGGTATTGGGATTGCTAAAGACAAGCTGGGTTTGGTTTTCGAACAGTTCTCACAGGCTGATCAAACAATTACCCGTCGCTTTGGTGGCACGGGCTTGGGCCTTGCCATTTCCAAGCGTCTAGTGGAGGCGATGGACGGCACCATCAGCGTTACCAGCATCGAAAACAAAGGCTCGTGCTTTCGCATCGAGGTACTTATCGGTTGCGAGCAACAAGACGAAAACTTTTTGCCGCTATTGGGCAAAACCATTGGCACAGCGTTTTCAAATGAATTTCAATTGCAAGCTCTAAAAAGAAATCTGCAATGCTTTGGCGCGATTGTTGTCGGCGAAGAGGAACACACTGCGCCGGATCTTATTCTGACCGATCATGATTCCAGCACGAATCCACAAGGTGTTCCCGTAATGAGGCTGGTGTCTGCATTAGACCTGAATGACACCCGCTACAGCAACAGGGGACGCCTCGAATTGGCATTTCCTGTTTCACGGGATTCAATCAAAAAACTTGGATTAGCGCTGCATAGCAATGACTTTGAGGAATTCAAACGGCAGAAACGTGTAAAGGATCAAATTCAGTCTTATAATGAATATCGCGGGCTTAAAGCGCTGGCAGTTGACGATAATGCGGTTAATCGTGAGGTACTCAACGAAGCCTTGAGTGCCATGAGCTTGGATGTTGATCTTGCATCCAACGGACAAGAAGCTCTGGAGATGGCAGCAGACAATCACTACGACATTATATTCATGGATTGTTCCATGCCGGTTATGGATGGCTTTACCGCAGCACGAAAACTAAGAGAGCGTGAAGCCGGAACTAATAAACACACTCCGATTGTTGCAATTACCGCATTTAGCCAAAACAGTGGCAATCATGATTGGCGCGCCGCCGGCATGGATGCGTGGATTGCCAAACCATTTACCATTCCTCTTGTAGCCGAGCGCATTACAAGCCTTGTTTTAGAGCCGCGAAATAAAGCTGGCGCTCCTGAAAATAGCTTCCTTCATGGTATTCCGCAGTTGGGAAATGTGCCGCTGTTAGACGAGCAGACCGTATCGATGATCATCGGTCTGGGTACTACGCAAGAAGATAGCGACGCGCATCGCATCATAAAACTATTCAAAGACAGTGCCACGATCGCGCTCGGGACAATTCACGAAACTTCAATTATCGGAGAAAATCACCAACAGATCGAATTACTGCATCGCTTGAAGTCAGTGTCGCAGTCCGCTGGCGCACGCCGACTTTCTTGGCTTGCTTCCTATTGTGAGGATCAGGCAAAATCAGGCATTCCGGTATCCAGCCAAACGATCGCCATTATCGACGACGTATTCAGTCAAACGGCATTTGAAATATCAGCGCGCATCGATGTAAATCAAATTGCAAATAGAGTTGAAGGCAGGGTGATCGCCTAGGCTTTGGACCTTTTAATTTGGACGAAATGGTCGAGGTGATTTTTGGTGAGTGCCAAGTGTCTTCGGTGAGTGCCAAGTGTCTTTGGTGAGTGCCAAGTGTCTTTGGTGAGTGCCAAGTGTCTTTGGTGAGTGCCAAGTGTCTTTGATGAGTGCAAAGTGTCAAGGCACAGGAGTGAAGGCACAGCAAATGCTAGCATTTTTAAGCCTTTGCGACAACGCAATCACCGGAAAGCGCCCTATCTTGGTATCAACGGGCGACTGACAACACTCTGCGGCGTCAAACAGTTTGAGCGGGACCTAAGCCCGTCCTGCACTGTTTTCCTTGCGTAGTTTCGCTATTCGCCTGCCATTTCATAAAAATTAACAGGTCCAAACCCTATGCCACGGCCCGCGCCAGCGCACATTGTGACCAAAGTTCAGCCAGCGCACTCACCAAGTGGTCAATGTCGGCATTCGTATGGAACGGCGTCGGCGTGATACGCAACCGCTCGGTTTTTACAGGAACCGTAGGATAATTGATCGGCTGCACATAGACGCCGTGCTGCTCCAGCATGATGTCTGAAATCCATTTGCACTTCGCAGCATCGCCCACCATCACCGGAATGATGTGGCTTGGATTATGCTGATGGGGTATGCCGCGCTGGTCGAGCTTCAACCGGACCCGCGCCACACGATCACGATGCAAACGCCGGATTTCATCATGTTCCTTGAGGAACGAGATTGAAGCAGCGGCTGCCGCAGCCAATGCCGGAGGAATTGCCGTGGTGAAAATAAAGCCGGATGAGAACGAGCGGATGAAATCCACCAGATTGGAGGATGCCGCAATATAGCCGCCCATCACCCCGAACGCCTTGCCAAGTGTGCCTTCGATTACCGTTAACCGGTCCATCAGGCCTTCGCGCTCGGCAACCCCGCCGCCGCGCGGGCCGTACATGCCAACCGCATGAACTTCATCAAGATAAGTCATCGCGCCGTATTTATCGGCAATGTCGCAAATCTCTCTAATTGGCGCGATATCGCCGTCCATCGAATAAACGCTCTCGAACGCCACCAGCTTTGGCGCAGCCGGATCAGATGACGATAACAGACGCTCCAGATCACGCGGGTCATTGTGCTTGAAAATATGGCGCTGCGCCTTGGAATGGCGAATGCCCTCGATCATCGACGCATGGTTCAGCGCATCAGAATAAACAATGCACCCCGGAATTTGGCTGGCCAATGTGCCAAGCGCTGCCCAATTTGAAACGTAACCGGAGGTGAACAGCAGCGCGGATTCTTTGCCGTGCAAGTCCGCCAATTCGCGCTCAAGCATCACATGATGGTGGTTCGTGCCTGAAATGTTGCGCGTGCCTCCTGCCCCTGCCCCGCATTGGTCAATGGCATCTTTCATAGCACCGGTGACAAGCGGGTGCTGGCCCATACCAAGATAATCGTTCGAGCACCAAACAGTAACCTCTTGTGTCGAACCGTCAGCACGATGGCGTGTTGCCTTGGGAAAGCTGCCGGCATGGCGCATAATATCAGCAAAAACGCGATAATTACCCGCCGACTTTAACGTGCCAATGCGTTCAGCAAAAAAACCTTCAAAGTCCACCGGATCGACCTTATCTGCGTGCGCTATTGAACGCGCACTCTGTTATTGTATTTTGTTTACCTGTTTTACCATTTAAGTGGGACTCATATTTTAGAACGGTTCCGAAACATATTGTCACATGAATCTGCACTTAAAATTGATCCTAATCAACCACTCTTAGCAAAGTGAAGGTGAACGCAGGCTGACAAATTGAAAAATTATTACTCTAAGCGCGCAGGAAATCCGGTTGCGCGAAGATCAGTGCCAACCGCTTCTTCCAGCAATTTCACAATCTGCGTTGATTGCGCGGCACCACCATAAGCAGCTTTTCCCTCTTTGAAAATTTCATTGGTTCGCCCCGCCAACTCCAAAGGCACACTAAACTCCTTACCAAAGTTCATCGCAAACCCAAGGTCTTTGAGCGCCAAATCAATTGTGAAGGCGATATCATAGCTACCATTGAGAATAAGTTGCCCTTCTGTCTCATGGACAAAACTTGTGCCGGAGCTCGCCTTGATCGCAGCCCAAGCCTGCCCAAGATCCAGCCCGCCGCGTTTTGCCAACATCAGCGCTTCCCCATCCGCGACCAGATGGATGAACGCCAACATATTAGTGATTACTTTAATCACAGCCGCCGAGCCGATTGGCCCCATGTGGAAAATTTGGTTGCCGATTGCTTTGAGCGCCGGCATCTGGCTTTCAAACAATTCCAAGTCGCCGCCCGCCAACACCGTGATATTTCCCTGCGCCGCAAGATGCACACCGCCCGTCACAGGCGCTTCCAAAACAAGGATACCTTTTGCCTGCGCAATCGCTGCAAGACGAACCATTTCATCGCGGCCAAGTGTCGAGTTTTCAATCCAAACGGAGCCGGGCTTCAACTCTTGCAGCACCTGGTCCAAGACTTTTTCGCAAACCGCTGGCGATGGCAGACAAGTCATCACGACATCGACGTTTGATGCCAACTCGTATGGATCTCGTGCCCACTTCGCACCCATCTCGATGTGTCTTCGACCTAACTCGGTATCGAGGTCATAGACTGTCAAATCAAAGCCGGCACGAAGAAGGCTAATCGCCAAATGGCCGCCAAGATTGCCGAGACCGATATATCCATAGCGCATAGTGTACTCCCTCAATCACCGATATGTTCCGGTAAAACTTAAGCGACGCCAAACCAGAAAATGTGAATACAGCGCCAAACGAAGTCGTCAAAACTTCGAAATACAGATTTTCATTAAAAAAGTGGTAGGCCCGGAGGGACTCGAACCCCCAACCAAGCGGTTATGAGCCGCTGGCTCTAACCATTGAGCTACAGGCCCGTAGAGAAGCAGCGCCAGACGCTTCCAGTTGCCCTCCTAGCGTAAGTTTTGATAGGTGGCAAGATGAGTTTGAGTGAACAAAATGCATCCTAAAGCGGCAATAATCCGCCACAATCATAATCCAAGTATTTTTATAACCAGGTATTTTTATAAGAGGGGTACATAATATTGGAGATTCATATGGTTAAGAAAATATTGCCGTTAGCATTGATAGCGTTTGGCATGTCCACAGTCATCCCGGCCCTCGCTGCGGACCACGAACCCACACCGCGCATCATTGTGAGCGGCGAGGGTGAGGCATCTGCTGCTCCGGATATGGCGATGGTTTCGCTGACAGTTTTACGCGAGGCCGCGACTGCTCGCGAGGCGCTCGATGGCAATACGAAAGCCATGACCGATGTGCTAAAAGCCATGAAAAGTGCGGGAGTAACAGATAAGGATTTGCAGACTTCCGGCTTTTCCATTCAGCCGAAATACATCTATGCAGACCCCAACAAAGGTGAGGATTTTGTACCAAAAATCACCGGGTATAGCGTTATAAACACACTTGGAGTGCGCATTCGCGACCTTTCAAAGGTGGGCGAGATCTTGGATCAGGCGGTAACACTAGGCGTCAACCAAGGTGGCGATGTCCAATTTGTGAAGGATAATTCGTCCGCAGTGCTGGTCGAAGCTAGAAAAAAAGCAGTTGAAGATGCTGTTGCAAAGGCAAAAACAATAACCTCAACTGCTGGCGTTAGCATTGGCCGGATACTTGAAATGTCAGAACAATCAAACCAGCCCGGCCCGATACCGATGATGCGCACTGAAATGGCCATGAGCAAATCTGCCGGTGATGCCGTACCAATTGCAACCGGCGAAAACAGCTACCGCGTTACAGTCAATGTAACGTTTGAAATAAAGCAGTAGTAGTAAACTGTGCCGGGCGCAAACCAATATATAAGAACAGCTGTGGCAGCCGATGCCACTGCTGTTCGAAGTTTAACGCGCGCTGCCTATGCCAAATGGGTGGCAGTTCTCGGGCGCGAGCCTTTGCCAATGCTTGCTGATTATGACCTCGCGGTGATGAGCCACCAAATAGATATGCTTTTTTCTGGCGACGTACTGGTAGGATTGATCGAAATGATCTTAGAGCGCGATCACTTGATGATCGAAAATCTTGCGATTGATCCTGATCACCAACAAAAAGGTCACGGCAAATATTTGCTGCAACATGCACATAATGTTGCTCAAGCTGAAAATGTAAATGTCATTCGCCTTTTGACTAATAAATTAATGAGTGAAAATGTTCAGCTTTATCTGAGAAATGGCTACCAAATTGACCGTGAGGAGCCTTTCATGGGTGGCTTTACAATTCATATGAGCCAAAATACATAAATTGCCTCGAGCTAAGATTTGCCTGGCGATTTAGGGTCTGAACCTGTTAATTTTGACTAATTGGCAGGTAAATGACTAAAACATGCAAGGAAAATCGTGCAGAAAGGGCTATAGTCCATTTAAGCGGTTTGACGCGGCAGATTGAAGTCAGTCGCCTGTCGATACCGAAATCGGGCGCTTTTCGGCATTTGCGTTGTCGCAAAAGCTTGCTATTCGAAGAGGCGATAGCAACATGCTGGCAATTCCTGCGCCTTCGCTTTTGGAACTCACCAAAAATCAGCTCGACAATTTCGTCAAAATTAACAGGCCCAGACCCTGGTCCATGAGATGAATTTAGTAGCTAACAATCGGGCATCCGCGCGCACGCGAAAATGTTATTTTGGTGTTGTAGCCGTGCTTAACGCCAGTCACAGTGATAGTGCGACGGGAAACATAAACTGAGCGATGATGGAATCCATAATCTCGCGCAATCGACGAAGCTTGGTTGACTGAACAGCCATAATATTGATGCACGACACGGCGCGGCTCATAATAATCATCGTTATAACCATAGCCGGGAACACCAATTGTAATACCGAACCCGAAATGGCCATGACGTTCATTAGCGCTTGCACCCAGCGTGCCTACGGCAACAGTGGCGATGGCGAGAATTCCTGTAAGAAGCGATTTCATTTGATTTACCAATTCTGTTTCATCGTCCAGGGTGGGCGAATTAACCCGATGATTAAGCCCCGCAAGCTGAACAGAAACGGAAGCGTTTGTTCATATTCAGTTAATCAAATTCACGGCTCCCTTTTGAGCAAATGCAATAGATAATCTTCCGTTTCTGCCAAATCATCCTCAAACGCTGTCACTCTGCCCCGAATTGAAACGCCGCGCATGTGCACGCTGTTTGAGTCGCCTGAAATCAACGGGTGCCAATCAAACAAATCTTTCCCCTCTGCTATGAGGCGGTAACCGCATGTCTTGGGCAACCACGGGATTGTGCGAACGTTTTCCGGTGTTAAAAGTACGCAGTCTGGAACCTCTGCGTTACGGTTTGCATAGTCTCTACAGGAACATTTACCCGCATCAAACAGCCTGCACGCAACGCTGGTCCAGACTATTTCGCCAGTATCCTCGTCTTCCAGCTTGGATAAGCAACATTTTCCGCAGCCGTCGCAGAGTGATTCCCATTCTGTTTTAGACATATCTTCAAGAGTTTTGGTTTTCCAGAAAGTCTCGCTCATCAACTTGACATATCGGTATGATCATCGCCCGTAAAGATACTTGAACGCAGAATGAATGCAGACTTCACACCAAGTTCATGGTGATTTTGATAGAAGCTGTTTGTGAAGACGTATTTTTGATGCAACCATTTCATCAGGATGGCGTTATTCAATGTAACTATGACCGCAATTGGAACTATTATCGGTAGAAATTCAGGAGAATAATTAATGAACAATCGGTTTTCAAAACTTTTCACAACGACCGCCACCGCAACCCTTTTTGCATTAGGTAGCCCGATAGCAGGACTCGCGCCAGTGCACGCACAGACTATAACTCTGGGCAACCTATTGGCTATGAGTGTCGCAGACGCAAAGGCATTACTAGACGAAGCGTTGGCAAAACTCGAGCAAGCCAAAAATGAAGGCGGTGATGTCGATAACGCACAGGCTCAAGTGGATAGCGCAAAAAGCGAGTTAAGCGCAGCCCAACAAAATGAAGTTGATATTCAAACGGCGGCCGATGCTGAAGCGCAAAAAGCAGCCGATAGCGCAGCAAAACAGGCCGGTGAGCAAGCCGCAGCCGAGGCACAGAAAGCGGCTGATGAAGCTGCGGCGCAGGCCAAGGCTGATGAAGCGGCCACAAAGCAGGCCGAAGCGGAAGCATCAAAGCAAGCCGAAGCCGATGCAAAAGCTGCTGATGATGCCGCAGCCGCGAAAGCCGAAGCCGCGCAAGCCGCAGCCGATGCAAAAGCTGCAGAAGATGCAGCTGCCGCCAAATCAGCAGCGGATGCCGACGCTCAAAAAGCAGCCGGTGATGCCGCCGCCGCGCAAGCCGCAGCTGATGCGGACGCTGTGAAAAATGCTACACAGCCGGATGCAGTTTTGGAAAAACTGCCGGATCCACTGCCAAAGAATGCAGCCCCTATTTTCGACAGTGCAAAAGAAACGCAAGCTGCGGGTGACAAGGCACCACAACAATCAGCCGAAGAATTGGCCAAAATTGAAGGTGAAGCTGCCACAGCAAATGCCGCAGCCGTGGCTGAGGCACAAAAACAGATAGCAGCGCAAAAGTTGGCAAATGAGGCCGCCGCCGCACAAAAAGCGGCTGATGAAAATCTTGCCAAGCTGGAAGCCGATGCAAAGGCCGCCACGGATGACGCATCTAAACAAGCGGCACAAAAAGCGGCCGCAGAAGCGAAAATTGTGGCCGATCAAGAAGCTGCTAACGTAGCTAGTGCGCAAAAAATGGCAGACCTTGCAGCCGTTGCAACAGCCGCCGCCGCCGCCGAGGCAGCGGGCAAAGGTGCAGCACCGCTAACCGACGCAGCTGCGCTTTCAGCGATCGTGCCAATCGTCGTAGAATCAGCGCGGGCGGAACCGGCCGGCCAGCGAATTACTGTGCTTCCAGCGCCGGTAGTTCAGGAAAACATCCAGATCGTGAAGGTCATTAACAACAGCACGATCATCAATGTAAACAATGTTTATGTTGTGGATACGCCGGAAGCGCCGCGTCTTATTCAAGATGATGATGAGGTTATTATCGAGCAGCTACCGCGCGGCAAAACACGCGAAACAATCGTGCGACCTAATGGTGTTCAAGTCGTTACGATCCGCAATCGCTATGGCGACATCATCCAGCGCTCGCGTATTTTACCTGATGGCCGCGAAGTATATTTATCCTATTCACCAGAGTATGACACCGAAGAGGTGATCGTTTATCGTGACCCGGGGCTGGACCTGCCGCCGCTACAATTGCGCGTGCCAATCCGTGAATACATCCTTTCCGTCAGCCTAATAGATGACAGTTATGATGAGGGAGAGGTCTATTACGACTTCCTTGATAAGCCACCGGTCGAGCGCGTGCAGCGCACCTATTCTGTAAAAGAGGTCAAGCAGTCCGCTCGGGTTCGTGATATTGCACGGCGCATTGATTTGGACACGATTTCATTTGGTTTCGGCAGTACCGATATCGAGGACGATCAGATTGAAAAATTGCAAGGCGTGGCTGAAGCAATGCTGAAACTCTTGAAAAAAAATCCGGCAGAAACTTTCCTGATTGAAGGTCACACAGACGCTGTCGGTACCGATATAGCCAATCTTGCACTGTCGGATAAGCGCGCGGCCTCTATTGCAAATGCGCTAACCAACGCTTTTGATGTTCCGTCCGAAAACCTTACCACGCAGGGCTATGGCGAACGCTATTTGAAAGTGCAAACACAAAAACCGAGCAAGGAAAACCGCCGCGTTTCAATCCGCCGCATCACATCGCTGATCGCGCCGGTGGCTTTGAAAAACTAAAGCGGACTAAAAATAAAAGGGGGCCGGAAGTAATTCCGGCCTCCACCTTATTTGTCGTTGACATGGAAGATGTGCAATACGCGATGAAGTACTGGTGCAAGCACAAGCGCAGCGATACCGAAAAATAACAGCCCGCAGAAAATAGCATAAAGTCCGGCAAAGATTTTTCCACCGGTTGTTACAAGCGGGCTCAGCGGCCCCATACCGGATAATATCATCGCGGAATTGGCAAAAGCATCAACCACGCCCATATGCTCAAACCATCTATACCCTGCCATCCCAAGCAACATCGCTGTAATGATAACCACACTTGCAACACCAACATTGGTCAATAGTCGCGAGCGAAATTTGGCGCGAGAGGCTAATGGCTGATTATTTTTCTCATATTTCAACATCGCAGACTCTTCCCAACTTCACCCGCTAAATGATAGGTTTATCCAGCAAACACAATGCAACAAACGGAAAATGAAATTTTATGAAACGCCTCGAACTAATCGTAGAATCACTCATCTTGGCATCGCGCTGGCTGTTGGTCGTTTTTTATCTCGGCCTTGCGCTGGCACTTGCCATTTACGCCGTCTCGTTCGGTGGCAAGCTGTGGGAATTCGCATCCAAGGCATTGGTGCTTGATGACACGGACATGATTTTAAAAATTCTTGGCCTAATAGACGCGGCCTTAATCGCCTCACTGGTCGTAATGGTCATCATATCTGGCTACGAAAACTTCGTATCGCGTTTTGATGTTGAGGACGAAGTGCACTGGTTAGGCACAATTGATGCTGGCTCGCTGAAAATCAAAGTCGCTTCGACCATCGTGGCAATCTCATCCATCCACCTGTTGCAAATCTTCCTCAACGCCTCCAAATATACCAATGATAACTTGATGTGGTTCACTCTCATTCATCTGGCATTTGTGGTCTCAGCGGTATTTTTAGCCTACATCGACATGATGACTAATAAGGCTAAAGCGGCAAAGAAAAGCAGTTAGGCTTCAAACATCGTCTTTCCAAGCTGGGTGACAATCAACTCGCCCTTGCGAAACGTAAATTGAACTGCCTCGTCGCGCGAAGAGAACACATCTGCGCGCACAAACTTGTGTTCCTTAACAACGCCATCTGCCTCTTTCGTAATCGTGCCCGCCAGCCGCCACTGCGCTCCATCTTTCACAGGGAGCGCAGTGATAACATGGCCGTTAAATTCCCTTGTTTCCGGCGTGAAAGTACCGCTCGCACCGCCGCCGCTACGACCGAATAGTCGCGAAAAAAATGACATGTGAAACTCCCGTTTTTTTCAGACTAGCGCACGCAGCGCATAAATTCAAACCTATGAAATATTTTGAGGCCGCAAAGCGTTGAAAACAGTGATCGGTGTTTTATGTAAAAGTTGATCAAATGCTGTTGGTGCTTGTTCACGAGCAGCGCAACTTCGAAAGATCCAATCATGTTAAATTCGCAAGAAAACAGCAAAAATTACCTGATCGTTGACCGCCGCAAATTTCTTGCACTGGCAGGCGGCCTCGTTACCGCTGGCTTGATGCCAAAGTCAGCGTTGGCACTGGCCGGACCTTACTCCTTCAAGCAAGGCGCCTACGATGTCAGCGTCGTCAGCGATGGCACTCTAAAACTAAATATACCGTCGGTGTTTCCGGGAGCCTCCGTCGACGAGGTGAAGAAACTGATCGGCGTTGCCATTGTTGGCGATGATGTCCGGTTCGAGGTAAACGTCTTGTTGCTGCGCCAAGGCACCGGGATTGTATTGATCGACACTGGCACCGGCGCTGGCTATCAGCCGACAGCGGGCCAACTGTTAGAAAGCCTGAAGATGGCGGGAGTAGAGCCTGGTGCTGTGACCAAAGTGATTTACACCCACGCCCACCCCGACCACCTGTGGGGATCAGTGGGCAAGGACAACGCGCTGACATTTGTCAATGCTTCGTTCCATATGGCCGAAAATGAATATAACTTTTGGGCCGCACCTGATCTTGCCGGCAAAATGCCCGAGGGCATGAAAGGCATGGTAATGGGCACTCAAGGGCAGCTCGCAGCAATCAAAGAAAAAACAATATTCTTCAAACCGGGTGCAGAGATATTGCCGGGCCTGATGGCGCTTGACACACCTGGCCATACCCCCGGCCACGTTTCATTCGAAATGGCCGGCGGCGACGGGCTCATTCTTACCGGCGACGCAATCACCAATGCCGGCGTTTTCTTTCAACATCCAGAATGGAAGTTCGGGTTTGACGCGGACCACGAAACAGCCGTGAAAAGCCGCAAGTCCTTGCTCGATATGGCCGCGACCGGCAAGAAATCAATGCTCGGTTACCATTGGCCATATCCCGGCATTGGCCACGCAGAAGCCAAAGACGGTGCTTACATATATGTTGCCAACACTTAAAACGCAGAGGCCGCGCACCAGCGCGGCTTCATTCCATTAAATCAAGAAACCTCGCATTCATGTTCGCATCAGGAACCATACAAGCATCGTGGCGGCCAAAAATCCAATAGCGGTTTTTGGCAATCCGGTTATAGAACCAGTTTTTTAGGAACGCAGGAAGGAATTTCACTGGGGTCAAAATGCGCCACGGCCAGCCAAGCACGCGCATGACTTCAACAAATGCATCCAGCTTGGTAAAAAGCTGACTGTCCACGAATACTAAATTCGTCTCGTAGTCATTGGGCTTCAAACCCAGCTTTGCATAAGTCTCCTCGCCCAAAACACTCTGCGCAATAATAAACGAGAATTGCTTGTGCTTATCATGACGCAGTACAAATTTGAAAAAACCATCGCAAAGCACGCAATGCCCATCGAACACGATGACATTGGTTTGGAACAAATCTGATTGTGCTACAGCCATGATGCTAGGGTCTGGACCTGTTAATTTTGATGAAATGGCAGGCGAATGGCGAGACTATGCAAGGAAAATAGTGCAGAACGGGCTTAAGGCCCGTTTAAACTGTTTGACGCCGCACAGTGAAGTCAGTTGCCTGTTGGTGCCCAAATCGGGCGCTTTCCGGCGATTACGTTGTTGCATAAGCTTGCCACTCGAAGAGGCCGCAGGCAACATGCTCGCATTTCCTACGCCTTCGCACCTGTGCCTTGACATTGGCACTCACCAAAAATCACCTCGACCATTTCGTCAAAATTAACAGGTCCAACCCTAGTTTACCACAGGTCTCAACCACCCGCGATAACGCACAATGCGGCCAAAGGGCGCGAGCGAAATATCAACGTCAAAATTAAAGCGTCCCTGGTCATCAACAAATTCTGAAGTCTCACTCACCGGCAGCAGGAATTTTGGGATTGGTATCAAGCCAAACAGCTTGGCTCCAATTGCCGGATAAATCAGCCTGTCATCTTGCACTTTCAGGGCAATGGTAAAATGCAACGGCCCGAAGCGCTCAATGACTTCACTCTGATTTTTACCTAGGCGCAACACTGAGCGGAACGGCTTGCCACCAAAAATCCGCACCCAAATCTCACGGCTCTCGCTGGCATCCAAATTGACCTCGACCGGAATGACTCTCTGCGTCTC
Source organism: Phyllobacteriaceae bacterium (assembly GCA_043776635.1). Lineage (GTDB taxonomy): Bacteria > Pseudomonadota > Alphaproteobacteria > Rhizobiales > Rhizobiaceae > JANMEX01. The sequence goes on from JAYVRA010000044.1 coordinate 15,298, forward strand.
CGGAAATCCGACAAACCGTGCAATCAGCCGCGCCACCAAAGTTTCACCGCCATCGACTTCCGATTGCCCTGTAAATTTCGTCGGCGAGAGGCAAGAGTGCAGTCCACGAATTGGCCCGGGCAGCATGGCAAAATCACCACCCAGCGCCCGCTGAAATACCGTCTGCACTTCTTGCTCACGCATTTCAGTCTTTGCGCCGATTGTAGCCAACTGCGCTTCCATCACAGCAAGTGGAAATAGACCCAACGCCGGCCGCGCACCGCTTTCCATTTTACCGGACGCAAAATGCCGAAGCGCCAAAATAACCGGCTGCGTTGGTATTTTCGGACCATTGCCATCCGCCGCAATCAAATCCCATGTCCGTACAATGGCGAGGCCATCATTAGAAATGCCACAAACCCGCACCTGCATCCCGCCGATATTGCTGCCAAACCCAATGCCAAGATTAGCGCCATGATAGAAGAGCTTTGCCAACGGCAACAGCGAATTTAACAGCCGGTATTTCACCAGTTTTGACATCAAACCCAAAGCATTGTGAAAAAGCCCGAGCTCTAGTCCCGCCCGAAACAAAACAGTTTTGGCCGCATATCGCTCAGGAAACAGCACAACGTCAGGCGTGTTCACCAGTGCCGCACGGCGGTCCGCGACGTTAGGCATTCCGTCAACTTTTAGCGTCACGCGCTCAGTTTCATCCCAACCATAAACCGTTTCTCGCCTGCCATTGCGCTGCACAGAAAACGGTTGCCCCGCTTGGCTCAAAATCGCTTTCATCACAGAAAGCCCGCGCGGCGTGCGGTTTCCGGGCACAATTGCGGTTTCGACTTTTTGGACTTCAGACATGCCGTTTGCCAGATGATCCGCCACAATGGACGAGATTGCAGGCGTGCTGGAGGCACCGGAAAGCACAGTCACATTATTGGCCTTCGCCAGCCCGTCCAGCGCCGTTATCCCGCTGACAAACCCGGGCGCATCCGCAATATCAATGTAGTGAGCACCCGCCTCAATCACGGCCCGAGCAAACGCATAAGGATCATCACCATAAAGCTGAAACGGCCCCGCCAAATCGAGCACCGCAAATGGCTTCAAACTCAGAAGCGCCGCTCGCACGGCTACCAAATCAATACGATCCAGCACAAACGCCCGCGCACCAAACTCGCGTTCAAGCTCCGCGCGGTTCCGGCCAGCGCAGATCACGTCGTAAGAGCCGTCCGCAATCAGCGCCCGTGCACAATGCCCGCCGAACAGGCCGGTAGCGCCGATGATGAGGATGATGTGGGGCAAATAGTCGGCCTTTAAGGTTTAACTATCAGGAATTTTGGCGAATAAAAACTAACATCTCGCCCAAAGACTCGTCAGGACTGTCTGGTTGAAACTCTTAGCTATCCAAGACGTTACAGATTTTACCGCTTCAGTTGGGATGCTTTTACTTGCATATCCAAAGTCCTAACGTCTATTACTGACACTTTAGAGATCGGAAATTTTATTTTTTTTAGATGTAATAAATAGATTTCAATGTTTATATATAAAATATACACATTAAATAAGTTCATTTTTCATTTCTGAAACAAATAAATCTGCGATTTTATGCAATTCAAAGATTTCATCTAAAGTTTTTTGTAATACAAAAGTTGCAAAATTTTGATGAACCAATTTGTTTCTCTCTCGACCTACCTCCAAAAAAGCCAGTACATATGATTTATATTTTTCATCTAATTTGTGCTTTGTTTCATATTTTTGCTTAAATGCGTCGCCAAACATACTATAAAACGAATTAGCATTCAATTCATTCCACGAAAACCACTGATGATAAGTGCGCCCTACGACCTTATTACGAACTAACCCAACTAATCGTTCATCGCCACAAGATACTTTGTGGGAAAAATCCAATACAGCGTCAGTGAGACATTTTTCAAAATAGCTGGCTGATGCCAGCAAAAGCGTTTTACGAAAGTTATCAGTTGAAAAGTTTGCAAGTGACGTCTGCCCGTGAGAGTTAAGCAAGCTAACCACGTGCGCTGACTCTTTATAGATGTTTTCAATCTCGGAATTCACAAACTCTCGCCTAATTTAGCAATATCTCCCGCGCCCTTCGAAGCCGAGTTTTGACGTTCCTTGATTGAGTTGTGCCTTCTTGAAGAGCCTCAACAAATTTATCATCATTAGCCAAGGATGACAAATTTGCCTCCAGCAATGATTGAGATTTTACAAGATTTGGTGCTGTCAGTGCTTGATGACAAGCCGCCGCAAATGCTGACTCAAATAGCGCCACATGGAAGCGCCCGTTTTTCTTATTTACAAAAACATCCCTGGGAAGCGAATCGGTCACGGCCAAAAATGAATCAAACATGTTCTGATAACCTTCTACGACTATCGAACTAGTGGAACGATTTTTGCGGGAGAATTTATTCAGGAACTTGACCATCGATGGGCTGTAGTCCTCACCATCGACAAGCATAGCAAAGGCTCGCAAAAGGATTTCAACATCCTTCATATGTATATCAGGCTCTACGATCGGTAAAAGCCGACGCCATTTCTGCTTAGAATTCAGCCTCAAAAGAAGCTCGTAAAATGGCGAATGATACATGCTCATTCGAATTTCTTGAGGCTTTAGGTTTATTCCACCGGTATTGAGTCGATTGAATACTTCATACATCGAAGAATCGTCGCCACTAGGTGAGTTTTGCTTAATAATGACATTTCGAATTGTCCTAAGCTCAAACGGAATTTTGTGCTGCCCAAGTGTTGAATAGGAAAGTCCCTTAAACTTACTCGGGTTACTAGCCAAAGACTCACCAAGCTTTAGGCGGAAGTTTTCAAAATATTTATCGTCATGGAGCACCTCATCAGGTATCTTTCCTTTCTCGTCAAAAATAGTGCGCAGTTCTGTTCGTTTGTCTTTTCGAGGAAATCGCTGTTTAATGAAATAATAGATCGACATTAAGCGCTGTTGTCCGTCGATTACCAAGAAACTATTTCTCTCTGTTTCATAGAGAAAAATTTGGGGTACTGGCAAACCGAGCAGTAGCGATTCAATTAGCTTCGATGATCGCCCTATGTCCCAAACAAAGTTGCGCTGAAAGCCTGGTATTTTTACAGCACCAGATTCAATAAAATTGAAAATCGTTAGGATATTAAAGTCATTTGGATTGGCGGATATATCATATTCGTCAATCGAAGGCTCCTCGGCATCTGCGTAATCGTCATCCCAGGTTTTCGTGTTATCTTGCATTGGGTAATCCTATTTAGTCCGCACTTTGCATCAACTATCCAAGAAGCTCCGCAGCTTCCTAGACCTCGACGGATGCTTCAGCTTCCGCAGCGCTTTCGCTTCAATCTGCCTAATCCGCTCGCGCGTTACGCTGAACTGCTGGCCGACCTCTTCCAGTGTGTGGTCCGTATTCATTCCGATACCAAAGCGCATCCGCAACACACGTTCTTCGCGCGGTGTTAGTGAGGCCAGAACACGGGTTGTCGTCTCGCGCAAGTTCGCCTGAATGGCCGCATCAATCGGCAGCATAGCGTTTTTGTCTTCGATGAAATCGCCGAGATGCGAATCTTCTTCATCGCCCACCGGCGTCTCCAGCGAAATCGGTTCCTTGGCGATTTTCAAAACCTTGCGCACTTTTTCCAACGGCATTGCCAGCTTTTCGGCCAGCTCTTCCGGGGTCGGCTCGCGGCCGATTTCATGCAGCATCTGGCGGCTGGTGCGAACGATTTTGTTAATCGTTTCAATCATATGCACCGGAATACGGATGGTGCGCGCCTGGTCCGCAATAGAGCGGGTAATCGCTTGCCTAATCCACCATGTCGCATAGGTCGAGAATTTATAACCACGGCGATATTCAAACTTATCAACCGCTTTCATAAGACCGATATTGCCCTCTTGAATCAAATCCAAGAATTGCAAGCCGCGATTGGTGTATTTCTTGGCAATGGAAATCACGAGACGCAAGTTTGCCTCGACCATTTCCTTCTTGGCTATACCGGCTTCCCGCTCGCCCTTTTGTACTTGGTTGACGATTTTGCGGAATTCCACCACCGGAATCGCTGTTTCCTGAGCAATAATCTGAATATCAGACCGCAACGCCTTGATCGGCTCTTTCTCGGATTTGGTGAAATCCTTCCAGCCGCGACCGGCAAGATTGGCAATTGACGCAATCCAGTTCGGGTCAAGTTCCGAACCGGTGTAAACCTTCAAGAACTCCTCGCGCTTCACGCCATAGCTTTCCGCGAGACGCAGCAGCTTGCCTTCGTTCTGCACGAGGCGGCGGTTGATGTCGTAAAGATGAGCCACAAGCGCTTCAATACGCGCATTGTTGAGAGACAGCGACTTCACAGCCGTAATCAACTCGTCCTTCAATTGCTTGTAGCGACGCTCTTGGCTGGTGGACAGCGTACCGGTAGCCGCCATACGGTTTTCGACCTGCTGGTCCTGCAGCTTGCGCAGCTTTTTATAGGTATCAGCAATCAAATCGAGCGTTGCCATCACAGCAGGACGCAGTTCGGCTTCCATCGCGGCCAGTGAGAGGTTGACTTCGTCTTCCTCCTCTTCTTCCTCTTCAGGAAGGCCGCCGCCACCAACATTGGTGATATCTTCTTCTTCCGCAGCGCGCATACGGCGCTGGCGGTCATCAATCTTTTGCGCCACGATTTCCGCAGGGCGCTCCACTTGCGGCGCAACTTTGGCTTCGGGTCCGGCAAACGTTGTTTCAAGATCAATGATCTCGCGGAGCAGCGTCCGGCCTTCGTTTAGCTCTTCACGCCAGATAATCAAGGCTTGGAATGTCAGCGGGCTTTCGCAAAGTCCGGCAATCATGGTCTCGCGTCCAGCCTCAATGCGCTTGGCAATCGCAATTTCGCCTTCGCGCGACAAAAGCTCCACCGTGCCCATTTCGCGCAAATACATGCGTACCGGATCGTCGGTGCGGTCCGTAGGCTCTTTCTTGGTGGTGGAGGCGACAACCGCCGTGCCGTTAACTTCGGCGAGCTCGGTGGCTTCCGCCTCGTCGTCCTTTTCGGCCTCTTCCTTGTCGTCGTCCGCGCCTTCGTCTTCCACCACGTTGATGCCCATATCAGACAGCATCGACATTGTGTCTTCGAGTTGGTCGCTGGTCACTTCTTCGGCAGGAAGCACGCTGTTCAATTCATCAAGGGTGACATAGCCGCGTTTTTTCGCGGCCTTAATCATCTTTTTGACAGCGTCATCCGAAAGGTCGAGAAGCGGCCCGTCCGGTGCGCCTTCGCGCTCGACTTCACCTTCTTCTTTTTCTTTCGTCTTGGTCGCCATGTGATGGACTCCGTATTAGCAACGCGGGCGCACATGAAAAGCCAGATGCTAACCATCTGGAAATTTGCACTATTCCGGCATTATCCCTGTTGCGTTAATGTGTGATTAACCTTGAGGCTTCGACTGCCTTTATTCGCCCCTGAATGTCCCGCACAAAAATAATTTGCGGCAAACAATGGACGGGAGTTTCGATTGTCCCTAAGATAATGTTTGTAGTGAATGCCTGATTCCGTCATTTCGTACGTTCGTTAAGTCGGTTTTCATGATTCGGTCAAAAAAGCGAATCATTTTTAGGACTTTGAGGCTCCGCGCCCGGATGAAACTCCGAATCCTTCGATTAAAGCTTCTGTCGCCTGCGCGTTTCGCATTTGATTTTGCACATCAATGAGATGCTCGTAGCTTTCCTCAGTAGGATCGTCTGCCAGCGCAGTCTCAGCCAATTTCAATTCATTATGTAGTGTTCGCGTCGTCTGATGCAAGTGCAGCGACTGGGCAAATGCCTCGCGGACATCGTCAATCGCGCCCTCCGCCGTCGCCGTCCAGAGCCGCGTCCGGCGGATCATCGCTTCCACGCCATATAATACTTTTATTTGCCCGCTCGCCTCAAGTTTGGCAGCGACCGCCGCCCTGTCCGCCACAACATGCTCAGCCAGACAATCCAAAACAGTCCCTTGCAACAGTTTGAGATCAGGATGGATGAGTTCAAGTCCCTCAAATGAGGCGAAATCCTCTTCCACCAATTGCGGGTGATGAATGGCCATCAAAAGTATCGCTGCCTCCCGAAGTGAAGGCTGCGCCACTGATCCCCGCACTAGAGCCGACCGCGCCAAACTATCCGAAACCGCAAGCCGCACAGCTGCCGTTCCTCGCGCAGGGCCTCGCAGGTAAGGTTGCTTTTCGCCGCGTTGCCGGGCGCTCTTACTGCGATTATTTGAGCCGAAGAAAGATGCCAGCCGGTCGCGCATATCTTGCTGGTAATGGCGGCGCACGCTTTCATCTTGAATGCGGCTGGTAATTTCGCGCAAGCGCTGCTCCAGCGCCGCCCGGCGCTCCGGTGTGTCGAATACGCTGGATGCCGTCTCGCGCATCCAGATCAAATCAATAAGCGGCCGCGCCTCGTCAAGCATAGCTTGAAACACTTCCGGACCGGAGGTTTTCACAACATCGTCGGGATCTTTACCGTCCGGCAGCATTGCGAACCGGAAGGTCTTTCCCGGTTTCAAAAGTGGCAGCACCAAATCCGCCGCCCGCCACGCCGCTTTGATTCCAGCTTGGTCGCCATCGAAGCACAGGATTGGCTCATTGGCCATTTTCCACAAAAGTTCGCTCTGCCGCTCTGTCAGCGCCGTGCCTAGTGGTGCAACGGCGTGGTGAAAGCCGCCCTGCGCAATCGCGATCACGTCCATATAGCCTTCAACGGCGATAACCGTGCCTTTGTCCTGAGCAGGTTTGCGCGCCTTGGCATAGTTGAACAACACTTGGCCTTTATGGAAAAGCTCCGTGTCTGGCGAGTTCAAATATTTGGCGGGCACATCCTTGGAAAGCGCCCGTCCGCCGAATGCAATAATACGGCCTCGGGAATCGGGAATTGGAAACATAATCCGGTCACGGAACCGGTCATAGGAAATGGGAATGTCCTCCCCGTGAACCACCAGTCCGCAAGCCTCAATCTGCTCCTTGGGGATGCCGTTACCGGCAAGATATTCCTTCAGCGCATTGCGGCTATCAATGGAATAACCCAACCGGAATTGTAGTTGTGTAGCCGCTGACAATCCGCGTTCGCGCAAATATCCCCGCGCTTTCGCGCCACTGGCCGCCTGCAATTGCTCTTGAAAATAAGTCGCCGCCAAATCCATCACGTCGAATAAAGATGCCTGCTCGCGGTCGCGCTTTTCCGCTTGCTCATCCCGCGCTGGCATTGGAATGCCTGCTATGCCAGCCACTGTTTCTACAGCTTCGGGAAAGCTCAAGCCTTCAAGTTCTGTCAAATAGCGGAAATGGTCACCCGTAACCCCGCACCCGAAGCAATGGTAGCGCCCCTTGCGGTCCTCGCAATGAAATGAGGGAGACTTTTCGCCGTGAAACGGACAGCAAGCCCAAAAATCTCCGCGTCCGGGATTGGATTTTTTCCGGTCAAATGTAACCCGCCGCGCCACGATTGTCGAAATCGGCACGCGGTCGCGAATGTCATCAAGAAACGAAGTTGGAAAGCGCATTTTGCATGTTTAGTCTATCGTTGGTAAAAGTGTAAACAGTTTTGCGATAAACCGATACAACCTTACAAAGACCGCCGGAAGCAGCAGACACGGTCAGACTTAAGTCGATTATTCGGGCTAACTGAGTTGGTCGTATCAAATTAGTGACGGATTTTTTAAAGACATCACCTCCCGAACTTTGATCGAAAAAATTTCAAAATTTTTTGAAACTCTTCTGCCGGTCTGTTCGTTTATCTTTTAACTTCGGAGGAACGAAGTCGCGGTTCTCACAAGAGACATGCGTAACGTACACAGAGGAATACTCACATGTTCAAGACACTCATTCGCGCAACGACAGTTGCCGTGCTAACATTTGGAACCGTTGGCCTCGTCGCAACACCAGTATTTGCCAAGACCGTTATGGTTGGTGGCGCACCAATGTATGCTACCAAAAATATTGTAGAAAACGCAGTGAATTCCAAAGTACACACCACGCTTGTTGCCGCAGTAAAGGCAGCTGGTTTGGTTGATACATTGATGAGCGCAGGCCCGTTCACAGTGTTCGCTCCTGTAAATTCTGGTTTTGCGAAGCTTCCAGCAGGCACCGTCGAGACCCTTTTGAAGCCTGAAAACAAGGCAACTCTGGTAAAGATTTTAACTGCACATGTTGTTGCTGGCAAAATTTCCGGCGCAGATTTGAAATCCATGATTAAAGATGGCGGCGGCAAGGCTACATTGAAAACAGTAAGCGGAGACAAGCTCGTGGCCTCAATGAAGGGCAAGTCAATCATTTTAACCGACGAAAGTGGCGGCACATCCAAGATCACGACTGCTGACGTGAACCAGTCAAATGGTGTAATACACGTGGTTAACAACGTATTGCTGCCAAAGTAATAGGCGCAAACGTTTAATAGAAAGCGGACGTTCCCTCCCAAACGTCCGCTTTTTTGTGTCTGGCGTTTGCCCGTTGATTAAAACGTTGTTTCTATTGAATAGCAGGGTGCTTTCCTGCCATAACGTGGCAAGAGACAGATTTTAAGGAGATATGCCATGAAGTGGGAAGGTCGTCGCCAGAGCGATAATGTGCAAGATGATCGCGATACCAGCGGCAGCGCCGGTGGCGGCTTTGGTCAGGGCGGTGGCGGATTTCGCGGTGGCAATGGGTTGGGAATCGCGCGCGGCGGCAGTGTTTCCAGCATTGTTATTATGATTATTTTGTTTTTTGTGCTGAAGTCATGTGGGATCAATGTTGATCCAACGCAAATTTTAGTCGGGCAGAATGACGGTCAAGGTTCAGCGACGCAGCAGTCCGCGCAACCCACGGCGGCAGACCAAGACAAGATGACGGCCTTTGTGAAGACCGTTTTGGCGGAAACAGAAGACACGTGGACGGGCATATTCGAGGCCAGCGGCAAAAAATACCCTGCACCGACCATGGTTTTGTTTACAGATTCCATACGCTCGGCTTGCGGTAACGCCACAGCCGCTTCCGGTCCATTCTACTGCCCTGGTGACCAGAAGCTCTATATCGACTTGGCGTTCTATGACCAATTGGCAAACCAATTTGGCGCGTCCGGTGACTTCGCGCAAGCCTATGTGCTGGCGCACGAAGTGGGCCACCATGTGCAGAACTTGATTGGTGTGCTGCCGAAATTCAACAAAATGCGCCAAAGCATGAGCGAAGTTGATTCCAACAAAATGTCGGTGAAGGTTGAACTGCAAGCCGACTGTTTTGCCGGTATCTGGGCCTATTACACCGCTCAAAAAGGCATTTTAGAAAAAGGTGACCTTGAAGAAGCGTTAAATGCAGCGGGCAAGATTGGCGACGATACGTTGCAGAAGGAAAGCCGGGGCTATGTCGTACCGGATTCCTTCAACCACGGAACGTCCGCACAGCGCGTTGAATGGTTCAGTCGTGGCGCCAAACGCGGAAAAATGGAAGACTGCGACACATTTAACGCGAATTTGTGAGTTTTGAGCCAATAATTGAAAGAGCCGGTGGCATTCACCTTCGCTTTCTTCTGTTAGTTCGGAAAATCTACCTCTCCGCAACAAGCAGCTCACCCTTTTGCTCACGTATCATGTTCATGAAACGCTGGAACAAATAGTGCGAATCTTGCGGGCCGGGGGAGGCTTCTGGGTGATGCTGCACGGAGAATACCGGTTTGCCGGTGAGGCGCAGGCCGCAGTTGGTGCCGTCGAACAGAGAGACGTGGGTCTCCTCAACGCTTGCCGGTAGCGATTTAGCATCCACTGCAAAACCATGGTTCATCGAGACGATTTCCACCTTGTTAGTGGTGTAGTCTTTCACCGGATGGTTCGCGCCATGATGACCTTGGTGCATCTTTTCGGTTTTACCGCCTAGCGCCAGCGCCAGCATTTGGTGGCCAAGGCAGATACCGAACAAAGGCTTGCCGGAAGCGACCAGCGCTTTGATTTCCGGAACAGAATATTCGCCAGTGGCCGCCGGATCGCCGGGACCGTTGGAGAGAAAAATGCCATCGGGGTTCATGGCTAGAATATCGGCAGCCTTAGTGGTTGCGGGCACGACTGTGACTTTTGCGCCAAGCCCTGCAATGAGGCGCAGGATATTGCGTTTGACGCCGTAATCCACGGCCACGATGTGAATGGTTGGCGCCGTGTTTGCGCCATATCCCTCGTTCCACACCCAATCGGTTTCGGTCCAAATTTGGCTCTGGCCGGAAGTGACTTCCCTAGCAAGGTCAAGACCCTCCAGCCCGTGCCACGCAGCGGCCTGCTTTTGCAATGCTGGAATATCGAAGTTGCCGGACGGGTCATGCGCGATGACGGCGTTTGGCATGCCTTTTTCGCGGATTAGCGCGGTCATCGCACGGGTATCAATACCGGACAGCGCAACGATGCCGCGTTTTTTTAACCATGTGTCGAGATGTTCGCTTGAACGATAGTTGGACGGGTTGGTGACATCCGCTTTCAGAACGACGCCGACAGCGCCGGAGCGCCGGGCGGGGTGCAAATCTTCGATGTCTTCAACGTTCGTGCCGATGTTGCCGATGTGCGGGAACGTAAAAGTGACTATCTGGCCGGCATAGGACGGATCTGTCATTATTTCCTGATAGCCGGTTAGCGCCGTGTTGAAACAAACTTCGGCTTCACGCACTCCTGTCGCACCCAAACCGTGGCCTTCGATGACGGTCCCATCAGCCAGCACTAAGAGTGCGGTTGGTTTTTTGATTGTCCAAGGGGCTGTGCTCATTTGTGTGCTCCAGATTGGCAGGCGTCACAAAGCACCGGCATTCCGGCGCGGACTTAATACTGCAATTCAATTGTATGGCTAAGATCGGTGCAATAGAGGAGGCATTGAGCGAGGTCAATTGCAAGAGGCCACTCAATTGCCTATGAAAGCGACAAATCAGAGGATAAATGACCACCATGCGCGCACGCCTGACCGACGAGATGAAAACTGCCATGAAGTCCGGCAATAAAGCACGGCTTTCCACCATCCGCTTGATGTTATCTGCCATTAAGGATTTTGATATCGCCAATCGCGGGCTTGGCAAGGAAGCGGGAGGCGAAGCGGAATTGTTGCAGCTGTTTGCAAAAATGGTGAAGCAGCGGGAAGAATCGGCCAAGATTTATATTGAGGGCGGACGGCCGGAACTGGCGGCGCAGGAAAAGTCTGAAATCGTCATTATTCAGGGCTTTATGCCTCAGCAATTGTCTGACGTGGATGCAGCCAAGGCGATCAAAGAAATTATCGCCGCAACCGGTGCTTCGGGTATCAAAGACATGGGCAAGGTGATGGCGGAACTTCGCGCCGCGTTTGCCGGACAGATGGATTTCGGCAAGGCGAGCGGGCTTATTAAGAGCCTTTTGACTTAAGGGTTTTTCAATCTGGTTTGGCGGAGAAGGCCTTGCTCTTCCAACGCGGGATAGGCAAGTGACGCCAATAGCGAATTGATGTCTTTCAAATCGCGGATCGTATCCAAGTGGATTGAGCTGGTTTCAATGGAGAGCGCGGAACCATTGCGCAGCCGCTCGAAATGTCGTTGGCTGCAGGCCTTTTCGCGGGTGCGCAGCCTGTCCTTTTCCTCGACCAGTTGTCGCGCGGTTTCAACATCACGATTGACGATGACGTTGAACGCCAGCTTCGCATTAGCCAGTACAGCCGCGTGCATGGACACCAGCTCCTGCCAGCCAGCGTCGGTAAATTCCACTTTGCGGTCGCGCTTTTTTTGAATGTGGAGCAACATGTTGCGCACAATGATATCGCCGGCTTGCTCCAGCTTTACACAGGCAGCGACAAGTTCCTGACAACGGATAGCCTCCGGCTCGGAGACATTATGGGCGGTTGCTTTGGCCAGATAGAGTTTGATGGCCGAATGGCGGCGGTCCACGCGGTCATCGAGCTGCGCAAGCGCGGCAATATCATCGCGCGTTACCGTGCGATACATATCAATAACGCGGGTGAGCATGACATCGATGGTTTCGCAAAGGCGGAGAACTTCGCGGGTGGCGTTGGCAATCGCGAGGCGCGGATTGGTCAGGGCGTTTTCGTCCAGGGCGCTGGAACTTTCGGTGTTGATTAGGTCCATCGCAGATTTTGGCGCACCGCGAGATGCCCAAGAGCGGGCCAATTTGGCAACAAGTGGCGCAAGCGGCATTCCAAAAATGAGTAATAACACATTGAATGAGATGTGGGCGTGGATGATTTGCAAGGCAGGGAGTGATGCGAGTTTTTCTAAGGGCAGGCTGGTATGCGAAGCTACGATCGCGGCGATTATCGAGCCTGCCCCCCGCAGGATGAGATTGCCCGTCGGTACTGCTCGCTGCAGCGCATTGCCAGAACGGGTGAGCGCTGCGGCAATCATCGCACCGCCGAAATTCGCGCCGAGCATCAGAATAATGCCAAGTTCGACAGGGATAAGCTGCTTGGCGGCCAGTGCTGAAATGAGCAATATCGAGGCAACGCTGGAGTGGAACAGCCATGTCATAATGGACGCAACTAGAAAGGCGGTCGGCGCATCGTTGGTGAGCGTCTCAACGATGACCGGCAAAAGGCTGCTGGCGCGTAGCGACTCTGAGGATTGGCCAATCATACGCAGTGACAAGAGTAGAAGGCCTATGCCGATCAATATGCGCCCGGATTGCTGCCAGTTGCGGCTTGATGTGGCCATGTGGGTGGCAGTGCCGATAAAAATCAGCAGTGGCACCAAGTCTGATAAGTCAAATGAAAGCAGGCGTACGGCAATTGACGAGCCGAGATCCGCACCTAGCAGGGCGATGATGCCAGACGTTACCGATATAAGTTCTTGGCCTGCAAAGCCTGATATAAGCAAGCCGACGGCGGTGGCGCTTTAAAACATAATGGCAAGCAACATTCCGGAGCTTGCAGCGAGAAACGGGTTTTTCAAAGCAGGGCGCAAATGGTCACGCAGTGTCGCGCCTAAGACGTTTTCCACTCCGGTGCGCACCATGCGCGTTGCCCATAGCAACAATGCGACCGCACCAGCCAAATGTAACAAAACGAGCGAGCCACTCATATTTTCAAATTCCAAATCAGTGGTTTAGGGCAACAGTTAAACAGAAATATAGTTTGGCGGCTAATAAAAATGCGGGTTCAATTGCGGCGTGGAGTTGACGCCGATCGGATTATTGCTATCGGTAAAAAAGGTAATTCCAAATTCGTTGCCACGAGGGCAACACATCACGATTAATAAAAATGCAACAAAAAAAAGAGTTAGGGTCTGGACCTGTTAATTTTGATGAAATGGCAGGCGAATGGCGAAACTATGCAAGGAAAACAGTGCAGAACGGGCTGAGGCCCGTTTAAACTGTTTGACGCCGCAGAGTGAAGTCGGTTGTCTGTTGGTGCCAAAATCGGGCGCTTTCCGGCGATTGCGTTGTCGCA
>JAYVRA010000045.1:0-28650 GCA_043776635.1 Phyllobacteriaceae bacterium
ACGGCGAACTCAATTCCTGTGCGCATAACCCTGAATCGCACATCCAGCAAAACAAGGGAATCCAAATCTGGACTCCTTCGTTGCGATCAATCCACTAGAGCGTTTTTTGAGTAGCGTGGAACACGCTGTGGTTAAGAACAAGGCAACAAATCAAAAAGTTAGAGTGCCGTTTTGATTCTATTAAAACGAGAAGCACTCCTACAATCAAATACGCCCCATCAACACTAGCACTACCAGCACAACAATGACTATGCCAACTCCGCCAGACGGTGCATATCCCCAGCTGCGCGCGTGCGGCCAAGATGGAAACGCGCCAATTAGCAGCAGCACGAGTATGATGAGAAGAATGGTTGAAGTGGTCATGAGAAGCCCTCGCTATTTTAATGTGAACAGAAACGGCAATGACAAAACCATCACCAAAGCATAGGCCAGAAGAAGAAAGACTTCGACGATAGTCGTCGCCCGCGTAATCTGTCTGGAAAATCCAAATTTCTGAAAAGAGCTAACATCTTGAAGTCCGTCGAACGGGTTTTTGAACATCTCGAAAATCCCTCTTTGAAATGTAAACGTCTGCGACGGCTTTCGGTTCCATTTATGAAATTTGAACTTTTAGAGGAACCATTTGGAAGCATAAGCGTTTTGCTGAACGAGGCGAGATGGCACTCATGGCTACCCCTCTTTCAATCCGGCCAAACCTACGGCCTAACAGGAGAAGCAACATGTCGAGCACAAGTGACAAAATCAAAGGCCTTGCAAACGAAGCTGCGGGCAATGTGAAGCAGGCAGTCGGCAAGGCCGTCGGCAACGATCGCCTTCGCGGCGAGGGTTTAGTGCAGGAAGTCAAGGGTAACGCCCAACAAGCAGTTGGCAAGGCCAAGGATGCTGTGAAAAAACTGGTTGATAAGGCTTAGTCAGATTAATTTTTAAAACAGAAACGGCGGCAAAAACCGCCGTTTTTACGTTTATAGCCTTGGATGCAAATCTTGCAAACGTCGCAAACAATCTTGTTGCTCATACGGTCATCAACGTTAGTACGACGACAGTTTTAGGGGCCAATTACTGAAATGATCACAGGGCCGCTTCGGACAACCATCACATTAGCATACGCACCTATCTATAGTTCATGGGCGTCTGGCGTTGCCCGGTCAACTTATTGAAACTGTTGTCAACACAAAACAGGCTGTTGTGATTTTGATAAACAGACAACCGTTCATGACCGCCGTCAGGTTATATTAACAGGCTCTTTACCATAACGCGCATAAGGTCTTCGGCGAATGATGCTGTGCTTCGCGCAGCAAATCGGCTTTTAAACGGGGTATGGACATGCGTCCTTCAGTGACAACTGCGCCAGTAAATCAGATGGCACGTTCTAAAACAGAGCGAAACATTGCCAGTCCACAGGGCATGAATGGCTTTTTATGGCGTCAAGCTGAAGCCTTTGGCGGTATTGCGGTAATGATTTCGGTGTTGGCAGCAGTCGCCGCTCTCGCGACATGGAACGTTGCTGACCCTAGTTTTAGCCATGCGACTGGCAACATTACCGTTAACGCGCTGGGTTCATCCGGAGCAATTTTTTCAGATTTAATGATGCAGTTTTTCGGGCTGGCCAGTGTGCCCATGTTACTTCCTGTGCTGCTGATCGGATTTTTTATGGCACGCGGGCGCGATGTTGGTTTGAAATTCCGCCGCAGCTTTGCCTATGTCGGCGGTGCACTGCTAATGGCGTCAGTCTTCGCCTGCTTCAAAGCGCCCGTTACATGGCCACTGCCGGTTGGCGTTGGTGGCGTACTCGGCGATAAAATATTGCAAATCCCGGGCCTGTTTATGGGCGGCACACCGACCGGGCTTCTGGCAGCACTATCCGGTTTGGCGCTCATTGCGCCAGCGACCTATCTGCTCGCCTATGCATCCTCGGTCCTTGGAAAAGTGACAACCAAACAAGACCGGTCGCAAGATGCCAACGATGAATTATTTGACAACGATGATGGCGACACCGGCTCGTATGCACTCGGTGCACTCACCCATTATTGGTATTCGCTGCGTTCATTTGTGTCGCGGCAATGGGCGGCGCGAAATTCAATTGATCCTATGATAGGAACAAGAAAAGTTCGTTCACAACATTCATCGCAACCTATCGCCTATGATGATTTTGAAGACGATGCACCCGCCGCACCGCGCATGAAGCATGAACCGGAGTTTTCATACGCTAAGGTCTCAACATCAAATGCGCTTGCAGCCAGAGCGAGCCAAGACTCACAGTTTGAACAAGACTCGCAATTTGAAGATGATGAATTTATCGACGAAACCGAAGTGTTTGATGTGCCCCATGTGGTAAGCACACCAAAAATGGCTGCATCAAGGAGCACGCCGCAAGGCATTTCGACCCGCGCCATGGTTGATAACCGTGTGATGGAACAACCCATCAACCGCGTGCAGAGCGATGTAGCACGACTGAAAACCGGCGCTCGCGTTAACCGCGAAGCGCAAGGTTCCCTAATTTCCGGAGTTGGCTTTGAAAAGCCGCCGCTGCATTTCCTCGGTGAGCCGAAAAGCGTCGCTCGCGATCCGTCACTTTCCAAAGACGTGTTGGAGCAAAATGCCCGCGCCTTGGAAGGCGTGCTGGACGATTTTGGTGTGCGCGGCGAGATTATTCATGTGCGCCCGGGTCCAGTAGTGACGATGTATGAGCTGGAACCGGCACCTGGCATCAAATCCTCGCGCGTAATTGGTTTGGCGGATGATATCGCCCGTTCGATGAGCGCCATTGCCGCCCGCGTGGCTGTGGTTCCGGGCCGCAATGCCATTGGTATCGAATTGCCGAACGTGCGCCGCGAAACGGTCTATTTACGCGAACTGATGGCCAGCCCGGAGTTTGAAAATTCTAAAGCCAAACTGGCGTTGGCGCTGGGCAAAACCATCAATGGCGAAGCCGTTATCGCCGACTTAGCCAAGTTCCCGCATTTGCTGGTGGCAGGCACGACCGGCTCGGGTAAATCTGTTGCCATCAACACCATGATCTTATCGCTGCTTTACCGGCTCACCCCGCAAGAGTGCCGCCTTATAATGATCGACCCGAAAATGCTGGAGTTGTCAGTCTATGACGGCATTCCGCATTTGCTCACCCCCGTTGTGACTGATCCCAAGAAGGCCGTTGTGGCACTGAAATGGACGGTCAAGGAAATGGAAGACCGCTATCGCAAAATGTCGAAAGTGGGTGTTCGCAACATTGACGGCTTCAACCAGCGTGTCGCGCAGGCGCAGGCCAAGGGCGAGCAAATCACCCGCACCATACAAACCGGATTCGACCGCGTGACTGGCGAGGCGCTTTACGAGACTGAAGCGCTGGATTTGAAGCCAATTCCCTATATTGTCGTTCTGATCGATGAAATGGCCGACCTTATGATGGTGGCGGGCAAAGATATTGAAGGTGCGGTGCAGCGCCTCGCGCAGATGGCCCGCGCGGCCGGCATCCACGTCATTATGGCAACGCAGCGTCCGTCTGTTGACGTTATAACCGGCACCATCAAAGCCAACTTCCCGACACGTATTTCGTTCCAAGTCACGTCAAAGATCGATTCGCGCACCATTTTGGGTGAGATGGGTGCTGAGCAATTACTTGGCCAAGGCGATATGCTGTTCATGGCAGGCGGCGGGCGCATTCAGCGTGTCCACGGCCCGTTTGTGACAGATGAAGAGGTCGAAAAGATCGTCGCGCATCTTAAAGTGCAAGGCGCACCGGAATATCTGGAAGCCATAACACAGGATGAAGAAGAGGAAGGCGAGGACGAAAGCGCCGCTCCGAGCGGCAACTATTCTGAATCGGACGACCCTTACGATCAGGCCGTTTCCATCGTGTTGCGCGATAAGAAGGCGTCGACCAGTTACATCCAGCGCCGTATGGGTATTGGCTATAACCGCGCGGCCTCTCTCATCGAGCGTATGGAAAAAGAAGGCATAGTGGGCCCGTCCAACCAGACTGGCAAACGCGAGATATTGGTACCGACGGAAGATGATATGATGTGAATTATAGCCGCCAAACTGTCGCCATAGTCGCGACAGATTGGCTTGGTAATTCATAGTCTCACTGGAGTGATGATAATGAGAAAGACGTTTGAAATTTCGCGACGCACGTTTATCACAAGTGCTGCCGGTCTGTTGCTGCCGCTGGCTCTAGCCGTGTCACCGGCATTGGCAGCCGCAGCCGCCACGGCCGCACCATCAGGCTCTGCGGCGCAAATCGCCAGCCATTTCACGTCAGTTAAAACCATTACCGGAGAATTTGTGCAGTTCGGCCCGCGCGGCGAACAAACGGGTGGCACATTTTATATTTCCCGTCCGGGAAAAATTCGCTTTAATTATGAAAAACCATCGCCGATTCGCGTTATTGCTGATGGCAAGTCAGTTGTCGTGAATAATAAGAAACTGGACACATGGGATATTTATCCGCTGGATAAAACCCCGCTCAAGCTGCTTCTCTCTGACACGATTGATCTTACCGGCGAGCGGGTTGAATCAGTTAAAGAAGAAAATGATCTGACAACAATTGTGTTAGGCGACAAGACTGTGTTCGGCACATCGAAAATCACATTGATGTTTGATCCAAAATCATACGAACTGCGCCAATGGACCATAAGGGACGCCCAAGGGCTTGATACGACAGTCATGATTTTCAACACCAAAGAAGGTGTTACATTCGACCCTAAATTATTTGATATTGATTATGTTCATGTGAGCCAAGCCAAAGGCAAGCAGGATGCCAACAAAAATTAAACTACGCACTTGAACCGTGGCACTGCTGCTGGCATGGCTATTCCATGTCAAATTTCAAACTTATCACGTGGAATATAAATTCCGTTCGTCTGCGCCAAGGTCTGGTTGAGCGCGTCATTGAAGCGCAAAATCCGGATGTAATTTGCCTGCAGGAAATCAAATGTCAGGATCACGAGTTTCCTGAGGATACGTTCAAAAAACACGGCTATGTCCACCAGGCGGTGCATGGCCAAAAGGCCTATCACGGCGTGGTAATCCTTTCGCGCTATCCTCTCAAAGAGATGAAACGTGAGAAATTCTGCGGTATTGATGATAGCCGCCACGTTTCTGCGCTGGTCGATGTGAAGGGTGTGCCGGTTGTCGTGCATAATTTTTATGTGCCGGCTGGTGGCGATGAGCCGGACGTTAACATCAATCCAAAATTCAAGCACAAGCTGGAATTCGTCGAAGAAATGCGCCGCATCAGGCCGGACCATCCGAAAGCCTCGTCAATTCTGGTGGGCGATTTGAACATCGCGCCGCTGGTGCATGATGTCTGGGGCCATAAGGAATTGCTGAAAGTCGTCAGCCATACGCCAATTGAGACAGAAAGCTTCGAAGCGATGCGCACCGGCGGAGGTTGGGTGGATTTGATGCGCCAGTATACGCCGGAGCCCGAAAAGCTCTACACATGGTGGAGCTACCGTGCCGCCGATTGGGAAATTTCCAACCGTGGCAGGCGTCTGGATCATGTCTGGTCATCAGCCGATTTAGCCCCAAAGCTTACCGGCATCGAAATCATGAAAGAAACCCGCTCGTGGGAGAAGCCATCAGACCATGTGCCGGTGATTGCAAGTTTCAAGCTGTAAGGCCTAATCCGCAAACTTAGCCTCAAGCCGCGTAATATCGCCCAGAAACTCCTGAAACCGCCCCGCAATTTCGCCATGCAAGGTGGCTGCCAGCTCAGGATATTCTTCCAGCACACGGCGGATGAGGCTGCGGTTGATGCGCATCATTTGGGTATCTTCGGCGGCCACAGCGCTTGTCGGCCTTGTCGAGGGCGCAATCAGTGCCAGTTCGCCAAGCAGCGTGCCTTTGATTGCCGTTTGAACAATGCGGCGGTTCATGCCGTTTAGCTCGATCAGATTGAGAGCGCCCGACATGATGATGAAGCCGCAATCGGCCTCCTGGCCCTCGCTATAAAGTTCGCGGCCTTTGATAATCGAAAGATGCTCAGTGCCAAAGGCAATCAGCCGCAACTGCTCGCCCGTGAACGAACGGAACAGCGGCACGGCTCCAAGCGCCCGTACATCTTCATCAATTGCCATCAGCGGTCCCGCTTTGCCAAACTGATTCGGATGTTAAGGAACCAGCTTATATCCGCCGCTTTCTGTCACAAGAATTTCCGCATTGGAAGGATCTCGTTCGATTTTTTGGCGAAGACGATAAACATGCGTTTCCAGAGTGTGCGTCGTGACGCCGGAATTATAACCCCAGACTTCTTCGAGCAGCACGTCGCGGGTGACAACTTTATCGCCTGCACGGAACAAATATTTTATAATTGCCGCTTCCTTTTCAGTGAGCCGCAGCTTGCCGCCCTTTTTATCGATCAGCAGCTTTTGGCCTGGCTTAAATGTGTAGGGCCCGACAGTGAACGTCACGTCCTCGCTATTGTCATGCTGACGCAATTGCGCGCGGATGCGCGCCAACAACACAGCAAAACGGAATGGCTTGGTGACATAATCATTGGCACCCGCTTCCAGACCCAAGATAGTGTCCGAATCAGTATCCTGACCGGTAAGCATAATAATCGGCGCCTTGAAGCCACCTTTGCGCAGCAGCTTCACCGCCTCGCGACCGTCCATATCCGGCAAACCCACATCCATAATCAGTAAATCAATCACGCCTGCCCGCGCCGCTTGGATGCCTTTTGCGGCAGTATCCATCTCACTGATTCGAAATTCTTCGTAAAGCGATAATTGTTCCAACAATGTCTGGCGTAACTCATTATCATCATCCACGAGCAGGATGCTTCTTGCTGCCATTGTGTGTCCTCCGGTTGGCTCGAGATTAGAGCAAGTCGGGTTCAAATCAATCTTATAGTATCTGAATTCGCCCGGTTTTTGGGGCGAATTCAGATTCAGTTTGAACTCTACTTGCTTTAAACGAAATATTGCAGGGCGGAAGCACTTGTGGCAACTACTATCCTTTATTTTACACATCCTGACGAATTGCGGCAAATGCGTGGATTTTACTCTGACATTGTAGTGAGAAAACGCCCCGGGCACATCACGCAGGGGTTACTCACCGTTGCCGGCAAAACCCATATCTGTGCGCTGGGCAAGGGCGGTATCCGCAGCTTGAAACGCGAAGGCGATGGCGCGACCCCGCTTGGCGCATTTCGCATATTATCCGGTTTTTATCGCGCAGACCATGCGAAACTCAGAAGCGCGGCTCTGCCTATGATGCGGCTAACCGGCCGTTGCGGCTGGTGCGATGATGTATCAGACCGCAACTATAATCGATTTGTCACGCTGCCCTATCCGGCGTGTCACGAGACTATGATGCGCAAAGACGCTCTGTATGATTTGGTTCTGGTGCTCAGCTATAATACTGTGCCACGCAAGAAATCTCTAGGTAGCGCAATTTTTTTTCACGTTTCGCGCAATGGCTGCGAACCGACGGAAGGATGCGTTGCACTGCCGTTTGCACTATTAAAAAACATTATCCCCAAGCTATCGACGAAGACTGTGTTGCGGGTAATTTAAACACGCAAATTTTTACGCGCCAGCCGCCATTTTGGGATCAAGCTGCACCAATGATGCCTTGAGCTTTTCCAAAGCCCGCGTTTCAATTTGGCGAACCCGCTCTTTGGATATGCCGAGCGTATTGCCTAAATCTTCCAGCGTTGTGGTTTCTTCCTCCAAACGACGGCGCTTTAAAATTAGCAATTCGCGCGGATTGAGTACACCCATCGCATTCTTGAGCCATTTCATGCGGCGCTCACCATCGACAAGCGCTGTTACAACTTCATCCGGCAAAGGCTGATTATCGACTAGATAATCAATACGACCGGCGCTGTTCTCGTCATCGCTGGCCATTGGAGCGTTTAGTGAAGTGTCGGGTCCAGAAAGGCGGTGGTCCATAGTAGCAACATCTTTGACCGAAACGCCGATGGTGGTGGCAATCTGACCATAAAGCATCGCTCCTGTCAGAGGCTCAGGGCCGGTTGAAAGTTTAGCGCGAAGACGGCGCAGATTGAAAAATAACGCCTTTTGTGCCGAACTTGTTCCACCGCGCACGATTGACCAGTTGCGCAATATGTAATCTTGTATCGAGGCGCGTATCCACCATGTGGCGTAGGTCGAGAAGCGCACTTCACGGTTGGGATCAAATCGTGCGGCAGCTTCCAGCAGGCCGATGTGGCCCTCTTGGATGAGATCACTCATGTTAAGGCCATAATTGCGGAATTTTGCTGCCATAGAAATTACAAGGCGCATGTGCGCTGCGGCCATCTTGTGCATCGCCTGCTGGTCATGCATTTCTTTCCAGCGCACTGCCAAGTTATGTTCTTCTTCGCGTTCCAGATA
The DNA here is from genome assembly GCA_043776635.1 of Phyllobacteriaceae bacterium. GTDB lineage: Bacteria > Pseudomonadota > Alphaproteobacteria > Rhizobiales > Rhizobiaceae > JANMEX01. The sequence continues at coordinate 8,340 of JAYVRA010000045.1, forward strand.
AGGCGCGGACTTGGCCGCCTTCATCATGGCGCTGGTGGCGTATTGCGTTCCCATTTGATGCTCCTGAAAAAAATCCGGATAGCTGTGTTGAACTATCGTCCGTCTCTTTCTGAATTTACGCCAAGGGTTGCAAATTGGATTTGTGGTTTCGGCAGTGGACAAGAAAAAGGCCCGGTTTTCACCGGGCCTTATACTAAAGAACAAAGTGCCAAGCCTTACGCGGCTTGTTCTTGCTCGTCATTATCAGCTTCGAGTTCCGCTTCTTCAACCTTGGCGCCTCGCTTTGGACCCTTTGCAAGGTTGGCTTCAACAACGCGGACAGCCTCAGTATCAGAAATCTTTTGAACGGCAGCGATTTCGCGAGCCAGACGATCAAGCGCTGCTTCGTAAAGCTGGCGCTCTGAGTAGGACTGCTCGGGCTGTGTGTCCGCGCGGTATAGATCACGCACGACTTCAGCGATGGCAATCAAATCACCGGAATTGATCTTTGCATCATATTCCTGGGCGCGGCGGGACCACATGGTGCGCTTGATACGGGCACGGCCTTGGATGACTTTCAGGCCACGCTCAAGATAATCCGGCTCGGATAGTTTGCGCATACCGATCGTCGCAGCCTTGGCGACTGGAACCTTGAGGCGCATTTTATCTTTGGCAAAATCAATAACGAAAAGTTCCAGCGTGTGGCCGGCGACCACTTGCTCATCAATGGACGAAATTTGCCCGACGCCATGGGCTGGATATACGATAAACTCACCTGTCTTAAAGCCGTTGCGTGTCGATGTTTTCTTTTGTGGTTGGACGACCATATGCTTTGTACTCCATGCGCGGTTCCAATAAGACGGAACCAAATCCTGATGCCAAATCGGCGTGAGCATAGCGGACAAGGCGCACAATGAGGCCGGATCACACATTTCGGAACGGCGCTTTGACTACAAGGCAAAAGCAAGCCGCTCCGGAAATGAGATAGTCCGGTTACAATGTTTGCCTTTCAATGACATGCGCGTGGCGCAAAGAATTGTGTCCAGCCAGTGGCTTAGAATAACACTAGCACAAAAAACCTCAAGAATCAATAAATTGCTGACGCGGCTAACACGCGCGACTAATGGCCTGTTAACTTATAGTTAACATGTGTGGCAAATGCCCGATGACTTTACAGCTTAATCGCCTTCGCCCGGCTCAGGTGAGAAATGCGTCTCGAACTTGCCTTCAATGCCATCAAAATCCTTGGCATCAGCAGGCGGCTCGCCCTTGGCGGTGATATTTGGCCATTTAACAGCATAGTCGGCGTTTATTTTCAGCCATTTCTCCAAACCCGGCTCAGTATCCGGCTTGATGGCATCCGCAGGGCATTCTGGCTCGCAAACGCCGCAGTCAATGCACTCATCAGGGTGGATGACGAGCATATTTTCGCCTTCATAAAAACAATCCACCGGGCACACTTCGATGCAATCCATGAATTTGCATTTAATGCAGTTGTCGGTAACGACGTATGTCATAAGAAAATAAGCTCCGGCGGGATAAAATCAGGTTTGGGATAGCGAGTTTAGCGGTTGTTATCAAGGGAGGTGATTGCGTCAAATTGAAATGCCCCGAAAAGCTGTTCCAAATATACCGCAATTGAAAAAATACAGGCCCGCCAGGAGGCAGGTTGGTAGGCAAACTATTCATTATTCATGTACGGGGTTATTAGGGTCGGGGCCTGTTAATTTTGACTAAATGGCAGGAAAATGATGGTAATATGTAAGGAAAATCGTGCAGAACTGGCTTTAGTCCGTTCAAGCGGTTTGACGCCGCAGAGTGAAGTCAGTTGACAGTTAGTACCAAAATCGGGCCTTTTGGGCGATTGCGTTGTCGCAAAGGCTTAAAAATAATCGCATTTCTTGCGCCTTCGCTCTTAGCACTTGGCATACACCAAAAATCACCGCGACCATTTGGCCAAAATTAACAGGTACAGACCCTAACCCGACGGATTCACTTCATCAGATCCCACACTTCCCATAGTAAGAGTGGTCTGCCTTGCATTCCTGCCAAACCCTCATTAACTCTGCTCTATGCATGCGGATATAGTCGAACTACGCGAATTTTATGGCTCCACGCTCGGCCATCTCGCCGAGCTATCAATCGGTGCGGCTTTGAAACTTGTGTGGCCACAAATTCCAAGCGAGCGGCTGGTTGGCCTTGGCTATGCCTTGCCGTGGCTTGATCTGCTCAGCCGGCACACGGAGCGCACGTTTGCCTTTATGCCTGCCGGAATGGGCGCAACATCGTGGCCGCATGGCCTGCCATCGCTTACGGCGCTGGTGTTCGATGAAGAGCTGCCTTTGTCTGATAGTTCCGTGGACCGCATTTTGATGGTCCACGCACTGGAACATGCCGAAGACCCGCGCGAAACATTGAAGGAAATGTGGCGCGTGCTGGCGCCCGGCGGCAGGCTTGTCATCGTCGTGCCAAACCGGCGCGGCGTTTGGGCGCGGTTTGAATCAACACCGTTTGGCAGTGGTCGCCCCTATAGCAAAGGCCAGCTTGGCCGCCTGCTGAAGGACGCAAACTTCACCCCCACTGGCTGGAATGACGCACTGCTGTTTCCGCCCTCGCACCATCGTAGCGTTATGAAAGCCACGCACTGGCTGGAATATGTCGGGCGCAAATTCGCAATTCCGTTCGCGGGCGTCCACATCGTGGAAGCGCAAAAGCGGCTCTATCAGGGCGTCGCCGTAACCTCCCGCTCCTCGCGCCGCGTGTTTGTTCCGGTATTGGCCCCGCAGGGTTTCGGCCGCGAAAAACTCGACTGACTATTTCCGCAGCAAAAACACCGCCTGCTGGCCAAAGAAATTCCAGAACGAGCGCGGCAGATTTACGCCCAGCCTCTGGCCATTACGGTTTAGCACTGCAGCATCCTCAATCTTCGCGCCAACATCATCACACAGCGTCATGAAGTCATCAATTGTGCAAAAATGAATGTTTGGAGTGTCATACCACGTATAGGGCAAATCTTTCGTCACCGGCATCCGCCCGCGTATGAGCAGCGATAAACGCACGCGCCAATGGCCGAAATTCGGAATGGAAATAATCGCATATTTGCCAATGCGCAGCAAATGCTCCAGCACCTCACGAGGGTTGCGCGTGGCTTGCAGCGTTTGGCTGAGGATCACATAATCAAAACCCTTATCAGGATAATATACGAGATCGCTGTCCGCATCGCCCTGAATAACCGAGAGGCCGCGCGACACGCACTCGTTCACGCCATTTTGCGAGAGCTCCACACCGCGCCCGTCAACCTCGCGTGCATTCTGCAATAGCGCCATTAATTCACCGTCGCCGCAGCCGACATCCAGCACTTTCGCGCTTTTTTGGACAAGGCTTGCGATGACGGCGAAATCGATGCGGCTGGCGGCAATTGTGCTCATGAGACTAACCCCCGCGCCCGCGCCGCCGATGCAATAAACCCGCCAACAGCCGAAAACATCACCGGCTCATCCAGCAAAAATGCATCATGCCCCTTGTCAGTTTCAACCTCGACAAAGGAGACCGACGCGCCCGCCGCATTCAGCGCATGAACAATCGAGCGGCTTTCAGCAGTTGGAAACAGCCAGTCGCTAGTGAACGACACCAGACAAAAGCGCGTTTTCGTGCCTTTGAACGCATTAGCCAAAACCCCGCCATGCTCGGCGGCAATGTCAAAATAATCCATCGCGCGGGTCATGTAGAGATAGGCATTGGCATCAAAGCGGTCAACAAAACTTGATCCTTGATGGCGCAAATAGCTCTCGATCTGGAAATCCGCGTCAAAGCCAAAGCCGATAGTCTCGCGGTCCTGCAAATTGCGCCCGAACTTGCGGTGCAGCGCCACTTCCGAAAGATAAGTGATATGCGCCGCCATGCGGGCCACTGCCAGCCCTTTGGCCGGAGCCAAACCTTCCGCCAAATAATTCCCGCCGCGCCATTCCGGATCAGCCATCACCGCTTGGCGGCCCACCTCATGGAACGCGATATTCTGCGAGGAATGCCGCGCACCAGTCGCTATCGGCAGCGCCGCAAACACACGCTCCGGATAGGCCGCAGCCCATTGCAGCACCTGCATTCCGCCCATCGAGCCGCCCATCACGAGGAACAACTGCGCAATTCCAAAATGGTCCACCAGCATCGCCTGCGCGCGCACCATGTCGGCAATCGTAATAATCGGAAGGTCCAGCGCCCATGCGTGACCCGTGGCAGCGTTCGCCGAAGCAGGTCCGGTGGACCCCATGCAGCCGCCAATCACATTGGCACAAATGATGAAATAGCGGTCCACATCAACAATTTTACCGGACCCTATCATAGCCTCCCACCAGCCGGGCTTGCCCGTCACAGGGTTCACATTTGCAACATGTTGATCGCCCGTCAGTGCATGACAAACCAGAATGGCATTGCTTTTGTCAGCATTTAAGGCACCATAGGTCTGGTAAGCGATCTGAAACGGCGCCAAATCCACGCCCGCATCCAGATGCAAAGGTTTGTCAGCCCCGAATTTCAGGACTTGGCTGGTCGGAACATCAGTTTCCCTGAAGCGGGCGGTTTTTACCGTCACTTTTGCGGGTGGCTTTAACGCCATTCGCGGGCTCTCCCTCAAGAAGTATTTCAAATCCGCTTCTTGCACGTAGCGCGGCAAAGTCAATGTGTCGTTTTTTAATGACATGAGAACAGTATAAATTCGCACTTTCTTTGATAAATTTTTTGTAACACATATAAAATATCAAACCGCCACGAGCCATGCCATGACATTCATTCCCGACATAGCAATCATTTTGCAATTCGCACTTGCTTCCGTTTTACTAACCCTCACGCCCGGACCGGACATGACGCTGTTCATCGGGCGGGCTTTGTCTGACGGACGCGCGGCGGGGTTTGCTTGTTTTATGGGGGCTTCCACGGGCATATTGGTGCATACGATTTTGGTGGCGGTTGGCCTGTCGGCGCTTATCGTGGCAGCACCTGTTGCATTTACAACGCTGAAAATTATTGGCGCCGGCTATCTGGTGTGGCTGGCCTATCAGGCGCTGCGCTATGGTTCGGCGTTCAAACCTGGTATCGGGGTGAGGAGTGACAAAACCCTGTTCAAGCACTGGGCAACCGGCCTTGGCATCAATTTATTGAACCCTAAAATCATCATTTTCTTCATGACATTCTTGCCGCAATTTGTTTCGGCGGGCGATCCGCATGCGACCGGCAGGCTGATCTTTTTAGGCGCGATGTTTGTGGTGATTGCCATTCCCTTGACCATACCGATGATATTGGCAGCGGATGGATTTGCTGATGCGCTGAAGCGCAATCCGCGCGTGACGCGGGTGGTGGACTATTTGTTCGCTGGCGTATTTTCAGCCTTTGCGCTCAAGATTCTGAGCGCTCACGCGAAATAATTCCTGCACTACGTCCGGCGACAGACCAATAGATGGTGCCAAATATCACGCCAGCAGCAATGACAACCAGCATGATGCCGGAAGGCGGCGTGGCAAAGCTATTGGCATCCGCACGTCGGGAAATGGCGACCAATGCCACGACAATGCCGCCAAGGCTATGGAATAACCAGGATCGCTTGGCCAGATATTCGCTAACAAGGGCAACCGCCATGGTGGGTAAAAACGTATAATAAGCCACAAAGGCGGCGAGCAGCGGCGTTGAAATGCCAGCGGCCAGCTGAACGAAGTTTTGAAATTCGCTATTGCCGACTTGGCCGTGAGACAGCGTGCCCCAGATGAGAAAGATCATAAACGCCGAAGCACCAATGGCGGCAGAGAGGAAGGCAATGATGATGAGACAAAAGCGCAGGATGTGGGAGATGATGCGGGTCACGGTGTGGATTTCCACGCACCGGAGCGTTTGCCCGCAACCGCCCGATAGGTGAGGCCGCCAAAAAAGCCACCGGTGAGCGAGCCGATAAGCGTCAAAGGCTCTGCAAACAAGCCGCCGAGGAAGGCATAGGCGATGAGTTGCGCCAAGACAGCGGTGAGGAACCCGGCGATGGCAAACCAAATTTTGCAGCGCTTGTTGCGCCATTCGGCGGCAATGACTGAAATCAGCCAGCCGGGCAGCGCGTAGATCACAGTATATACAGTCCCGAAAAGCAGCAGCGGCACTATGTCTTGCAGTGTTTTATTGGCCGGACCCCATGCGCCATTATCCGGGAGCACAGTGGGAATGAAGATGATAAAAACGGTAATAGACGCCGCAACCTGCACAGCCAGCGCATAGCCGAGGAGCATGAAAAAGAGGTGGATGAGGAGCAACCCCCTCACTCTTCGCCATGCCCCGAAATCATCATGGCTTCAAACGCCATGCGGTCCACTTTCTTCATGCGCTCGGATTCTGATTTTAGCTGCCCGCAGGCAGCCAGAATATCGCGGCCTCTTGGAGTGCGAATGGGGGAGGCGTAGCCGGCTTCATTGATGAAATCGGCGAATTTTTCAATCTCAGCCCAAGACGAGCATTCGTAAGCGCTGCCCGGCCATTTGTTGAATGGAATCAAATTGATTTTCGCCGGAATGCCTTTGAGTAATTTTATCAAGGCTCGGGCATCGGCCAGCGTGTCATTAACGCCTTTGAGCATGACATATTCAAATGTGATGCGCCGCGCATTGGAGAGGCCGGGATAATTCCGGCAGGCGTCCATCAGCTCATTGAGTGGATATTTCTTGTTGATAGGCACCAGCACATCGCGCAGCTCATCGCGGGTGGCGTGAAGCGAGACGGCGAGCATAACGCCGGTGGCCTCGCCCATTTTCTCAATCATCGGTACAACGCCGGACGTGGACAGCGTGATGCGGCGCTTGGAAAGCGCCAGCCCGTCGCCATCGGAGAAAATCAGCAGCGCATCGCGCACATTGTCAAAATTATAGAGGGGCTCGCCCATGCCCATCATCACTATGTTGGTTACGAGGCGGCCTTCGTTCGGCACAATCGCGCCTTGCGGTGTGTCAGTGTGCGGAAAGTCGCCAAGCCGGTCACGCGCGACCAGCACTTGCGCCAGAATTTCCTCAGTGGTGAGGTTGCGCACCAGCTTTTGCGTTCCAGTGTGGCAGAAAGTGCAGGTCAACGTGCAGCCGACTTGGGACGAAACGCAAAGCGTGCCGCGCCCCTGTTCGGGGATATAGACCGTCTCAATTTCCACCGGACGCCCCGCGCCACGAGCCGGAAAACGGAACAACCATTTGCGCGTGCCGTCATTTGAGATTTGCTCTTCCACCAACTCCGGACGGGCGATGGTGAAATGGGTCGCCAGCGTCGCCACCAAATCCCTGGAAATATTGCGCATGTGGGCAAAGTCGGAAACACCCCGCACATAGAGCCAGTGCCACAGCTGCTGCACACGCATTTTAATCTGCCGCTCAGAAATGCCGACATTGAGCAGTGCCTCGCCCATTTGCGCGCGCGTGAGGCCAATCAGCGATGGCTTTTCGCTCAAGGCAGGTCGAAGTGCTACGCGGGTTTCCGTGGTAGTGAGGTCGATGGTGGTGGTCATAAGAGTTCAGCGCCATTTGCTTCGGGAGGGCAATTTTGCAATGCCCCTAGCATTGATTGGCGCAATAATCACGCGGGAATAGTCGGGGTGACCGCAGTGATAGTAATTCGGTGATCCTGCGAAATTAGCGAGGAGACAGTGCATAAATTGCATTCAACAATCATTGCCCATCTTGAACCCCGGAGTAGTACAATTTTCGCAAAGTCACCGAATTGATATCTATTTACAGCTTTTAATTGCCGCCAGCGCTTTTGAGATACCTGAAAGTGAATAAGTGTAACCAGTCGGCGTGCCGCGCTTGGACACGGCTTTTACGGACATGGCTTTGCCATTTTTCATCGCGGCCAACAGCAGTGGCTCTTCGGCGGCGTTTTCCATCCATGCGCTTTTGCCGGAGGTGAACATGGTGAAGCTTTTGGCATCCACAGTGACAGTGACTTTGGAGCTGGCTTGCAATTCATAACCGGCCATAAATTGCGGCTCGAAGGAGACATTCTGGCCGGGCTTTTGGCTGATTAGGAAAAAATTATCGCCATGATCCACTTTGTCCGGTGCCTTGGTTTTTGGCGTCGTCAAAATATAGCAAACCTTGCCACTGCCAGACTGATAGCCATAAGCACCCCAGTCAGTGAACTTGCCGATTTGGGTGGGTGCCTGCGCAAATGCGGCGCCGGACACAGCAACAAATATGGCAACGGCGAAAAGACGAGATGTTCCACGCATGGAGATCATAAACCCTTGTTCAGACTGACTCTGGAAGGAACCATAAACCAATCCCGATATTTGATTCAATTTTGATGCATTTCTGGTTACTGAACCGTGAACATTGAAATGTTTTGCTCCCGATATGGGACATTCTTTGCCGCCAAGCCCGTTAATTAATGCCTCCAAACAGCACTGGCGATAAATAGCGGCGGGAATTTGACGTGGACCGCGAACTGTGGCCCGTTGGGCGCGATGGTAAATCAATTGTGTGTGAGGCATTGCTCTTGAAAACTCTGATTCTGGGTGCGGGCGGCATGGTGGGGCACAAACTGGCTGCGCGGCTTGCTGTGAAGTGCAAGATTGGCGGCCATGACATCACACACCTAACGCTGCATGATGTAGTAGCCGCCGCACTGCCGGCTGCGCCATTTCCTGTTGTCAGTTTGGCCTCCGATTTCTCAAGCCCTGGAGCCGCAGAAGGCTTGATTTCCAACCGTCCTGATCTGATCGTCCTGCTGGCCTCGATTGTTTCCGGCGAGGCGGAGCAGGATTTTGAAAAGGGTTATCGCATTAATTTGGATGGCACGAGGTTGCTATTGGAAGCGATCCGTCTTGCCGGCAATGCCTACCGGCCACGTTTGGTTTTTTCATCGTCTATCGCGGTATTTGGTGCGCCGTTTCCGCAAGTGATTACGGATGATTATTTCGCCACGCCGCTGACAAGTTACGGCACACAAAAGGCGATTTGCGAATTGCTTATCAGCGACTATGCACGGCGCGGTTTTGTCGATGGCGTGTCGCTGCGCTTCCCGACTTTGGTGGTGCGCCCGGGCCTGCCGAACAAGGCTGTGTCAGGGTTCTTTTCCAACATCATCCGCGAGCCGTTGGCTGGCCAGCCCGCGAGCGGCTATCCAATTTATTATGCACGCCGCTGCGATGGACAAGGAGGCTATTGGCACGCGCCGCAGTTTGAATATGCCGGGTCTATGTGTTTCGGTGGGCGGGATGATCGAGGCCTTGCGCGATGTGGCAGGACAAAAAGCGGTGGATTTAATTAAGCATGAGCCGGATGAATTTATTCAAAACATCGTGGCGGGATGGCCGGTGAATTTTGATGCTGCGCGGGCGATTGAGCTGGGGTTTAAGGGCGATGCAGATTTTGTCTCAATTATCCGTGCTCATATTGACGATGAGCTTGGCGGGCAGTTACTCTAGGGTTTGGACCTGTTAATTTTGACGAAATGGTCGAGGTGATTTTTGGTGAGTGCCAAGAGCAAAGGCGCAGGAAATGCGAGCATTTTTAGGCCTTTGCGACAACGCAATCGCCGGAAAGCGCCCGATCTTGGCACCAACAGGCAACTGGCTTCACTCTGCGGCGTCAAACAGTTTGAGCGGGCCTTAAGCCCGTCCTGCACTGTTTTCCTTGCATAGTTTCGCCATTCGCCTGCCATTTCATCAAAATTAACAGGTCCAGACCCTAGCCTAGTTCGCAAAAGTGTGAGCGGTTTTGCGAAAAAACGATGAGACAATAAAAAACTTAGAGCGGCGCGCCGATTTTATATCGGCGACCGTTGCTGTAAGACCTAAAAATGAATGTCAGGACGGACAAAATTTCTAAAAGCATGCCCATAGTTGCTAAAGGACAGGAACGGTTTGCCTTGCTTATGCAGCGCGTGGTGCAAAGCCGGGACCGCATCGCCTTTGGCGAGCTGTTTGACCATTTTGCCCCGCGCCTTAATGCCTATTTGATGCGGCTTAGCCTTGAGCGTAGCGCCGCCGAAGAACTCACTCAAGAAGTGATGATTGTGCTTTGGCAAAAGGCGGGGCTGTATGATCCGGCAAAATCATCGCTTTCAACATGGTTGTTCCGCATTGCCCGAAACCGGCGCATTGACCTGAAACGACGCGACCGATCCGGTCTTCTTGACCCGCATGACCCAGTGTTCCATCCCGAACCTGAAGAGCAGGCGGATGTGGCGATGGATAATCGCGAGCGCGAAGCAAGGGTCCGCGCTGTCATGGCAGAGCTGCCGCCGGAGCAGCGGGTTTTGATTACCGAAGCGTTTTTCATCGGGCTGTCGCACAGCGAGATCGCGGAAAAAAACCAACTGCCGCTGGGCACTGTCAAATCACGCATACGGCTGGCGTTTGCGCGTCTACGCAAGGCTATTGAGGGTGATGATAAGATTGATGTCGATTAGCCAAGCCAACATTCTACAAATTCCACAGCATGTCATTTTCAAACGGAGTAAGAATTCACCCCGCAAACAGGGCGAATTCAGGTATTTGTGGATTGATTTGACCACGATGAGCTTTAATCACTCGAATGTGTGAAGCTGTGATTTCACTTAGCCCCAGTGTCAGCGTAACAAAGTAAATTCATAGGAGATCTGCAATGCTTCGAAAGTTACTCACTGCCGCCATGTTCGCCACCGTAGCGCTTGTGCCTGCACATGCTGGAAAAACTGAAACCGCTATTTTTGCCGGGGGATGTTTCTGGTGTGTTGAAAGCGATTTTGACCAAATAAAAGGCGTGATAGCAACCACATCCGGCTATGCCGGCGGAACAATGGAAAATCCGACTTATGAGGATCACGAGGGCAATCAAGAGGCGGTGAAGGTTGAATACGACCCCGCCATTGTCACATACGAAGCCTTGGTTACCACCTTCCTTCACACGATTGATGTGACCGACCCCAACGGCCAGTTTTGTGACCAAGGCGAGGCCTATAAGTCCGCACTGTTCGTGAACGCCGCACAAAAACCTCTTGCAGTTGCAGCTGTTTCCAAAGCGGAAGCAGAGCTTGGCCAAAAAATTGTGACGCCCGTCAAAGACGCTACAACATTTACTAATGCCGAAGACTATCATCAAAATTATTATCTCGGCCAGAATGGCGTCTTGACCCGCTTTGGCTATGTCGTTCAGTCCGATGCTTACAAGCGCTACCGTAAGGGCTGCGGGCGTGATGCACGTGTGAAAGAAGTGTGGGGCGACAAGGCCTATCCAGGCATTCACCACGACAGCTGATTGAAAATTGGCAGGTGATGTGAACAACGCATAACGTTAGTTCACATCGCGAATTTCTTGTATTTTATGTTTCATTTTAGACTTACGCCCCATATACGAAGCATAGATTGGAAACCATCATGCTTCATATTGAACAATTCCCGTGCCGCACGGATAATTTTGGCGTTATCATCCATGACGATAAGACAGGCCAAACCGCGACGATAGATGCGCCGGAATTAGCGCCGGTTTTAGCTGTGTTGGAAGCGCGTAGCTGGAACCTGACACACATTTTCACAACCCATTGGCATCAAGATCATATAGAAGCCAATCTGGATTTGAAGGCGCGTTACAAACTGGAAATCATCGGGCCGGAAGCCGAAGCAGATAAAATTCCTGGCATTGGCCGCACGGTGAAGGGCGGCGATCATTTTGATTTTGCGGGCTATCGCGTTGACGTCATTGATTGCCCCGGCCACACGCTTGGTGGTGTCTCGCTGCATATTGCATCTGAAAAACTACTGTTTGCAGCCGATACATTGTTCGCGCTGGGTTGCGGGCGCTTGCTTGAAGGCACTCCTGCACAAATGTGGGATTCCCTGTCAAAGTTAATGGCGCTGCCGGATGATACAATCGTCTATTGTGGCCATGAATATACACTTTCCAACGCCAAGTTTGCGCTGACGATTGACCCGACTAACGAGGCCTTAGTCACCCGTGCCATGGAGATAGAGAGGCTTCGCGCGCGCAATCTGCCGACATTGCCGACCACAATCGGCATTGAAAAAGCAACCAATCCATTTCTTCGTGCTGGCGATGCTTCAATACGCGCCACTCTCAAAATGGAAGATGCCGGCAACTGCCAAGTGTTCGCCGAAATACGCGCCCGCAAGGATGCGTTTTAGGCTGCAACCACTGCCGCTGTGGTTGTAATCATGGACAATGTACCCAGCAATATTGTCAATTGCGCCACAAAATAAGTGCTCCAAATCGCCGGGCTTATCCATGGATGTTGGTTGATTTCAACGTCGATAATAAAGCGTTCATAAGCGATCAACGTGTCAGATAAAATAAACAGCATGACGCCTATGATGACCTGGGGCGTCGCGTAACCGAGGGCGGTCACACCCATCATGGTAATAACCAAAGCGTAGGCGACAATCCGGACACCCATGGCACGCGGCAACTTGCGCCATAAAATGAGAGCCAGACGCAACGCATGAGCCACAACTAAAACAGTCATGACAATGCGCCATGGCTCGGCAATCCAGAGTGCGCTCGCGCTGGCATCCCGCAAGAACAACACGACAAGCGCAACCTGCGCCAATAAAAATCCGGCAAGGCCAATTTGAAATGCTTTCTCGCCATCGAACGCAAGCAGAAAATCACCGGATGCCGCGAACAAAAGTGCCAACACCAACGGAAGCGGACCGCCTTGATCATGCGCGATTGCCGCTAAAAAAAGAATACCGATAGTTTTAACTATTGCGCGGTTCATTGATGGTTTTGCCCGCAAAATAAACAGAAACAAAATTGCGGCTATCACCGCGAACACAAGCAACCCGTTGGCTGTTGCGCCTATCCCTCCCGGAAATGGCAACATATTATTCCCCGTATTTTTGAAGCTCTGCACTTTTAGATAATGTCGAGTAGAAATCAATCTAGGAATAAAGTAATTCGCACGGTTCTTGGTGCTAAATCCGATTTCGTTTGAACTAGACATACTCTAAAGCATTGATAAAAGCTCTCTCCGGCCCTTTTATTTACAGCCTCACACTGAATTTATACATGCGCATTATTTAACAGTGAAAAATATACAACTGTAAAAAATGCTAAAACAGTCAATGATTGAAGTTTAGCGGGTTGTAAATACGTTGATTAAAAGTCGGGTTTTCGCATTATTCAAAATTCAGCAATCGCTCCAGATAACTTCGTTCAATCTCAGGGCTTAGCGAATCGCTCAGACGCTTGCGAATTGCCTCAAGTATCTCCCGTGCGCGCTGTACATCAATATCATCCGGAACTTTGGTATTTGCACCAAAATCAGCGCCATCGCTTTGGCGCGGTCGCCCGAGTGGATCTTTTTCACCGCCGGATTTTTTGCCGCCAGGCTGCTGACCGCCGCCTTTGTCACCCATCGCTTGTTTCATTTGGTTCATAAGACCTGCCGCACCCTTGCGCAGCGCATCGAGCGCATCCGCCTGATCTCCAACAGCATCGCCGGATTTGCCCTCGCCCAAATTCTTACCCGCACGACCCATAGCTTTGCCGGCATCAGAAAACTCTTGTCCCGGGTCCAGGCCTAACCCCTTCAAGCCGTCCATCATGCCTTGAAGCCGGTCGCCTAGATCATTTTGCCGCTGTTGAAGACCACCGGAACCCCCGTCATCGCCTTCGCCGGGCTTACTGCCCTTACCTTTGTCGCCCAGACCTTTGTCGCTTTGACCGTTATCGCCGTTTTGTCCGGGCTGCCGGCCGCCTTGGCCTTGCTGGTCACCTTGTTCTCCATCGGCATCGCCATTCCGGCCTTCGCGACCTTGCTTGAATGTATCCTGCTGTAGCTTTTGCTGATCGTGCAACAGTTTGCCAAGTTCGTTCAGCTTCTTATCCATAGCTGACCCGCCCTGCCCGTCTTTGCCTTGGCCATTCTTCATCTGAAGATTATTCATCATGTCGTTAAGCTGCGCTAACAAATCCTTGGCTTGATCCTTCGCGCCTTGCTTGGAAAGCTCCTCCATTTTCTTCAACATGTTTTCAAGATCAGACGATCGCAATTCCTTAGAGTTTGGATCATTCTTTGCCGTCGATGGATTTTTCCTCGCGTTTTCGGCCAATTCTTTCATGTAGTCATTCATGGCTTGGCGAAGTTCCTGCGTCAGCTTGGCAATTTCCTCATCACTTGCGCCCTTATCCAGCGCTTCGGCAAGCTTGTCCTGTGCCTGCTTCAGTCGGCGCTGGGCATCGGAAAGTGAGCTTTTATCAATAGCTTTGGCAATATCCCACAAATAGCTAACGACATCGCGCAGATCATCATCCGACTTTGACAATGCCAAACGCCAACGCGCGGATTTTATCCCGATAAAATGCGCCGGATTTTCAATTGTGTCGTCGGGCCGGATGGTCAGCGCATCAATCATATCCAACACATATAACTGTGATGCGGCATCAGCCGCCAGCACACGACGATCTTCGGCCAAGGCCTTGGAGAGCGGCGAGGCAAGGTAATATTCTGGCAGGGTGATGGTTTTAGTAGCGCTTTTGGCCTCGTGACCGGCGGCATCTTTGGTGGTCAGTGTGACTTGAAACTCGTTTCCGGCCATCGGGCTGGCGGTTAAGTCCTTCGATGTTTTTGCATGACCATCTTTGCTGGCATGCCGTGGAAGCGACAAAAGCAGATCATCAAGCGTGTAAAGCGGCTTGGCATTTGGTAAGCCCTGCAAGGCGAACTCTGCCTTCGCAGTCGTGACGCCGTAATCGTCTTTAACAGCGTACGGTAATGTAAGCGTCCCGTTACTTGCGACCGTCAGCTCTCCGGTAAATTCAATAGTCGGAGCTAGATCTTTGATAACTGTGAAGGCCCAGGAAGCTATTTTTGTTTCGCCATTGTTTAAGGTTATTGCCCCGTCTGTTGCAAGTTTCGCCGTGAGCACTTGATCAGCTAAAACTGGCTGCTCATCGTCAACTTTGGTATTTGCAGGCTTTGCCGTAACGGGCGCGATGCCACCTGTCAGGGCGTAAGGCGTCTCAGTATTCCCGGCCACGCGCACCGTAATTTCGGAATTTTCTGGCACGTTGAGCGGCGTTGCCGGCGCTGTAAGGCTCAAAAAAATCGGTGCGTGGCCGGTGTAGCGCGGGGGCGTAATCCACGCGTCAATACGCGGAGGCAGCGGGGGGATGGCGGCGGGGCCATGCAAAATATCCGTCAGCGCACCACCGTGACCGCCCAGTGAGTAGGCAAAGGCCACGAACAGGCCAAGCGCCGGTAGCGCACGCAGACCATAAATATCGCGTTCATGCACCTGCGGGCGCGGATGATCGGGGCGCACATCATTTAGTTTCGCAGCCATGCGGCGCTTGTGTTCCTGCCATAAGGCTACGCAAACATCCGTTTCCGCGCCAACCGGGCGGTCGGTTTGTACCGATAGCGCTTGGTGGGAAAGGTTGTTGGCTGTCTCTAACCGTTGTTCGACATCAAGATTGGTCGGAAAACGGAAAAGTCGCAATGGCCACAGATTGGCGATGAACGCCAGCGCCAAGACAGCACCAAAGGCGATTCGCGAATTGAGTTCAAGACTGCGGAACAGACCGGACCATGAGATAATTAAAAAAACTGCGAGGACAATAAGCGCGGGCAGCACAAGCGGCCACAACCGTTCCACGGCCATGGAAATCGCCGTGGTCAGCCTTGTTCCGGTTAAGGTGGGAACGGTCGGGTGTTGGTCTTCATTTATATCCATGAATCATAACATAGCATGGTTCATGGCGAAGGCGAGGCAGCACAAGTGATTGTGATGAATGAATTTAATCAAGCCACTCAGGTACCGAATCCAAACCTATCAGCTCGTCATAACCCGTGCGCGGGCGAACGATGTGAAAGTCTGCGCCATTGACCAGCACTTCCGGCACCAACAGCCGCGTATTGTAAGTGCCAGCCTGCACCGCGCCATAGGCTCCGGCGGAACCGATGGACAGCAAATCACCAGCCGCCGGCAGTGGCATTTCGCGGTCCAGTGCCAGATAATCGCCTGTCTCGCAGACCGGGCCGACGACATCCGCTTTGATACGCGGCGTATTCATGTCGGCTTCTTGCACAGGGCGAATGTCGTGATAGGCCTCATACAGCGTCGGGCGGATAAGGTCGTTCATCGCTGCATCTACGATCACAAAGTTCTTATGGTCGCCGCCTTTGACATAGATGACGCTGGTGACGAGAATTCCGGCGTTGCCGACGATAAGACGGCCTGGCTCCACCAACACTTTGAGGCCCAGATTGCCAGTGTATTTGCGCACTATATCGCCGTAAGCTTCCGGCAGTGGCGGCGGGGTGTTGTCGGCGCGATAGGGAATGCCGAGGCCCCCGCCTAGATCAATATGGCTGATCGGATGGCCGGAAGCAATCAACGAAACCGCCAAATCCGCCAACCGCTTGATGGCCTCGTCAAATGGCTCCAGATCAATAATCTGACTGCCAATGTGCATATCAATGCCGACAGTCTTGAGGTTGGGCAGTTCGGCGGCGCGGGCGTAAGCCTGGGGCGCCTCCTCATAGGGAATGCCGAATTTGTTTTCTTTCGTGCCGGTCGAAATCTTCTTATGGCTGCGGGCATCAACTTCCGGATTGATGCGTATGGACACCGGCGCGATTTTGCCAGCCAAACCTGCGCGCGCGGAAAGCTGTTCGAGTTCAGGGCGCGATTCGACGTTGAAGCAGTGTATGCCGACCGAGAGCGCCAGATCCATTTCGCGCGCTGTTTTGCCAACACCGGAAAAGACGATTTTTGACGCGGGAATTCCAGCCGCTAAAGCGCGACGCAACTCGCCCTCAGAAACGACATCCGCGCCAGCACCAAGTTTCGCCAGTGTTTTCAAAACAGCTTGATTGGAATTGGCCTTCATCGCGTAGCAGACCAGATGGTCCAACCCTTTGAGGCCATCGGAAAACACACGGAAATGGCGCGTTAGAGTCGCGGTTGAATAGCAGTAAAACGGCGTACCAACTTTCGCGGCAATCTGCGCCACAGCCACATCTTCGGCAAACAAAGCGCCGTCTTTATAGTCAAAATGATTCACGGAAATTTGCCCTGATTACTTGATAAGGCCGTCGAGAATAAACGGCTTGTCCTCTTTTGGTGCGGCTGGCCTGGCAGCGTCTTTTGGCGCGTTGCCAATGGCTGAGGGAGCCTCCAAAGCCCCGCGCCGCCCGCATCCGGCAAGGCTTGTGATTGAAAGTGCTACTAATAAAAGTGCGGTCGTGCGAGCCATTTTAATTCCAAAACTTGCAGTGGTTGCAGTCAGCATAAACCATAATTTACTAAGGGAACACCCCTTTAGATCCAGACCTTAGGCCTTCGCCAGCCGCTTTTTCCAATAAGCAATCTGCTTCTTCACTTGCGCAGGCGCGGTTCCGCCAAATGATGTCCGGCTGCGCACGGACTTATCAACGCTGAGCACGGTGAATACTTCTTGAGTGATGCCAGGATTAATCCCTTGCAAATCCGCCAGCGACAGCTTTTCCAGACCGCATTTTTTTGCCTCCGCCAGCGCCACTGCGCGACCCGTAACATGGTGCGCATCGCGGAACGGCATGTCGAGTTCGCGCACCAGCCAATCCGCCAAATCGGTAGCGATGGAAAAGCCGGCGCCAGCCGCGCTTTTCATTTGCACGGTGTTAATGGTCATGTCGCCCACCATGCCTGTCATGGCAGCCAGGCACAGTTCCAGCGTTTCGGCAGCATCAAACACGGCCTCCTTGTCTTCCTGCATGTCCTTGGAGTAGGCCAGCGGCAGGCCTTTCATGACTGTGAGCAGGCAGATCAAATGACCGTTTATCCGGCCGGTTTTGGCGCGGACCAGCTCGGCAGCATCCGGATTTTTCTTCTGCGGCATAATGGAGGAGCCGGTGGAAAAACTATCCGACAGGCGCACAAAATTAAACTGTGGCGTTGACCAAATCACGATTTCTTCGGCAAAACGCGACAGGTGGATCGCGCAGATTGACGAGACGGCAAGAAACTCCAGCGCATAGTCGCGGTCGGCGACGGTATCAATCGAGTTGCGCGTGGGTTCGCGAAAGCCCAGCGCCTTGGCTGTCATGTGACGGTCAATCGGAAAGCCCGTTCCCGCAAGCGCCGCCGCGCCGATGGGACACTCGTCCAAGCGCTCAATTGCATCGCGCAAGCGCGAGAGATCGCGCCCGAACATTTCGACATAGGCCATCAAATGGTGGCCGAAAGTCACCGGCTGGGCGCTCTGCAAATGGGTGAAGCCTGGCATGACGGACGCAGCGTGTACTTCGGCCTTGGCCAGCAATGTGGCAATCAGCGCTTTCAAAGACTGCGCACATTTGCCTGCCTCTTGCTTGACCCAGAGCCGGAAATCCAGCGCCACCTGGTCATTGCGCGAGCGCGCTGTGTGCAGGCGGCCCGCCGCAGGTCCAATGATTTCAGCGAGCCGCGCTTCGACATTCATGTGGATATCTTCACGCGCACGGGAGAATTCAAACGACCCGTTCACGATCTCGCTCAACACTTGTTGAAGTCCGGCCTCTATCTTTTGCTGGTCATCATTTGCGATAATGCCTTGATGCGCCAACATTTGAGAATGCGCGATGGAGCCGGAAATATCTTGGGCATAGAGTTTTTTGTCAAAGCCGATGGAGGCGTTGATCTCTTCCATGATAGCGGACGGCCCGGCGGCGAAACGTCCGCCCCACATTTCATTGCTGTTTTTCTTGTCCGGCATCGGTATAGTCCATCCATGGAGTTAAATTTTGACCAAACTTACGCAAACTAACCCGCTAAGACTTTTGATGATCGCTGGCGCACTCGGCGTTGTGGTTGGTGTAGCTGCGATATACGTGAAGGGCGGGCCTTCTGGCAAGGAAGCAGTTGCTGATGCCGGTCAATGCGCGTTGAGCGATGCCAAAAAGGCGGCGCTGGATGGCGCAGCGCAAGGCGACGTGGCGGCCATGCGCCCTGCATCAGAACCTAAGCAATTTTCCGCGCTGGCTTTCAATGATGGCAATGTAAAGCCGATGTCGCTGGCGGCTTTTAAAGGCAAGACCGTTTTGCTGAACCTCTGGGCAACATGGTGCGTGCCATGCCGTGCCGAAATGCCGGCGCTTGATGCGCTACAGACGCAGTCCGGTAGCGATAAGTTTGAAGTTGTGGCCGTAAACGTTGATAATGATGGCGCGGAAAAAGCCAAGGCTTTCTTAAAGCAGGCAGGCATCAAAAGCCTCAAATCCTATGGCGACCCGACAATGGGCCTGTTTAGCAGCCTTAAAAGCGAAGGATTGGCGCTTGGCCTGCCGGTTTCCTTGCTAATTGGCCCGGATGGGTGTTTGCTATCTGCCATGAATGGTCCGGCGGCATGGGGCGGCACGGACGCAAAAAAACTTATCGACACAGCAGTATTGGCATCAGGCACATGAACGAAGACGATTTCCGGCGCATTGCAATGTCCTTGCCGGAAGCAGAAGAAAAATCACATTTTGACAAGCCGGATTTCCGGCTGCGCGGCAAGATTTACGCGACCATAAAAAATTCACGCATGGGCGTTATCAACCTTAACATTGAGCAGCAAAGCTTTGTCATGGCCTTGGAACCCGATGCTTTCAGCCCTGTAGCCGGCAATTGGGGCAAACAAGGCTGGACCGAAGTGTTCTTTGCCGACGCCAGTGAAGAGCCCGTTTATACGGCAATGTTAATGGCATGGCGGAACTTGGCACCCAAGGTGCTGATTAAGGCGCACGGGCTGGAGGGGTGATATGCAGCTAAATCGGCTTGCTTTCGCCTAACAACCATTCCTCAAATATTTTGCTGTGGGCGCTGGCGGCTGCGTTTGTGATGAGATGAAAGCCTTTGTTCACCGGAACGCTAAGTTTAAATGGCGCGACCAAACAATCGCTGCTTAGGGTCCGGGCCTGATAATTTTGACGAAACGGCAGGCGAATGGCGAAACTATGCAAGGAAAACAGTGCAGAACGGGCTTAAGGCCCGTTTAAACTGTTTGACGCCGTAGAGTGAAGTCAGTTGCCTGTTGGTGCCCAAATCGGGCGCATTCCGGCGATTGCGTTGTCGCAAAATCTTGCCACTCGAAGAGGCGATAGCAACATGCCCGCATTTCCTGCGCCTTCGCTCCTGCGCCTTGGCTCCTGCGCCTTCGCTCCTGCGCCTTGGCTCCTGCGCCTTCGCTCCTGCGCCTTGGCTCCTGCGCCTTCGCTCCTGCGCCTTCGCTCCTGCGCCTTGGCTCCTGCGCTTTCGCTCCTAGTGGATTGATCGCAACGAAGGAGTCCAGATTTGGATTCCCTTGTTTTGCTGGATGTGCGATTCAGGGTTATGCGCACAGGAATTGAGTTCACCGTTTCGGCCTGTGATCGGCAT
>JAYVRA010000046.1:0-7620 GCA_043776635.1 Phyllobacteriaceae bacterium
AGCTCCGTCCGCCTCATCGCCCCGCCCCAAAAAGGGCGAAGCTTAAAGCCGGACAGATGACATGTTACATAAACCGGTCATATCGTGTGTTCTCGACACTGAACTTGCGTCTTGCTTGGCAGTATTTTGTTTTTTTGGTACTCTTTAGCGGCAAAAAATGTTGCTGCATCTGTGGAATCCACCAATCTAACTTTGGATTGTGACATGTCGGAGATGTCGATTGCCATACCGACGCCGGCCAATACCGGAAAAGCGCAGAGTGCGAACATAATCGCAAATTGGCCTGACTTATTTGACAAAAATTCTAAAAAATGTCGGTTTCGTACCATGATTTTTTGCTGGCCCATTGAATTTGTATAAGCATTGTCTCACGAAAAGATAAATTTCTGATGAGGTGACCAACCTAAATTATGAGGTTCTTTTTTAACAATTTGCCAAGGATAAATTGTCTGACAACGCTGCAAACGCGGGAAGCAAAAAAACATCATCCGGCAAAGTGAAAATAGCTTGCAAGATTAGCTTATTGCGTTGCACAATTCATACGGAGTGAAACATGAGCAAAGCAAAAGCCTTCGATGAAATGCTTTCCGGCGCGAATGGCGTGCGGCAACCGTACGCGGAATATTCAAGCTGGATGGGTGGCCAAGCGAACGCGCACCTTTTGCAAAAAGCAGCAGACGCAGAAAGCGTGTTTCGCCGTACAGGAATAACATTTGCTGTTTACGGCGATACCGAGGCCGACGAGCGGCTAATTCCCTTTGACATCATTCCCCGTGTGATTTCCGGCCAGGAATGGCGCAGGCTGGCACAGGGTATTGAACAGCGTGTTCTAGCGATCAACGCCTTTCTCGATGATATTTATCATCGCCAGGAAATCTTGAAGGCCGGGCGCATACCGGTTGAACTTATTGCAAATAATGTGGCATTTTTGCCTGAAATGGTTGGCTTTCGCCCTCCTTCCGGAGTTTATACGCATATCATCGGCATCGACATTGTGCGCACCGCCGAAAATGAGTTTTACGTATTAGAAGATAATGCGCGCACACCTTCCGGTGTTTCCTACATGCTGGAAAACCGCGAAACAATGCTGCAATTGTTTCCCGAACTGTTCAAAAAAATCAAAGTGCAGCCGATTGAGGATTACCCGAAACTGCTGCGCAGCTCACTGGAGAAAGTGAAGCCGCAAGGCTGCAACGGCAAGCCGACGATTGCGGTGCTGACACCGGGCAGCTTTAATTCAGCGTATTTTGAACATGCGTTTTTGGCAGACCAGATGGGCGTGGAGCTCGTCGAAGGTTCGGATTTGCGCGTCATGGATGGTAAAATCGCCATGCGCACGACGGAGGGCTATAAGCATATTGATGTGCTCTACCGACGCATCGATGATGATTACCTTGATCCGCTGACGTTTAATCCTACTTCGAGGTTGGGCGTGGCGGGCATCATGGATGTTTACCGCGCGGGCAATATAACTATTGCAAACGCGCCCGGCACCGGCATTGCCGATGATAAGGCCATCTATTCCTACATGCCGGAAATCGTGGAGTTTTATACCGGCCAAAAGGCAATCCTGCAGAATGTCCCGACATGGCGATGCTCGGAAGCGGATAGTTTGAAGTATGTGTTGGAGCATTTATCCGAACTTGTAGTGAAAGAGTGCCACGGCTCAGGTGGCTACGGTATGTTGGTTGGCCCGACCTCCACCAAGGCAGAGCGTGAGGCTTTTGCTCTCAAACTTAAAGCGCACCCGAGCAACTATATTGCCCAGCCAACACTGGCGCTTTCAACAGTTCCGATTTTCACCGAGAGTGGGCTGGCGCCGCGCCATGTGGATTTGCGTCCTTACGTTCTAGTATCTGACAAAGTGCGCATCACACCGGGCGGGTTGACGAGGGTCGCGCTAAAAGAGGGCTCGCTGGTGGTCAACTCCAGTCAGGGTGGCGGCACGAAGGATACGTGGGTTTTAGACGATTAGAATGCGGGAATAAGCAATGCTTCTGGGACGAACCGCTAACGGACTTTATTGGATGCACCGCTATATTGAGCGGGCGGAGAACATGGCGCGGTTGGTGGACGCCGGAATGCGCATGGCACTCACCCGCTCGTCCAGCTCATCCGACGAATGGGCATCCGTGCTGCTAAGTGCAGGCGCGCGCGATGCGTTTGACGAGTGCCATGATGAATATACGGCGGAAAATGTTATAGACTTTCTGCTGCGCGATGTGACCAATCCTTCCAGTGTCACAGCGGCAATGACATCAGCGCGCACCAATGCACGCATGGTGCGCACGGCGCTGACACGCGAAGCGTGGGAGGCTGTCAACGAGGCGTGGATGAATCTAACGCGGCTGTTAGCCAAGCCTGTCAGTACCAATGAATTGCCGCAAGTATTGGACGCCATCAAACGCGAAACCGCGCTCATTCGCGGCGCTTTCATCGGCACAATGTTACGCAACGAGATATTCAATTTTTCGCATTTGGGAACTTATGTTGAACGCGCTGATAATACAGCGCGGATTCTCGATGTGAAATACTACGTGCTGCTGCCGTCAATATCCTATGTCGGGTCCAACATGGATAATTTCCAATGGGAATCAATTTTGCGCTCAGTGTCAGCGCACCGCTCGTACCGTTGGGTTTATGATGCAGATTATAAGCCAGCCAACATAGCGGATTATTTAATCTTACACGACCGGATGCCACGTTCACTGGCATTTTGCTACCATAATATTGTCGTGAACTTGGATTACTTAGCACGGGATTATGGTGCGCCTGCGCCGGTGAACGCACTGGCGCAAGCCATAAATGCGACGCTGACTGATCGCACCATTCCGCAGATTATGGACCATGGCCTGCATGAATTTTTGACTGAATTTATCGACCAGAATAACAATCTGGGCAGCGGCGTGGCGCAAGCCTTTAACTTTGATTGACCCACATGCTCTTAAACATCAGCCATACTTCGACCTACACCTATGACGCGCCTGTGCCGTACGCTTTGCAGCGCTTGAGGCTTTCGCCGCAAACCAACTGTTCGCAAACCGTGCATGATTGGGCGGTGACATGCCAAGGCGCGGTTCGAGAGGTTGTTTACCGCGACGGATTTAACAATTCGACCGAGCTGATATTGGTCAAGCCCGATACAATTGAAATGGTGATTACGGCTAACGGCACCGTTACCACCAAAGATACATCGGGCGTACTGGGCGAAGACAAGGGTAATCCACCACTATGGATTTATGGCCGCCATACCGCGCTGACCATGCCGGGCGACAATATCAAACAATTGGCGATGGATGTTGGCGCCAAGGCAGACCGGCTGGCATGCCTCCATGATTTGATGAGCGCTATCTCCAAAGCTATGGCCTATGAAACAGGCACAACTGATGTTGAAACAACAGCGGAAGTTGCACTGACTGCCGGCCACGGCGTGTGCCAAGACCATGCCCATACTTTGATTTCGTCAGCCCGTGTGCTGGGCATCCCTGCCCGTTATGTCTCCGGCTATTTGATGATACCGGAAATGACCAATCAAGCCGCAAGCCACGCTTGGGCGGAAGTGCACGTTACCGGCCTTGGCTGGGTTGGCTTTGATCCGGCAAATTTGATTTGCCCAAACGAAAAATATGTTCGCGTCGCTGTCGGGCTCGATTATCATGATGCAGCGCCTATTTCCGGTATTCGCCACGGTTCTGCTGCCGAAATGCTTGATGTCGCCGTCAAAGTAGAGCAGTAATTGCCGATACGGACTGGATTCGGGAATTTATCGGGCTTGCATACATGACATATTGCGTCGGCATTAAACTCAACAAGGGCATAGCGTTTATGTCCGACACCCGTACCAACGCCGGGGTTGATAATATCTCGACATTCAAGAAAATGTACACGTGGATCAGGCCCGGTGAACGGGTGATTGTGCTGATGGCGGCGGGAAATCTTGCGACTACGCAGTCCGTTATCAGTCTTCTGGACGAGCGCACGAAGGCACCGGAAGACCGCCATCAAACGCTACTTGAAACGCCATCAATGTTTCAAACCGCGCGGCTTGTAGGCGATACAGTTAAAGAGATCATCACTGGTTCTGCGCCAAGCGGTCAAAAAGCAGACGCGGCATTTAATGCGACGTTTATTTTAGGCGGACAAATCAAAGGGTCTGAGCCACGGCTGTTCCAGATTTATCCTGAGGGAAATTTTATCGAGTCGTCAGCTGACACGCCATTTTTTCAGATCGGTGAACATAAATACGGCAAGCCGATCCTTGTGCGGGCTTATGACCCTACTATGTCGTTTGCAGAGGCTACGAAATTGCTGATGGTTTCGTTCGATTCAACGCTAAAATCAAACCTGTCGGTAGGCCTGCCGCTCGATTTAGCGTTTTATGAGCGGGACGCGTTTAACATCGGTTATCAAAAACGCATTGAGCGTGATGACCCCTATTATCGCACGATTTCCGACGGTTGGTCGGATGCGCTCAAAAATGCATTCGCTTCACTCCCCAGTTTCCCGGAAATTTGACGATTTATCCACCCAAAACCGTGCCATTTTGTAACACTTAAACCGAATATTAACCACGAGGGTTAAGATTGCAGCAGGTTGTTCGGGCTGCGATTTGTTATTTTGCCCGCTGTAAAAAATTGGTCACGTCACATCAATGGCGATGACTTTCCGGGAGCCGGGCATGAACGCTAAAACAAAAGAACATTTTATTGAAACCTACGGTATGGATCAGACAATCAACCTGCTTTTTGATGTTCTTAATGCCATTCCTTCTTCCGTCTTTATCAAAAATGAAAAGCTCGAAAAGATATTTGCCAACACAGCTAATCTGGCATTGGACGAGCGGACCGCTGAAGAGACACTTGGCTATACAGACTTTGATATTCACTCACCTGAAAATGCGGCAATATTTTTTGCTGAAGATAATGCCGTTCTCAAAGAAGGTAAAATCAGGCAAAATGAAGAATCTAAAATCCGCAAAGATGGGCGGAAACTGCATTTCCTCACATTGAAAAATCGTATTTCCGTAGGCAAGGATGGCTATTTGCTCGTCGGCACAAACACGATTATCGACGATATAAAAGCGCGGGAAAACGATCTTGCTGCGGCCAAGGCGGCAGTTGAGCGGAGCGCGGCGGACTTTGAAGCCGTACTTGATTCGATGCCGCTGGGGATTTCCATTCTGGATGCAAATCTTGATACGATGTTTGTCAACAAAGCCAACCGTTCGCTGTGGGATGTGCCGGTTGATGCTGACGTCAAGGGCGAACCATTTCGCCAGTCAATGAACAGATATCGCCCTGAAAACATGATTGACGATGACGACACTTGGAACCAACGCACAGAACGTCTGCTGGCCTCGATTCAGCAGGGTGACATTTCACCGCGAGAGGCACGCGGTCTGCATGGCCGCACGCTGATGTTCTCAGCAATGCATCTCTCAGGCGGTAAGCGGCTCATTTCATATTTCGACATCACGGAGCAAAAGAAAGCTCATGGATTGATAGAACAGGCCAGCTTGAAGTCGGAACAAGATTTCAGGGATCTAAAACTTCTTTTGGACGCCATGCCACTAGGCGTTACCATGATTGATGAACAGTTGAACGTCGTTGCAGTTAACGCTGCCAACCGGCGCAATTGGAATTTAGATCCAAATTTCAATTTCGAAGGCACGCGCTATGAGGACATGGTGCGCTCCAGCCACAAGGATTTCCCGACTCTGACCAAAGCAGAGTGGGAACTTAACGTGGCGCGGTGCATGGCCGAAGTACGGCATGGCAATGTTACCCCGCGTGAAGAACGCGGGATTGGCGAAGATATGTTTATCTTCTCCTGCATCACCCTTTCAAATAGCAACCGTCTCACGTCTTGCTTTGATATTACTGCGCAAAAGAAAGCACAAAAAGCACTTGGCGCTGCAAACTTGTTTGCCGAGCAGCAATCAGAAGATATGCGCGCCACTATGGACGCCATGAAAATGGGCGTGGTTTTGCTCGATCAAAATCTTGATGTGCTCTTCATCAACAAAGCCAATTACAATATGTGGAATTGGTCGCGCAAGGAAGTCAAGGAAGGCAAACCGTTCCGTGAGATCATTGAACTCAACCGTTACAATGGCATTTATGATGTCGAGGATGCGAACTGGGATGATTACGTGGCCAGCCGATTGGGCGAGATTGCATCCGGCGAAATTGAACCACGGGAATTTAATCGCAAAGACGGCAAAACATATGTTTACTCCTGCACGGCACTTTCCGGCGGCAAGCGTTTGGTTTGTTATTATGATATTTCGGAACAAAAGGCAGCCGAAAACGCACTGAAAGATGCCGAACGAAAAGCAATACTTGCCGATCGCGCAAAGTCCGAATTCCTCGCTAACATGAGCCATGAAATCCGTACGCCGATGAACGGCGTTTTGGGGATGGCCGAACTGCTGGCCCGGACTGATCTTGACCCAAAACAAAAGACATTTACTGATATCATCGTTAAATCCGGCAATGCGCTTTTAACAATTATCAATGATATTTTGGACTTTTCCAAAATTGACGCAGGCCAGCTGGCCCTTGATCCGTCACCGTTTAAACTGGCGGAAGCCATCGAGGACGTGGCCACGCTGGTGTCCGCCCGTGCGCAGGAGAAAGACCTTGAACTAATCGTGCGCGTTGATCCCGCTTTGCCCGAGCATGTGGTCGGTGATGTGGGGCGACTTCGCCAAATTGTTACAAATCTGATGGGCAATGCTGTTAAGTTCACGGAGAAAGGCCATGTTCTGGTAGATGTGACGGGACAAGCGGACGAATCGTCAGGCCTTGTTTCGTTGATGTTCAAAATTACTGATACCGGCATGGGTATCCCTAAAGAAAAAATTAAGCAGATATTCGAAAAGTTCAGCCAAGTGGATACTTCTTCCACCCGCCGCCATGAAGGCACTGGTCTTGGCCTTGCAATCTCTACCAAACTGGTGGCTCTGATGGGCGGCGAAATTGGCGCTGAGAGCGAGCATGGTATGGGCTCCACTTTCTGGTTCACAATTGCGCTTCCGATGCACGGAAAGACAGTGAGGAAGAAAATCTTGCCATTCGATGTCAACGGCGCCCGCGTACTCATCATTGATGATAATCCTGTAAACCGTTCGATTTTAATAGAGCAAATGCGTTCTTGGAACTTCGATGCCTGCGCGGCAACAGGCGGCGCGGAAGGGCTTGCTGTGGCCACTCAAGCCAAGGAACTTGGCCTGGGCGTTGATGTTGTGATTTTGGATTACCACATGCCTCACATGAATGGAGCGGACGTTGCCCGGGCGGTTCGATCTAATCCGGCAATTGCTGATCTTCCCCTCATTTTATTGACATCGGTTGACACTGCCATGCAGGGCGCAGAGTTCTATGGCATTCACATCAATGCGCATTTGATGAAGCCTGCACGCTCATCGCTGCTGTTTGATACGATTGTCAGCGTCATCCGCGAGGCCCGAACCCGGAAGGGCGAGACAATTATTGCCAATAAGCCAAAGTCGCTGTTGGAACTTGGTGAGCGGATGCAAGCGCAAACCATTGCGCCCGTTGTTGCAAGGACGGCAATGCCGGTAGCGCAAGCGGGGGCAGCACCGGCATTCGTCGTACC
>JAYVRA010000047.1:0-7595 GCA_043776635.1 Phyllobacteriaceae bacterium
AATGATGAGCAATTCTATTCCTACCGGCGCACCACCCACCGCAACGAGCCGGACTATGGCCGCCAAATGTCGGCAATTATGGTAAAGGATTAATCCATGGCCCTGCACTTTGAACAATCAGAATTTGCAATCCGGTTGGAGCAATTGAAAGCATCGATGGTTGAGCATAAGCTGGACGCTGTGTTACTTTTCGCCCAAGAAAGCATGTATTGGCTCACCGGTTATGACACTTTCGGCTTCTGTTTTTTTCAAAGTCTGGTCGTGAAAGCCAACGGCGAGATGGTGCTCCTCACCCGTTCGGCGGATTTGCGCCAAGCTGGACATACATCAAACATTGAAAATATCATCGTTTGGGCTGACCGCGATAACGCCAATCCGGCATTTGATCTGCGCAATCTTCTCGTTGATTTAGGCCTGCTTGGAACTAAAATTGGCATTGAATATCAAACACATGGACTAACTGCCGCCAACGGGCGCAAACTTGACGAGCAAATGAACACCTTTGCTGCCATCACAGATTTCTCCGGCATCATTGACGGGATGCGGGCTGTTAAAAGCCCCGCAGAAATCATCAAAGTCCGCCGCGCTGCAGAACTTGGCGATGACGCTTTCGAGAGAGCGCTGCCGTTGATTAGAGCAGGTGCGGATGAGGGTAAGATTTTGGCGGCGATGCATGCCGCCATATTTGAAGGAGGCGGCGATTATCCCGCTAACGAGTTCATCATTGGCTCCGGCCCTGATGCGCTTCTTTGTCGTTACAAAGCGGGCCGCCGCAAGCTCGATAAACACGACCAGCTCACCTTGGAATGGGCGGGCGTTTATAACCATTATCACGCAGCCTTGATGCGCACAGTTATAATTGGAAAACCATCGCAACGGCATCTCGATTTGCATGCCGCCGCTCACGAAGCCCTGTTGGCAGTTGAAATCGCAATGCTGCCTGGTACCAGTTTTGGCGATGTATTTGCCGCCCACGCCACAGTGATGGACGCGCATGGCCTGACGCGCCACCGCCTCAATGCCTGTGGCTATTCGCTGGGTGCGCGCTTCACGCCAAGCTGGATGGATATGCCAATGTTCTTCGCCAACAACCCGGCGATAGTGCGGCCCGGCATGGTTTTATTTGCCCACATGATCATTATGGACTCTGAGTCTAACACTGCGCTTTGCCTTGGCCGCACCTCTTTGATTGGACAGAACGGGGCCGAGCCTATGTCCCGCCTTCCTCTCGACTTGATTGTGCGCTGATTCCATGGTTTCAGTGGAGGCTATTGTGAACTATCGGGTAACGTGAAACACGTTACGGTTAAGAATAATGCAACAAAAATAAAGAGTTAGAGTGCCGTTCTAATTCCATCGAAACGGCACTTTAGTGCAGTATGCGCCCACTACGGTGCGCAGGGAGACCCAACTTATGCGCGTTATAAAATTTGTTGTGAGCTGCATTGCAGCAATATTGCTAACCGCCTGTAACAGTACAGACATAGGCTTAGGCGGCGCGACGGCACCGGTTGCAACGCAAAATGGAGCCCTGCCGCAACCCGCGGGTCCCAGGTCACAAAACTTGGTATTTCCCGATGTCAGCCCGAGCGTTCCCGCTGCACAAACAGTTGCTCCCGCACAAAGTCAAGTCGCGCCTGCTGCACAAGGTGTTGCAGCTGGCGCGGTGCGAATGCGCTTTGCGCCAATGATTGGCGCACCGGTTGGTAATGTCACGCCGCTGTCACGCCGCCTTTCTGAACGCGCCAAGGAGCAGGCAATCACGCTCGTAGCTTCAACTGACCTAACCGCGACACATGTCTTAAAGGGTTATTTCAGCATTCTCCAGGAAAGCACCGGCAACACTGTTATCTATGTATTTGACGTGCTTGATCCATCCGGCAACCGCCTTCACCGCATTCAGGGCCAAGAAACTGTTTCCGCAACTGTTCCCGCAGTTGCGGGCGGTGATGCTTGGGCCACGGTCCAATCTCCCACCATGGAGACCATTGCCGACAAAACCATGGCGGACTTCAAACAATGGCTGGCAACGGCTAAATAGCCGTCTCACTAAAACTTTAGTGGGATTATTCACCATCAAGCGAGACTCTCGCTTGAATAATCCCACGCCGCCCGTTAAACGCCCTGCTATCAAGTAGCACTGCCACACGGGAACCCAAGCGACATGAAAATCTTCGCGGGCAATTCGAATAGAGTTTTGGCGGAAGCTGTTGCTAAATACCTGAATATCCCCTTGGGCAAAGCCACAGTCCGTCGTTTTGCCGATCAGGAAATTTTCGTCGAAATTCAGGAAAATGTGCGTGGCGAGGATGTGTTCCTGCTTCAATCCACTTCCTATCCGGCAAATGACCATTTGATGGAATTGCTCATTATGTGTGATGCGATGCGCCGCTCTTCTGCCCGCCGGATCACCGCCGTGATCCCCTATTTCGGCTATGCCCGCCAAGACCGCAAACCAGGCCCCCGCACGCCGATTTCCGCCAAACTCGTTGCTAATTTGATTACTGAGGCCGGAGCTAACCGTGTTTTGACGCTGGACCTCCATGCCGGGCAAATACAAGGCTTCTTTGATATCCCGACTGACAATCTCTATTCCGTGCCGGAAATGGCACGTGATGTGAAGAAAAATTACGATGCCTCCAACGTTATCGTCGTCTCTCCGGATGTCGGCGGCGTGGTGCGTGCCCGCTCGCTGGGCAAGCGCCTCGATGCGCAACTGGCAATCGTGGATAAGCGACGCGAACGCGCAGGCGAATCAGAAGTGATGAATGTTATCGGCGATGTCAAAGGCAAAGATTGCCTGCTCATCGACGATATTATCGATAGCGGCGGCACACTGTGCAACGCGGCTGAGGCACTGATGGCCAAGGGCGCTTTATCCGTCACGGCCTACATCACCCACGGCGTACTTTCCGGTGGCGCGGTCGCCCGAATCGCGGCTTCCAGGCTGAAGGAACTGGTGATTACTGACAGTATACAGCCAACGCCTGCCGTCGAATCCGCCCACAACATCCGTATTCTCCCAATCGCCTCGCTCATCGGCGAAGCCATATCGCGCACGGCTTCGGAAGAATCTGTTTCGAGCCTGTTTGATTAAATCTCCTATTTCTTATTCGCCGCATTCAGCGCAATCGCGGCCCGCACCAGCGCAATAAATGCCGCTTCGTCGATCTCCACGCCCTCATGAATATCGATCGCGCGTCGCGCATTGCCTTCGATGCTGGCATTGAACAATCCTGACGGATCGCTCAGCGCTGCCCCTTTGTGGAACGTTAGTTTCACGACACCCTTGTAGGTTTCGCCAGTGCAAATGATGCCATCGTGATACCAGACCGGCACGCCGCGCCACTTCCATTCCTCCACCACATCAGGGTCAGCTTGCTTGATAAGCCCGCGCATTCGAGCCAGCGTTGCGCCGCGCCAATCGCCCAAAAATACAATCCGTCCGTCTATCAGATCTGAAGGTGTAACTTCGCTCATCACGCTATGCCTCCCACATGCAGCGCCACGCCCATAAAAGCGGCGGAGCCAATCACCCATAGCAAATTGACGTGGTAGCGCATCAGCGCAAGGCCTGCGCCAACGGCAATTATGGCTGACCAAATGTCAAACTGGCTCCAGATGATTTGCGGGATATG
The DNA here is from genome assembly GCA_043776635.1 of Phyllobacteriaceae bacterium. Lineage (GTDB taxonomy): Bacteria > Pseudomonadota > Alphaproteobacteria > Rhizobiales > Rhizobiaceae > JANMEX01. Next base: position 3,639 of record JAYVRA010000047.1, read on the forward strand.
GAATGGACCGGCCATGGTTTCGGTGAAATTGCCAAACAGCACGTGCAGCCCGAACCAGACCGCAAGGTTGGCAATCACGCCTGCCACTGCCGCCGTAACCGCTGCCAGCGCAGCGGACAGCCACTTCACTTGGCGCACCCGCTCAATATAGGGCGCACCGGCGAAGATCCATAAAAAACAGGGAACAAACGTGAACCACAGCGCCGTGATACCACCGAGCACACCGCCGGTCAGCGGGTTCATTCCCGGCACACGCGAGCCGCCGACGAAGGCGACGAACACCAGAACCAAAATCAGCGGCCCGGGCGTAGTTTCCGCCAAACCCAGCCCCGTGACCATCTCGCCGGGCCGCAGCCAGCCGTAAACTTCCACCGCTTGCTGGCCCGCGTACACCAGCACGGCATAAGCGCCGCCAAAGGTAACGATCGCAGCTTTGGAGAAAAACAACGCCGCATCCTTGAAAAACCCGCCCGCCGGATTGAGCCATAATAGCAAGCCAAGCGGAATCAGCCAGATTGCCAGCCATGTCAGCACATTCAAAAAATGCCTGCTGTAATCGACCTTTACCGGCTCAACAACGTTCTCAACGGCGGGAATTTTCCCGCCTGAAAAAAAGCGGTGTCGCGCCACGCCTATCAGCGCAGCGGCCAAAATTACCAGCGGAAATGGTGCTTTCATAAGCGCAATCGCGATGAACGCCGCGACCGCCAGACAATAGGCAAACCTGTCCTTCAGCACCCGTTTGGAAACGCGCACCAGCGCCTCCAACACCAGCGCCAGCACGGCCGCCTTGAGGCCGGATAATAGTCCGGCCATCCATGTCTGGTCGCCCAAAAATACGTAAGCAGCCGACAAGGTCATCAGCACCAACGAGCCGGGAATGACAAACAACAGCCCCGCAATAAGCCCGCCGCGCACGCCCTGCAGCAGCCATCCCGCATAGGTCGCCAGCTGCATCGCCTCAGGCCCCGGCAGCAACATGCAGAAATTCAAGGCATGGAGAAACTGCTTGTCTTCCAGCCATTTTTTCTCATCTACGAGAATTTTATGCATCAAAGCAATCTGCCCCGCCGGCCCGCCGAATGACAGCAGCCCGATCTTGCCAAAAGTGCGGGTTATTTCGGTTAGGGATGGAGCGCTCATACCGCCACCGGCGTCGGCCAATTATGCGTCTCACCTTTTGCGCTGCGCGCCCATTCATACAGCGCATCATAAATCAGCATTCCGGCCTCTAACTTCGCTAAATCATCATCGTAAAGTTTGGAGAGACTAAGCGAAATTGCCAAAAGTGCGGCAGCTTGTGGTGCTAAATTCAGACGCGCTGTATCCGCACCCCGCACGATTTGCGCGACGGTTTCCAGCGCTGGCGAGGCCAAGCCAAACTCTGTAATCATCGTATCGAAGTTACAAGTCACGCCGCGATAGCTCCAGAACACATCGTCAATATCGAACGGAGTGGCGTTGAACCGCCCGGCTACGCCTTTGACCGGGGAACTTTCCACAAACAAAAATTTATCAAGGGGATCAACAAAGCGGCGGATCAGCCACGGGCCGGCGATGCGGTCAGTATTCGACCGTTCGCGCGTGACCCAAACAGTCTTGCCGGTACTGCCTTCAGGTATAATCGCTAACGGTACGGCAGGCAAGCCCGCCGCTTTCCACGCGACATTGCCACCCTCAAGAACGCCCGCCTTCACGCCCAAAATGCGAAATTGCGCGGCGACGCCTTGGCTTGGTTTCAGCCCCTTGTGGCAAACCACAACCACATCACCGTCACTAAATTGCGCCGCCCACCCGCTTGCCAGCGCATAGTTCCACTGCACAGCGCCGGGAATTAAAGTCGGATTGTCAAGAACGTCATCAGCTATGCGCACATCAACAATATGCGGTGCGGCACTTGTGCCGGTGAAGCTCCAAAGTTCAATATGTGAGATTCGGTTTTTCAAAGCAACCTCCAGAGTTAGCACGCACCTTTGCACGCACTCGCTTCTGGGTTCTTGGGCGTAATGCCTGACCGGGAGACCCGTAAACCCCGATGGTCACACCATATATGCCCATCGGGTAACATCAACGGGTAATGCCTATTCGACAGAAAGTTCCATCCGCTCACCAGCCTTAATCGTCACTGCCGTAGTCTTATCGCCGGCCTTATCCGGCTTATTGCAGACAATGTTATACTCGCCTTCTGTCAGTGTCGTTTGCCATTCAGGGTCATAACTGTGGGCAAACTTTTGGCTCGTGCCGTCAATTTTTTTCTTTGGGCTGATGACTTCGCATACTTCATAAAGCGGCGATTTCACAGCAAGAATACCGGCATGAATGTTAATCTTGAAGTCGGTCTGGTCCGCCACTTTCACCGTTAGCGGTGTCTCAACTATCACGCCATCAATCTCGGACACCACGATATAATCACCGGCTGGTAGATCAAACTTTGAATCCGGACCGTAGGCATGGTCCACCTTCACCCGCGAACCGTCAATTTTCTTGGCTGCTTTCAACACTTCAATCGAAAGATTACCGCTATCCACCCGCATATCATCAACATAATAGGCATTAATAACCACGTGACCGGTGCCTGCGATAATGTCTTTCTTATAAGTTGTTCCAGCTGCCAACGTGATATTTTCTTCAATGACAGCCGCCCCAAGCGTGACAGTGATCTTCTCAGCTCCGGCAGGCACATAGAATTTCGATGGGCCGTAAGCAGTCGTGTGCCCGCCCGGATAGTCCACGCGCACACTTGCCTGATCGGAAACATCCGCGCCTTCACTTGCGTAAGGCGAAATATCAATCGTTACCGCGTTCAAGATGAAATACGGCTCGGCAACTTTGTCCGCCTCAATGGTCACAGGCTGCTCGGTGGAAGCCTCGCCAAGTGCGGCCACAACAATATAATTGCCCGGCTCAATTGTGCCTTTGAAAGCATGATATTCGGTAGTTACTCGCTCGCCCTTGGTACCGTCGGAAGCAATTTTGAAAATGCCATAGCTATTGTCTAAGTTTTCCGGCAGCAGATCTCCATTTTCAGACATGCTGGTGGTTGGCGCAAAATTATATTTAATTTTTTCAGGTTCCGGTGCAGGCGCTGGCTCCGGTGCGGGCGCAGGTTCAGGTTCCGGCACAGGTTCGGGCGCAACAACTACAGCAGCCTTCAATGCAGTTGTCAGAGACGCCGCGTCCGATGCCTGAATATATTGTCCGCCAGTATTGGTTGCCAAACACGCAACTTTTTTGCCCTCATCTTCGGTCAATCCAAACCCGACAACATTGGCCGTAAAGTCCACACCGGCCTTTTCAAGTTCAATGCCCAAAGCGCAGGGGTCAGCATCGCAAGTCTCAAGCCCGTCGGTAATCAAAATAACAGTCGCCGCATCGTCGCGGTAATGCAGCGCTTCCGCCGCCTGCTTGACAGCAGCGCTCAGCGGCGTCTTGCCCTTAGGGCTGATCTTGTCAGTCGCCGCAATGATCGCATCGCCGGTTCCCGCCGCTGGCGGCACTAAAAGTTCGATGTCCGTGCAAGAGCCTTTTTCGCGGTGACCATAGGCCATAAGGCCGATATCAGTGTCTACCGGAAGCGCACCAATAACAGTGCGAATTGTCTCACGGGCAATGTCAATGCGCGATTTTCCACCAATTTGCGCCCACATCGAGCCGGAAGCATCTAAAACTATGATGGTTTTGTCTCCCGCGTGGGAAGACCCGACAAGCGCCGCAAAGAAACCAATGCCCACCAACATTGCCTTTAAAAAATTAGAGAGTGACTTCACGAAATTCATTTTTCAATTTCCCGTCCAGCGCCACCACTCGCAGTGAAATAAGCTATCTGGGATTTGCAATTTTTCCAAGTGGGGGCGGGGAAAATTGTCGAGAACACACGATATGACCGGTTTATGTAACATGTCATCTGTCCGGCTTTAAGCTTCGCCCTTTTTGGGGCGGGGCGATGAGGCGGACGGA
>JAYVRA010000048.1:0-7594 GCA_043776635.1 Phyllobacteriaceae bacterium
TGGTGGACGGGTTTATACCAAGATTATCCCTGATGCATCGGGCACAACGCTCCTACCCATCAGTGAGCGCAAGGTCATCCCGGACTCGATTGTCTATCCGGATCGTTGGCGCGGTTACAACGTGCTTGATGTTTCGCAGTTCAAACACTTTCGCATAAACCACTCAAAGCTATTCGCCGACAAGCACAATCACATCCAAGCACAATCACATCAATGGCATTGAGGATTTCTGGAACCATGCCAAACGCCACAAGCCAAGCGCCACAAGCCAAGCGCAATAGGCGCAAATTTAATGGTGTTCCAAAGGCAAATTCCGGACTGTTTTTGAAGGCGAATTCTTTCTGAAAAATGGCGTTTCAACAACAGCGACCCGGCATCTCAATTATCACAATTAAGACAATGGGTTAGAGCCAAAATGGGGTAATTATCCAGGACAGCCCCATAATAAATTGAAATCTGATCTCGGTGTAACAATTGCAACTCGTCGCCCTGCACCAAATAATGAGCATCACATCATCGCACAAAATCTGCTGCAAATTAACCTGTTCGCTGCTTTCTAACCAGCAATGTTATCATCGCCAATGAGATAAGTCCGCCAACTATCAGATCCGGCAAATAATGTCCTCCTTCAGGGATTGTCGCTAAGATCATTGCTGCGTTGACAACAAGCACCGGCCAGAACAAATATCTCATACCCCTCACCGCATAAATCAATAAAATGCCGGTAATGGCGTGAAACGACGGGAACGTCACCAGTCCCTCGGCCGTTTTGAGGGTGAAGGGCTTCATCATGCGCAGGGACATGACAATGTGATAATGGCGCATTCCAGCTTCCGGTGAAAAATTTTGGCGGATGTCCGCGGGTGGATGCAAAAAACCTTGTGGCCCGATTGAAGGATAGAATGCCAACATGAGACAGGTGAGCAGCGCAGTGGTGGAAAAGAGCGCTAGGAATTCCATTAAGCGCTCCGAACGCGACGTCAGCGCCAAATATATTATCAGCAGTGTAATTTGTGGCAACATGGTAAAATACGCCCATACAAGCGCACGGCAGAGCAGAGGCCATGCGTTAAGCGCGGCGACAAAACCAACCCAGCTAAATCCAAGCGCCTTTTCGAACCCGATCAAACTGCTGTCAACAAACGGGGCCGTCGTGGCCGAGGCCAGATATGTAAATATGGTCATTGAAATCAAAAGCATAGTCAAAAGCGTCCACGCGCCAATCAGCGTTTTGACTGAGGCCGCCAAAGACGTGATCAACAGCGCAAACTTATGATTGTCACCTTTAACGCGGCGGGCCACGCAATAGGCAACGGCATAAATGGCAATCAGCACCGCGGCGATCACGGCAAAATCATATTGATACCCGGGGAAAAGTGTAATCGTGGAGTAGGGAAGCCACATCAGGTCGGCAATAGTGAAAAAAGCGATCACGGCCAGCATCACGGATGTGTAATATGCTGTTCTTGAGGTCACGTGCGTTTTGCTCATTTCAATAACACTTTGAATTCAAAGCGTTCCAAACGTGATGAGGGGTGTGCCAAGCGTTTGTAACAAAATGACGCTCAAAAGCGCAGCGGATATTGGCACGCCGTAAGGAACGAGCCCTTTTACACCCAAAACCTCGACATATTTACGAAATGCGGACTTTGGCAGAATGAATGGCATTTTTATAATAATCGCAGTGATCAAAGCAAAACCGAGCAGCAGGATTGAAAAGCTGAAAAGATATTCCCCGCCTGCCAACAAGGGCGCAACAGCCATAAACTTGACATCGCCAGCACCCACTTTGCCCAAAAGCCAAAAAAGCAGCATCGAAAAAAATATGCCGGCAGCGGCGGCAAAACCCATAATCAGATTTGCCGCGGAACCGCTGGCCGCCCAAGAAAGCAAAAGACCTGCGATACTGAGGGCGGCGAGAGCCAATACATTTTTGTTCGCGATTTTCTGCGTCATAAAATCGTTTATTGCTATGCGGATAAGTAGCGCAATCGAGACCGCACGCACAAGGACAACGGCAATTTCAAGCATTATTGGCGCTCAATATTTTTTGCACTTGATGCCAATAGTTGCAGATTATTGGCAATGGTCGGGTCATTGGGTGCCAATTCATAGGCTTTTAGAAAATTACGCCTGGCCTCCTGCAATTTCCCCCTCAAGAGATACGAATAGCCGACATTGTTGTAATAGGCAGGCGTTTCACCCACCAAACGGAATGCGTTTCTATAGGCCTTATCAGCAAGGTCAAATTGCCGGATGCGGTCACATGAGGCTGCCAATCCCAGCCATGCTTCACCGTCATTTGGAGCGAGCCTGACGGCCTTGTAATAAAGCACCCCCGCATTCCCGAAGTTTTCCTGACGAAATTGATTTTTAGCTTCGGCAACAGCCTTGTCCGAGGCGTAATATTCAACATCAGCGACTGTATTCAAACCTTTGAAGGCGTCTCCAAATGCAGTCGCCTGGCTGCCCGCAGGTTCGTTACTGCGCACAACCCCGTCATCCGCCGGCGAGGTTGTCTGGCAGCCAAGCAACGATAAAGGAATTAACAGTGCTATCGTTAGCCGGAATAAGTTTAGCATTTTTTCCCCCGAGTGGACAGTAAAGTGTTTTGAAAACGTGATGGTCACGCCAAGTTGATATCAAAAGAAAATGCCCCGCATGCGAATGATAACCGGGACCATTACAATCATCATGACCACGGGAAACACACAAATACCCAATGGGATCATCATTTTAACAGGAAGAACATTTGCCCTTTCCTCAGCGCGCAGAATGCGCTGCGTGCGCATCTCATCCGAATAGACTCGAAGCGCATCGGTTAGGCTTGTCCCCAATTCTTCGGATTGACGGAACAAAACGGCCAACGAGCGCGCCTCATCAATGCCAATTCTATCTGCCAAGTCGCGCAACGCGTCGCGCATCGGTTTGCCCGCGCGCATTTGCAGCGTCATGATCGCCAACTGAATTCCCAGTGCCTTGTGCGTTCCCGCCAGTTCCTGACTAACGCGCTCCACAGCCGCCTCAAGGCTCATACCTGCGTCCGAACAGGTAATCATCATATCCATAAAATCCGGAAACGCACGGCGATAACTTTGTTTTTGGGTATTTTCAAACCGGTCCAGCATGATGCTTGGTATTACCATAAATCCTAGGCCGATAAGAATTGCACCAAAGGGAGCAACGAACCAAGGAAGATCCGCAGGAAGAACATTTGACAGTAATGCAAATGTTGAAAAGAAGCCGAAAGCCACAAATGCTATTCGTGACATAAGATAAATGAAGGGCGCGGACTTTTGATGGAAGCCGGCACGGAACAATTTCCCTTCGAGCGCACCGGTCTCCTTTTGCTCTTTTTCAACAGCGTCAAAATAGGCATCTACCGGGCGTTGGGACGCAATCCTGGCGATCCTTGTTTGTGCTTCCAGTGAGCGGCGGCCAGCCACGCCCTCGGCAAGCAGACGCTCCGTCATTAGCCGCCTGGTTTCAATCAACGGCGAAAGCAAAAGATATCCAAATCCGAACAGCATTACGGCGGCGATAAAAACGCTGACTGATACGAGTAATTCTGATGAGGCTAAACTGCTGAACATATTCCCCCCTTAGATATCAAACTTAACCATGCGGTACATTATATAGTCGCCGAGAAGTGCCCAACACGCAGAAACCAAAAATATGGGGCCGATTGCAGGATCACCCCAAATGTCTCCATAGTAAGACGGGGCAATAAGCGCCAGTATACCAAACATTATTATCGGAAAGCTGGAAATCAATATTGCTGAAAAGCGCCCTTCCGCCGAAAGCGACTTTACCTTCAGCCGCAATATTTGCCGCTCGCGCAACACTTTGGATAGGTTGGAAAGTATCTCGGTGAGATTGCCGCCGGTCTTTGATTGGATTGAAAGTGATACAGCTAATAGATGCAACCCCTCAAAACCAACGCGCTCGGCAAGCTTGCGCACTGCCTGTTCCAAACTCAAACCAAAAGTAATTTCGTCGGTCACAATCCCAAATTCGGTGCCCAGCGGATCAGGCATTTCGCGGGCGACCAAACCTATCGCCACTGTACTTGGATGGCCAGCGCGCAGGGAACGCACGATCATATCAAGCGCATCCGGCAATTGCTTGGCAAACTTGGCGATGCGTTTATTTCTTGCCCGCCGCAAAATATTTATCGGTAATAATACGGCGACAAATATTAGTACCAAGACGGAAACTATTGTTGAGAACCCCAAAAACGTGCGCATGATGAGCGCCAGGATTAATGCAACTGCAACAAAGGCCGCCGCAAATAATTGCGGATTACCCGTGATGCCGGATTGGGTGTAGAGCCGGTTGAGAAATATCCAACCAAATGCAAAGTCGCCCTCGTTCGTCAATCCGCGATCCCGCAGCAGACTTTGCAATGTCACCTCTGCGGGAGCATCGTCCGCCAGGCGTTTGAGGCGCAAATTGATCATGCCGGATTTTGCTCTTCGGCTTGCGTAGGTCATGTACAAGGCTTCGATTGCCAAAATAACCGAGCAGGCCACGAGCACAATGATAAAGTAAAATAGGCTGCGGCTGGTGAACATTATAAAGCCACCTTCGGGTTAAAGGCTTCCTTTGAAAAGGTCATGCCAAGTGCCCCGATTTCTTGTGCAAACCGTGGCCGAACACCGGTAGCGCGATAGTCGCCGATGATTTTGCCATCCGCTCCAATGTCGCGCCGGACAAAGTGGTAGATTTCCTGCAATTGGATGACATTGCCTTCCATACCGGTCACCTCGGCGATTGAAATGACCCGCCTTCCGCCGTCAGATAATCGCTGAGTTTGCACGATGATGTCTATAGCCGAGGCAATTTGCGCACGGATTGATTCATGCGTCATGGGCAAACCTGCCATGCCCACCATTTGCTCCAGCCGCGATAAAGCATCACGCGGGTTGTTGGCGTGGATTGTAGTCATGGAACCTTCGTGACCGGTGTTCATGGCTTGGAGCATATCAAAGGCTTCTTCGCCGCGTACTTCGCCGACGATGATGCGGTCGGGACGCATACGCAGGGCGTTCTTCAATAGTTTGCGCTGACGAATTTCGCCCTTGCCTTCGATGCTTGGCGGGCGGGTTTCCAGCCGGCCCACATGCGGTTGTTGCAGTTGCAATTCTGCCGCATCTTCAATCGTTATGAGCCGCTCTTTGACTGAGATATAGTTCGACAGCGCATTCAAAAGTGTTGTCTTACCGCTGCCGGTGCCGCCCGAAACCAAAATGGATTTGCGCGCCTGCACGGCAATTTTCAGGAGATCAATCATAGGCTGGCGGATGGAATTAAAGTCCAACAAGCGCTCAAGCGAGTAGGGGTTCTTCGAAAATTTTCTGATCGAAACTAAAGGGCCGTCTATCGAGATCGGGCGGATGGCGACGTTAACGCGTGAACCGTCCTCAAGGCGGGCGTCCACCATCGGCGATGATTCATCAATACGACGCCCCACGGCGGCCACGATCTTGTTCACCACCCGCATCAAATGGGCCTCATCGCGGAAACGAATGTTGGTTTCCTCCAATTGGCCCCGGCGTTCAACAAAAACATGGTTGTGAGTATTTATTAAAATGTCATTGATGGTTTCGTCCTGCAGCAGCGGCTCAATGGGGCCGAGACCAAGCATTTCGTCGGCGGTTTCATTTGTCAGCACGTCCAGCTCGCGCGCATTCAGCGGGATTGTCACGTTTCGCACAAACTCGCGCACGATGGGGCGGATGTCCTTAATGATGTCTTCTTTGGAGGCAGTGTCGAGCGTTGCAAGATTAAACCTGTCAATTAAATGACGATGCAGCTCAACCTTCAAATTCAGGAAAGTATCGTCTTGCTTTGTACTTGGCGTTTCGGCGGCCACAACGGGACTGTTCAGCGGCTTTCCGCTGACAGGACAGGTGCTCTTATTGGTATCCCTGTGCTTTTTGGCTGCATGTCAAGCTGACGGTACTGCTTCAGACGTTCTCGGTTCCGCGAAGGATCAAGCGTCTAGTGCACCTGTCAATGCAGCACACGGACCTCTGGCTGAAGGTCAAACACTTGGAAAAGGACAAACAAAGGTTGGAATGTTACTCGCACTATCTGCTTCCGGACAACTCGGGGAACACGCTAGATCAATGCGGGACGGCGCAAAGTTTGCCATTGAAGATTTTGCTGGAAGCTTGGTAAGCCTAACTATCATGGACACAGGCAACCAAGTGGGGCGTGCGCAAGCGGGCGCAAACAAAATGGTCTCCTCAGGAGTTGTTGCAATTATTGGGCCGGTTGACCCTCAGTCAACATTGGCGGTTGCTGCGATTACCAGCCCTAAATCTGTGCCGTTGCTGCTGCTTGACGGAGAGAACAATGGGAAAACTGGTATTTATGCGGTTGCAATGAGCGAAGCTGATAGCGCAAGTTCTGGTGCGCGTGCGATCGCTCAATTAGGCAGCCGGATATTTGCCCTTGCATTGCCAGCTGGACCGAAAGGAGATGTTATTGGTCAGCGTGTACAGTCAGGGCTTGCAAATTCGGGCGCAGTAGTCGCAATTTCAGTCCGTTATGGTCCTGATGCCAGTTCGGTTGCAAGCGCCGTAAGTACACTTGCAACGAGCGCTGATGGCGCGGATGCATTATTGGTAGCAGCCGGTGATTTCGATCCCAGACCTTTATTGATCGCCCTTCGGGCTCTACCAGGGGGAGGGACGAAGAGACCCTTAATTGGTACGAATAAGTGGGAAGATTTTGGAATTTCTGATCGATTGTTTGATGGCGCTTATATCGCCACGATAGATCCCGACTAAGCCAAACCTATAGCGGATCGTATGCTCAAAGCCTACAATAAAAGTCCGGATGCTTATGCAAAATATGCCTATGATATGGTTGCATTAACGGCGGGAATAACTAGTGCACTTGGACCTCAAGGTTTAACAACCGCAACGCTGCAAAACAAATCAGGCTTTCGCGGGAGCACCGGCTATTTTCGGTTTAAGGTGAACGGCGAAGTTGAACGGCAAATTGGCCTTTATAAGGTCGAAAGTGGGGTATTAAAGCAGGCAGTCCGACCCATTAAAAAATTCAATTAGGGTGTTTAGTGCCGGCATTTGATGGTGTATTGTTTTCCATCGAATGGAGGGTTGCGCTATGGGACAAATTCTACACGGGAGCGCCACGACGACAGAGGCAGTCCGTCGAGCGCGAACGCCTCTCCAAGTCTTGGTTGATACGCAGCGAGGCGCTTTTGGCTTTCGATTAAGCGGCGATGATAGTCCTTCCTTTCATTTTCAAAACCAGACAAGGCATGTTCAAGCCGCGAGATGACACCGAGCGGTGTGACTGTCATGTAAAGATCAATCTCATAGTCGGCATTGGTGCGCTTTAGCATCGTGGTATAGTGGAACCCTTCACGCCCGATGCGCTCGCCTTTAAACTCAAGGTCAAATGGACTTGCAACGGTTTGGTTCCGGTCACTTGAGATTATAACATTCACTCAAGGAGACGGACTATTGCGATTAAACATACGGAAGATTTCAAGCAGGAAGCAGTTCGCATTGTACTAACGAGCGGTTTACCGCGCCGTCGGGTTGCATCGGATTTAGGG
>JAYVRA010000049.1:0-28144 GCA_043776635.1 Phyllobacteriaceae bacterium
GCCAGCCCGGGCTGTGATAGCGAAGTTATATCGTGCGGGGCGCAAGAGTAGCGCAACCCACTACAATACCCGCGCTTCCGGAGAAGCGCCCCGCTTCCATTTGTCAGCGACCCAAAATGGCCACGCCAGTTTTGGATAAAGACGTTTGCCGGTGTGATTTTTCTATTCACGAGGGATGACCTATGACTAAATGCATAACAATAACCCAAACGCTGAAAAAGCTTATATTTTAATCACATTGCCTATTATTTAATCAAATATATTTTGCAATCTGGTTTGAAACCGACATACGCGAGCCCGCACAGGGCAAAATTACTAAATGTGCGCATCCTAACCCGTATGGCACAAAACCTGCTTTATAACCGGTGAGACTGAGCATAATGCCAGCCTCAACAATACGGAGACGCCTTCCATGAAGAAAATCGAAGCCATCATCAAGCCATTTAAACTGGACGAAGTGAAGGAAGCCCTTCAGGAAGTTGGTTTACAAGGAATTACTGTGACTGAGGCTAAGGGTTTCGGACGGCAGAAAGGGCATACTGAGCTCTATCGCGGCGCGGAATATGTTGTTGATTTTTTGCCAAAAGTGAAGATCGAAGTGGTTTTGATGGACGAAAACGTCGAAGCGGCCATTGACGCCATTCGCAAGGCGGCGCAAACGGGCCGCATCGGCGACGGCAAAATCTTTGTCTCCAATATTGAAGAAGTTATTCGAATTCGTACCGGTGAATCCGGCAACGATGCGGTTTAAAATCCGCGTGGTTTTCTAAGTTTAACACACCAGCCAAGGGAATGAAGATATGGCAACGGCAAGTGAAATCCTGAAGCAAATCAAGGACAAGGACGTCAAGTTCGTGGACCTTCGCTTCACTGATCCAAAAGGCAAGATGCACCATGTAACAATGGACGTAGTTTGCGTAGATGAAGATATGTTCACCGATGGTGTCATGTTCGATGGTTCATCCATCGCCGGCTGGAAGGCCATCAATGAATCCGACATGGTTTTGATGCCAGACCCGGAAACAGTCCATATGGATCCTTTTTTCGCGCAATCGACTATGGTCATCATGTGCGATATTCTTGAGCCGCTATCCGGCCAGAAATATGAACGCGACCCGCGCGGCATTGCCAAGGCCGCAGAAGCCTACATGAAGACACTGGGCATTGGTGACACAGTCTATGTCGGACCTGAAGCGGAGTTCTTCATTTTCGATGATGTTAAGTTCAAGGCTGACCCTTACAATACAGGCTTCAAAATCGATTCTAACGAATTGCCGTCCAACGACGATACAGACTATGAAACCGGCAACCTCGGCCATCGTCCACGCGTAAAGGGCGGCTACTTCCCGGTACCACCAGTGGATTCTTGCCAGGATATGCGTTCAGAAATGTTGACAGTTTTGTCTGACATGGGCGTGACTGTTGAAAAGCATCACCATGAAGTTGCTGCTGCCCAGCATGAGCTTGGCGTGAAGTTTGACACATTGGTTCGCAACGCTGACAAGATGCAAATCTACAAGTATGTTGTGCATCAAGTTGCCAATGCTTATGGCAAGACCGCTACTTTCATGCCAAAGCCGATTTTCGGCGACAATGGTTCCGGCATGCACTTGCACTTCTCGATCTGGAAGGGCGGCAAGCCGACATTCGCTGGCGATCAATATGCCGGTCTGTCTGAAAACTGCTTGTACTTCATCGGCGGCGTTATCAAACATGCTAAGGCATGCAATGCTTTCACCAACCCTTTGACAAACTCCTACAAGCGTTTGGTTCCAGGCTACGAAGCTCCCGTTTTGCTGGCATATTCCGCCCGTAACCGTTCGGCTTCCTGCCGTATTCCGCACGGCGTGGGTCCAAAGTCGCGGCGCGTTGAAGTGCGCTTCCCGGATCCGGGTGCAAACCCGTACCTTGCCTTCTCGGCTCTCTTGATGGCTGGTCTTGATGGTATCAAGAACAAGATCCATCCAGGTCAACCAATGGATAAGGATCTGTACGATCTGCCGCCAAAGGAACTGAAGAAGATCCCGACCGTTTGTGGTTCACTGCGCGAAGCGCTTGCCAGCCTCGACAAGGACCGCGCGTTCTTGACAGCCGGCGGCGTGTTCGACGACAGCATGATCGACGCCTTCATTGAATTGAAGATGGCCGAAGTGATGCGTTTCGAAATGACCCCGCATCCTGTTGAATACGATATGTACTATTCGGTGTAATCGCCTGATTTATAACATAAAATCCCCGGTGGCGACATCGGGGTTTTTTCATTATTAAAAGATTCTAACAGAAATTACTGAACCGCTTTCAGCATCTTATCCGACGCTTCCATATCCAGCCAGCGATATGCTTTGCGGGCAGCCGCATCATCATCGGCGCCCCACATTTCTATGCCCCAGTCCTCGTCCACATGGGCGGCAGTCCAGCTTTCAGTTGCCGTGACTTCGCCCATCCCTACGGCAAGTGCCAGAATGACCGAGCCGGTCAATGACGTCATTTGATGCAATGAAGCAATGGCGAGCGGTTGTGTGAATTTTCGCAATGCCACTCCGATGGCTTCGACGGCGTGTGCATCTTGTTCAACAGGCATAACGCCCGCAGTGGTTTTGAACGACGCGCCCAGAGCGGATTTTGTCCAATTCAAATAGCGATCCCAACTCGCTGCTTGCCGCTCAACGAGCCGCGCCGGTCCTTCGGAACGGTAGCAGAGCAAGTCACTGCCCGCAAATTTTTGCATGTCGGCGATCACAGCATCGACCTCAGCAGCAACGCCATCGACAGCAGTATTCGCCAGCCTCGTCACTTGCATTTTTGCGGGGTTGATCTCGACGAGCTGCGCGTCATACTCGGAGGCCACCAGCGCAGCAGCAGAGTGCGTCGGGAATGTAAACAGCTTCTTGGCAGGTGTTTTCAGCGGGCGGCCATCGAGTAAAATGACGAATTCACCAGCCTGTTCGCCAATGGTCACTTGCTTATAGAAGCGCTTGACCATCGGTGTTTTCATCTTCTTTTGCGCGCGCTTTACCGGGTCCGGATCGGACAGCATGGCGCGGATTTCAAAATCAGAAAGAATGTCAACCATAAAACTGCTCCAACAAAACTCTCAACTCCCCGACATTGCGGGCAATATCATCCGCGCCGCCTTCACGCAGCAAATGCACATCATTGTAGCCCCACGCGACACCGATTGCGCCAGCACCAGCAGCTTTAGCCATCTGCATGTCGTAAATGGAATCGCCAATGACAATGCAATCCGCCGGATCAAAACCGGTCTCAGCGCAGCATTCCAGCACCATGGCAGGATGCGGCTTAGATGGACAATCATCAGCAGTGCGGATGGTCACAAAGTGGCTGTGAAACCCATGCGTGTCGAACACCATTGCAACGCCGCGCTGGCTCTTGCCCGTTACCAGCCCCATGACAACCTTCTCGTGTTTGGCCAGATCGACAACTAAATCGGCCATTCCGTCAAACAGTGGTTCATGGAAACCCGGCTTGGCGCGAATTTTATGAAAGTGCGCTTTGTATCGCTCCGTCATTTTCAGAATTTCCGCATCCACGGGTTTGCCGATAATTCGCGCAATCGCGATATCAAGCGTCAATCCGATAATCGAGCGTGTGGCTAATTCTGTCGGCACGTTGTGGCCAGCTTCGGCAAATGTCCGCTCCATCGCGCCATGAATAATACCAACGCTATCAACAATCGTGCCATCACAATCAAACAGCACCAGCTTTTTTGTCATATCGTCCGCCCGCGAAAATCATAATTGACCAAAATTAACCCGAGAACGACCAGCCCGAGACCGGCAAACAAGCCCAATGTCATTGGTTCGCCCAAAAGTAATCCGCCAAACATGACGCCAAATACGGGCGATAAAAAGGTGAAAACTGTCAATCCTGTAGCCGGATAGTGCGAGATCATCCAAAACCAGACCACATAGGTGATGGCAACAACGATAAGAGACTGAAACAAAAGACTGGCGACAGGCAGCCACGTCACATTACGAACCAAGGGGCCTGAGAATGGCAAAAATGGCATGGCCACGAGCACGGCTCCAGCCAATTGATAAAGCAGTGTTTTTTCAGGCGCTACTTTAGTGAGGCCAAGTTTTCGGATAGCCAATGTCGTGGCGGCCCACGCCAATCCGCCGAGGAGGCTTAAAAAATCACCGTAGAGTGCGTTCGGCGATGGCAGGCTTAGCTCATCCAAAAAAACCACAGCCACACCTGCAAAAGCAATGATGATGCCTATCAACCTGGCCAAAGTCATGCGCTCGCCAAGCATGAAATGTGCGCCGATCATCACAAAAAATGGCATTGTGTTCGTCATCAAAATGCAGCGTGAGGCGCTGGTCAAATCGAGGCCTGCATAAATCAGTACAAACTCAATGCCGAATAGTGCACCTACGATCACTCCCGCTTTCAACGACCCGTCACGTGTAAATATAGAAATATCGCGCCAGTAGCACCATATCAAAATTGCCGTGCCGGCAATTATCGAGCGCAGTAAGTTCATTAGAACCGGATTAAATCCGCTCATCGACACTTTTGAAAGGACTGTATTCAGTCCCCAAATCACAGCCAGCACCAGCATGGTTGCGACTGCAAAGCCGTCTAAATGGGAGCGCCGTTCAATGGCTTGTTGCTGGCTCATTCAGTGCCGTCTGCTTCTTCAAAGCCAAGCAAATTCCATGATTGCAGCATGTGCGGCGGCAGCGGCGCGGAGACGTCTATATCGCCGCCATCAGGATGCGGTATCACGATTCGCCGCGCATGAAGATGCAAGCGGTTTTGCATGCCACCGGGCAAATCCCAGTTTTTGTCACTCTCAAAATATTTGGGGTCGCCGAGAATTGGACAACCTAAATTCAGCATATGAACGCGTAATTGATGAGTGCGTCCGGTGTGGGGGGAAAGCTCCATCCACGTTACGCGCTGGCCTGCGGTTTCAATCACACGGTAGTTGGAAATCGCGTGGTCCGCGCCGCGTTCGCCGTGGGTGGCAACGCGCATACGGTCGCCATCTTCTGTCTCTTCTTTCACCAACCAAGAGGAAATCTTGCCCTCGCGCTTCGGCGGCACGCCTTTAACCAGCGCCCAATAGGTCTTGCCCGTTACACGGTCGCGGAAGGCCTTCGTCAGGCTTTGCGCAGCGCCACGGGTGCGGGCCACCACAAGAACACCGGACGTATCGCGGTCGATGCGGTGCACCAGACGCGGCTTTTCGCCCTTCTTGTTGCGCCACGCTTCCAGCATGTCATCGACATTGCGCATAACACCGGAACCGCCCTGAACTGCAAGACCCGAAGGCTTGTTGAAAACATAAACTTTGTCATCTTCGTAAAGCAGCATTTGGCGCAGTACATCGCCGTCTTCCTGGCCGCGAATTGTTTTGCCCGTTAATGGTCCGGCTTTGGCCTCGTCAACATTCATCGGCGGAATACGGATGGACTGACCGACAACAACACGGGTTTCAGACTTCACGCGCCCGCCATCAATGCGCACTTGGCCGGAGCGCAACAATTTCTGTAACGGCCCAAAGCCGAGGCCGGGGAAATGCACCTTGAACCAGCGGTCCAGGCGCATTCCGGCTTCATCTTGTGTTATGATTTTGAGTTCAACGCCAGTCATAATTGATCCATTCATTCGCGCTTGGCGTTAGCATCACACGAAGGCTCTGGCGAGGTGTAATCCCGCAAACAGCGCCGCAATCGAGATAATCACGCTGATTGCCACATAGGCGAAAGCCTGGCCTAAATCGCCGCGCTCGAACAATACAGCAAAATCCAGCGAAAATGCTGAAAATGTTGTGAAGCCGCCTAAGATGCCGGTTGCAACAAACAGGCGCAATTCCGGTGAGCCGCCGTATCGACGGGCGAGCAACTCGACAAATATTCCCATGGCAAACGAACCAAGTATATTGATACCCGCAGTGCCCCACAGCGCGTTGGCCCCGAGAATCCGCAAGGCACAAAGACTGGTAACATAGCGCAGTGCAGCGCCAATCGCCCCGCCAATTGCGACGATCAGCACTTGAAACATGGCTCGCCTATTTCTTCTTTGCGCCGCTGATCATGGTCCAGTTTTTATAGAACATTGCATTGATACGCTCGACACTGACTGAAACCACAGACAGCATTGCCGCAATCAACTTTGGAAACGGCGAAGGCCGGATGACATCCATGAACACATTATAGCGACGGCCATCATGCCCGTTCACCGAGCGATGGAACAATGTATCATCAAATATATAAAGCGGGTTATCGCGCCAGCGATGCTGCACACCGTTGCATTCAATGAAGACGCGGTCAGTGTCCGCAGGGCGCAGGTTCAAAAGCAGCCGGAGCGAAAGCCGGATCGGGCCGTAGTGCCATGTGGTCGATTCCTTGCCACTGAACACCGAAACCGCGATGGTTTTAACATATTTAAAGTTCTTGTTGAACTCAGGCACATTGTCGATGAATTGCTTGCCGTACCAACGATAGACGTACATGCCGCGACGGCCAGCCTCAAATTTTGTGTCAATTTCAGCGATAATCTCATTGCGCCGCTCTTTGAAAATATCCAGCACAGAGTTGATTTCATCGCGGTAGGCAGGCGGAAAATCTTCTAATGTGTAGAGCCCGGGATTGCGATAGCACAGCAAATCCACAAACAGATTGAACGGCGAGAGCAGCCATGTCGGGATGCCATTGCCGAGGAAATAGCGGTTAAACATCAGCGGCGTCTTGCCCTTATTGCGCATGACGTCGATGAGACCGGTCACAAGAAAAAACGCGAACACCCAGGGAATGAAATAAAGCCCCAATGCCAAAAGCGGCACGGCAATTGCGATGCGCTTTATGAGTTTTTGAGTGGCTCTATCCATAATCAATCTTTCTGAAATAGCGTCAAAGACGTTGATTTGTCTTGTATCATTTTGTCTTGCACCACTAAGCTTAGCTGCTTTGCCCTCTTTATGAGCGTTAAATCAAGTCAGGATAGCCGGTAAAATCGAATTGTTACATTCACTGTCGCTACGACAGGGTCTATCGGCTTTTATCATCAAACTGCCAAGTGCTTGGCCTCACATTGTGCTTGGCCTCACATTGTGCTTGGCCTCACGTTGTGCTTGGCCTCACGTGCCCGTCACCTATGGACAGCAAGGGTTGGCTGCGTAGACTTTGTTGCAAGTTGCCTTAATTTAATTCAATTGCCTGTATTTTCTTGTTTTCAAATTTCAGCGCTACTTTCCCTGCGATAAGTTTTAAAGCAGTTTCACCAAAAAGCTCGCGACGCCAGCCATGCAATGCGGCAACATCGGCCTTCTCTCCATGCGCCGCTATTTGATCCAAATCGTCCGATGTCGCAACAACTTTAGCCGCCACGCCATTTTCTTCTGTGATCAACTTCAGCAGAACGCGCAGCATCTCGGTTGCCGAACCTGTGCCTTCCGGAGCAGAAATATGACGTGGCAGCTTTGGTAATAATTCCTTTGGTGTATCAATTGCGGCAATAATGACTTTGAGCAACTCTTGGCCGGGACCAGACCGTTCCCATCCGTTTGGAATGGTGCGCAGCCGGCCAAGCAGGGTTTGGTCCTTGGGCTGTTGCTGGGCTATTTCATAAATTGTATCGTCTTTGAGAACGCGCGAGCGCGGTACATTGCGGGTGCGGGCCTCAATTTCCCGCCATGCCGCCACACGCTGCAACACAACCAATTCAATTTGTTTGCGCACGCGCATTTTAAGGCGCTTCCAGGCATCTTCAGGCAGCAATTCATAGGTATCTACCGAGCACAGCGTCTCCATCTCTTCCTTGACCCATTCAGTACGACCTGCGGTCTCCAGCTTGGCTTTGAGAACAGGATAAATCGTTGCCAGATGTGTAACATCGGCTAACGCATAATTAAGTTGCATTTCGCTGAGGGGACGCTGACGCCAGTCGGTAAAACGCGATGTCTTGTCCAGATGAACGCCTGTCATGCGCATAACCAGTTGGTCATAAGAAATGGAGTCACCAAATCCACACACCATTGCCGCGACTTGGCTATCGAACATCGGAGCGGGGATAAGGCCGCCTAGTTTATGCACAATTTCAACATCTTGCCGTGCCGCGTGGAATACTTTGGTCACTGCGCTGTTGCCCATCAAGGCAAAGAAAGCTGCAAGATCTATATCCGGTGATAATGGATCGACAATGCAGGCGTAGTCCGGCGTTGCCAATTGCACGAGGCAAAGTTCCGGCCAAAATGTTGTCTCGCGGATAAACTCAGTATCCACGGCCACAAAATCGCATTCCATTAATTTCGCAACAGCAATTTCAAGTTGCGCACTCGTGAGAATAATATTCATAGATGCCCATATATCCGACAGTGAATTACGTGTCTCTTATCATTTTGATATTTGCTAAAATTATTTCTAACATCAACATCAGATGATCTAACATGTAGGGTCTGGACCTGTTAATTTTGATGAAATGGCAGGCGAATGGTGAAACTATGCAAGGAAAACAGTGCAGAACGGGCTAAAGCCCGTTCTGCACTGTTTGACGCCGCAGAGTGAAGCCAGTTGCCTGTTGGTGCCCAAATCGGGCGCTTTCCGGCGATTGCGTTGTCGCAAACGCTTGCCACTCGAAGAGGCCGAAGGCAAAATGCTCGCATTTCCCGGCGCCTTCGCTTCTGTGCCTTGACACTTGGCACTCACCAAAAATCACCTCGACCATTTCGTCAAAATTAATAGGTCCAGATCCTAACTTACCGGTATTTGTTGGATCGGACAGAGCAAGAATTATGCTGGCTCTACCGTGGAGCATTTATTTATGACTTTTGTTAAAAATGCTGTCATTTTCAACTTTAAAAAAGCAAACCAAAAGTGCGTGTTAATATTTTCACCATCCCTTACTTTTGCAATTAGCTTGAGAACGTCCACGACAATGCGGTTAATTGGATACAGTGGACGGTTCGCTGACAAAATATGCGAGTCGTTACAGCTTGCCTTGCGGTCGTGACGGCGTCCGCTAACTATTTTGAAAGCACCAAAAAATTATTTATTTTACAAAATATACAGAAAAGCACGATTGACAAAAGAACAGAATTAGAACAAAGAAGGAATATAAACAAAACATTGGAGTAAATAGCATGTCTGATTTCGTTCAAGACCTTTTGTCCTTTATGTCGGTTTCCCTGTTTGTTGCAACCGTCGGCCTGATGGTTGGTGCGTTCTAATTTGCGTTCCGTCCTGTTTTTGACGGGACAGACCGCATTGTTTGCTGGACGTTTTGCCCGCCGTGTCTGATAACTACGCTTCGTCAGACTCAACCGGATTAAGGGGCAAGTGCAGTGTCAACAGAGCGGTTAAAGCCAGCGCCGAAGCAGTTCATACATTTGCGCGTGCATTCTGCTTATTCGCTGCTTGAAGGCGCGCTGCCGGTCTTGAAGATTGTTGATTTTGCCACCCACGATGGCGCGCCAGCCATTGCGATAACTGATGCGGCGAATTTGTTTGGCGCATTGGAATTTGCTCAAAAGGCATCGAAAGCCGGAGTGCAGCCCTTGATCGGTTGCCAGATGGCAATAGATTTTGGTGATAAAGCGTCGCTTCCGCAAGTCAGCGGCGTGAAGAAAGAACTGCCGTCGTTTCCAACCATGGTGTTTCTGGCGGCAAATACTGAAGGTTATACCAATCTGGTGGAGATTGTCAGTCGCTCATTTATGGAAACGCCGACGGGTGATCCCATCAACATAAAGAGTGATTGGCTGCAAACTTCAGGGGCAGGGATCATCGCGCTCACCGGTGGTCTTGCTGGTCCGATTGATAGCATCATTGTTTCAAGTCCGGAAGTGGCTACAGCGCGGCTGGAAACGCTTGAGGCCTGTTTTGGCGACAGGCTCTATGTCGAAGTGCAGCGCTGCCAAGGCTATGACAAGGCGCATGAGGCGCGGATGCTGGAACTTGCCTATGAGCGGGAATTACCCATTGTGGCCACCAACGAGGCATTCTTTCTTTACCGCGAGGATTATGAATCTCACGATGCGCTGCTGGCGATTGCCGCCGGTTCGCTTTTGTCGATTGATGACCGCCGCCGCGTGACACCGGACAATTATCTGCGCCCTGGCGTTGACATGGTCAAGCTGTTCGCGGACTTGCCGGAGGCGGTCGACAACACTGCGGTAATTGCCAGACGTTGTAGTTTCTATCCGGAAGGCCGCGCACCAATTTTACCACGCTTTACGGGCAATTCGCAAAGCGGCGAGGAGGATGCCCTGAAGGCTGAGGCCGGTGAGCTGAAGCGTCAGGCGGTCGAAGGTCTGGCAGAACGTATAGCCAAGATCGGTATGGTTGATGGTTTTGCGGAGACCGACTATCGGGAACGCTTGGATTTTGAGCTCAACGTTATCGAGAAGATGAAATTCCCCGGTTACTTCCTCATAGTGGCCGACTTTATCAAATGGGCAAAGGCTCACGGCATTCCGGTCGGCCCGGGCCGTGGCTCGGGCGCGGGTTCGCTTGTCGCTTATGCTCTCACAATTACGGATGTGGACCCCTTGCGCTTTTCGCTGCTGTTCGAGCGCTTTCTCAATCCGGACCGTGTGTCCATGCCCGACTTTGATATCGATTTTTGTCAGGAACGGCGCGAAGAGGTCATTCGCTATGTGCAACAGCGCTATGGCCGCGATCAGGTTGCGCAGATTATCACATTCGGAACGCTGCAAGCCCGCGCGGTACTGCGCGATGTCGGGCGCGTTCTCGAAATGCCATACGGGCAGGTGGATCGCCTGTGCAAACTGGTCCCCGCCAATCCGGCCAATCCGGTAACGCTGGCGCAAGCCATCGAGGGGGAGCCAAAGCTGCGAGAAGAGCGTGATCGCGAGCCGGTGGTCGAGCGGCTTTTGTCAATGGCGCTCAAACTTGAAGGGCTTTACCGCCACGCCTCCACTCACGCGGCCGGTATAGTGATCGGCGACCGGCCTTTGTCGCAACTCGTCCCGCTTTATCGTGATCCGCGCTCGGATATGCCGGTCACGCAATTTAATATGAAATTTGTTGAGCAAGCCGGCCTCGTTAAGTTCGACTTTCTGGGCCTGAAAACGCTCACGGTTCTCGAAATGTCTGTGCGGCTGGTCGCCCGTCGCGGCGTCACTATTGATCTGGCGCTGCTGCCGCTCGATGACGCAAAATCCTACGAAATGCTCTCGCGCGGTGAAACCGTTGGTGTGTTTCAAGTGGAATCGGCTGGTATGAGAAAAGCGCTGATCGGCATGAAGCCGGACCGGATTGAGGATATCATTGCGCTCGTCGCGCTTTATCGCCCTGGTCCGATGGAGAACATCCCGACCTATAATGCCCGCAAAAATGGCGAAGAGGAAATCGCCTCCATCCACCCGCGTATCGATCATCTGGTGAAAGAAACGCAGGGGGTTATCGTTTATCAAGAGCAGGTGATGCAAATCGCGCAGGTGCTTTCCGGCTACACGCTTGGCGAAGCTGATCTTTTGCGCCGTGCGATGGGCAAGAAAATTCGCGCCGAAATGGACCAGCAGCGCGAGCGTTTCGTCAGCGGTGCGGTCGAACGCGCCGTGCCAAAACCGCAAGCCAATATGATTTTTGACCTGCTTGCCAAGTTTGCGGATTATGGCTTCAACAAATCTCACGCAGCCGCTTACGCCATCGTGTCCTACCAGACGGCCTATATGAAGGCGCATTATCCGGTCGAGTTTTTGGCCGCGTCCATGACTTATGATATGGCCAATACCGAAAAGCTAACCGATTTCCGCCGTGATGCGCTGCGGCTCGGCATTGAGGTGGCGCAGCCTTCAGTCAATACATCGCATCGTATTTTCGAGGTTGGTGATAATAAAATTTACTATTCACTCGCTGCCATCAAGGGCATCGGCGAGGCCGCTGTCGATCATATTGTCGCAATGCGCGGTGATAAGCCGTTCAAATCGCTGGAAGATTTCCTTACCCGTATTGATATCAAGCTGGTGAATCGCCGTGTGCTTGAAAGCCTGATTAACTGCGGCGCGCTGGATGCGTTCGGCCATGAACGCGCGCGTCTCAGTGCCGGTATGGATCGGATGATCGGCTTGTCCGCTCGCACGCAGGACCAAGCCACATCGGGGCAAGCGGATATTTTCGGCCTTGGAGGCGGCGCTGAGCCGGAGAAGTTGATGCTGCCCGCCGCCACGCCATGGGCAATCTCCGAACGCTTGCACCGCGAGTTTCAAGCGGCTGGATTTTACCTGTCCGCCCATCCGCTTGATGAATATAACGTGCTGCTCGCCAAGTTGCGCGTGCAGACATTTGCTGAGTTTTCTGCCGCCGTAAAGCGCGGCGCAACGGCCGGCCGGCTGGCGGGCACCGTCATTTCCAAGCAGGAACGCCGCACCAAAACCGGCAATAAAATGGGCATCGTCAGCTTTTCAGACAGCACTGGCCAATTCGAGGGTGTGCTGTTTGCCGAAAGCCTCAATGAATATCGCGACGTGCTTGAGGCGGGCCGTTCCGTGGTCATCACCGTCGGTGCGGAAGACCGGCCGGAAGGCATTTCCTTGCGCATCCAAACAGTGAGCGCACTGGAAGAGGAAGCAGCGCGGGTACAAAAATCGCTGCGGGTTTTCCTGCGCGATGCAGCCCCTGTCGCAGTATTGCCACAATATCTGGGCCAGCGCGGTGACGGCCAAGTGTCGCTGATTTTAATCCAAGATGATGGAAAGCGCGAAATCGAAATAGAGCTGAAAGAGCGCTATAAAATCACCACACAAATAGCCGCCGCCATTAAGGCCGTCTGCGGTGTGGTCGATGTGGAATTGGTCTAGTCAGTGAACCGGCCCGCCATTTCACTGCTCAAATTTAGCCACGAGCATCGCCTCTTAGGCTATTGCCTCACGCAGTTTTAAGTGGCGGCGCGGCGACTGTATTTGCCGGAATCTGGTTCGATTCCAAAAGCCTATCTGGCCTCCGCCGTGTTCGCCGCTATCGGCGCGGCGCTGGTTAATATGTCGCTCAAGATGCAGCAGCCGAAAGTCTGAACAAAAATTCTCGGCTGTTGCTTTGCACCAAAAAATATCGCATAGAGCAATCAACGCGATATTAGCGCCTGTCGGGCCTTTCTATGTTTTCGCGCCAACCCCGCTCCTTTCCGAATTAACGGTCAGGTGCGAACCGCACCTCCAGGGCTGTCCCTATTGTGCGGATCACCCGAGACCTGGAGCTTTTCCAGCCAAGCGCCTTTTGTGCAGCGGCTACGATTAAAGCGACGAAACAAAGTCTCACCGTTCGAACCATTGCAGTGCGCGATATTGCGGCGCTGCGCCTTGCGCGATTTTTGCGCTGAAAGTTGACTATTTTGACTGATATTACTACTACCAACGGCTTCGCCGCGCTCGGCATTTCCGGCCAAATTTTGACCACGCTCGAGGCCGAAGGTTTCACAACACCGACGCCAATCCAGCTTAAAGCCATCCCACCGCAGATTGAAGGCCGTGATGTTTTGGGCGTCGCCCAAACCGGTTCCGGTAAAACTGCCGCCTTTGTGCTGCCGATCATCCGCGAAATCATGACTATGGGCGATAAGCGCCAGCACAACTGCGCCCGTGCACTCATCCTCGTGCCAACGCGCGAACTTGCCGTGCAGATTGAGGAGTGCATCCGCCAGTTTTCCAAGAACACGCATCTCTCCACCGCGCTTGTGCTGGGCGGTATGCCGCGCTTTGCGCAGATTAAAAAGATGCTTCCCGGTGTTGATTTTCTTATCGCCACGCCGGGCCGCCTGTCCGATTTGATGAAAGAGGGCGCGGTAAAACTTCACAGCACGAAGTTTTTGGTGCTGGATGAGGCCGACCGTATGCTCGACATGGGCTTCATCAATGATGTTCGCAAAATAGCAGCACAGACCAATCAGCATCGCCGCACCGCACTGTTCTCCGCCACCATGCCGGACGAAATCGAAAATCTGGCTAAAAGCCTGATGAAAAATCCGGTTCGTATTGAGGTTGACCGGCCGGCAACGACCGTTGCCAAGATCACCGAAAGCGTCATCCACACCGGCAAGGGCGAAAAGCGCGCATGTCTTTCCGCGCTGCTTAATCAGCCGGAAATGGAACGTGTCATCGTTTTCACCCGCACCAAGCATGGCGCGGATACTGTGGTGCGCCATTTGGAAATTGATGGTTTCAATGTCGCCGCCATTCACGGCAACAAGTCGCAGAACGCCCGCCAAAAAGCCTTGAATGATTTCAAGTCCGGCGTGAATAAAATTCTTGTCGCGACTGACATCGCCGCTCGCGGTATCGACGTTCAAAACATCACACATGTGATTAATTTTGAACTGCCTGATGATACAGACAGCTACGTCCACCGCATAGGCCGCACGGCGCGTAATGGCGCGGATGGCATTGCAATCACGCTTTTGGCTGCGGATGAAGCCGACAAATTGCGCGCCGTTGAGCGCCTTATCCGTCATAAACTGCCGGAAGGCGTGAAGCCGCAATTCGTGGTCAAGCCCCGTTCCAACAGCGTTGACAATGATGCCGAACGTCCGGCCAGCCCGCATCGCCACCCGCGTGGTGCCCGCCCGAACAGCCGTCCGGCCCGCACCAACAACGCGCCGCGCAACGACAGCAGCAAGCCGGCGACTGCGAAGCCCGCAGGCAATGCCCAAAATCGCCGTCGCAATGAGGGTGACGTCGACCCGGTGAAATTGCACCCCGCCTTCGCGCCAACAAAGGCCGCTGGTGCAGATGCCAACGCCCCCGCCAAGAAGAAGCGCCGCTTCCGCCCGAACCGCGCTGCGTAATTATTGAGACAAAAACGCCCCGAATAAATTCCGGGCGTTTTTTGTTTTGGGAGCAAGACTGAGTTTTTGTCGCTTTCGTATAGCGATTTACCGTTTGCTGACGTGCCCTTCCACCGCGTGAAAAGGACAATCTGTTTCATAAACTTGTTCCGCCCCGAATACCGCCTTGGACTGCCCTCTTCACAGCTGCCGTCATAGCGGCGTCCGGCAATTCCGCCAGCTTTATTTCGGTGACAGTGCGCTTAATTGCATCCTGCCATCGAATCACAATTTGACGAAACCCATCAGCGCAATTAAGTGCACTGTCACCGAAACACCGGCAACGTCGTTTGGTCACGCAAAAGCATCGTTCGGCAAAGTGGGTGCGATTTTGCGTTAGAGCAATGCGCCGGTTTCACATCGGCGTGCGTTGCTCTAATGGCCACAATAAAAAACGCCCGAACATGAATTCGGGCGTTTAGAGTCTCATCTAAATGGCGAGGCTTTATCAGCCCTCGGTATCATCACCGCCAGAATCGCCGCCATCGTCGCCACCACCGGAATCATCCGTACCGGAATCATCGCCGCCGTTATCGCTTGTTCCGGCATCTTCCGGCTCGTCCGCATTGTCTTGAATATCAGCCTCAGTGTCTCCTGCTTCATCACCCGGTGTGCCTTGATCAAGGTCAGCCACATCTTCCTCGGTGGTGTTTTCGTCATAAGTCACGTCTTCGTAAGAAACTTCCTCAGACTCCTCATACGAAACCTCGGTGTATTCTTCAGTTGACGAATATTCCTCGGATGTGATTTCTGTGTAGCTCAAATACACGCTTTCTTCTACGATATAGCCAAATTTATAGCTGAAATCCACAAAGTGAACGCCAGCGGAATTAACTGGACGCTCCACAATGCCAGCTGCATAGGTCAAAACATTCACGCCGATAATTTCGGAGGAATATCCATCAACTGCCACAATTGCTGTCGTGCCTGCACTATCCACAAGGAACAAATAGACCTGGCCTTCGCGGTGGATGCTGGTGACAGTGACGCCCTTCTTTTCCAATGCAGCCTTCAAAAAACCCGCAGAGCGCATTTTATGTGTCGTGGCCTTCACGCTGACAACCGGCAAATCCACACCGGCCGAAGGCTTGGTCATTTGTATTGCACTTGCACCACTGGCGGCTGATAACGACAGCGCTAATATTGACGTTGAGATAATCAGAAGTTTTTTCATAGTTTCTCCGTTGTTAAATTGGTCTTAGCGACTGTAATAATCATGCGATAGCGCCAGCCCCGACGCTCTTTAAGTCGTCGACTATTACAAATTCTTGTGTGCAAACATTAGCATATTCAATGACTTAAACCATTTGCCCACGCTATTATTAGACCAGAAACTTCTCCAGTTGTCGAGGGTGACAGCGCATCGCCGGCAATCACATGGCTGTAGGGATCATCATTCTTCGCCAGCGCGTGAATTTCGTGTGGCCCGCCCCAGCGGGCGGCTATGGCTTTAATCAGCGCCGGCTGCACCACATTGTCGGTCTCCGAATAAATGAACAGGGCAGGTTGCTTAATTTGTTCCACTGGAAGTGCCGCTACCAGCTTGGTTAGGGCCGCCATCGGCAATACAGATTTTGTGGGATAGGCCGGTGTCCAGAATTTTGCGTGGAGCGCATTTTCAGGAACGAAGCTGCGTTCCTTACCAACAATCATGTTTGCCAACTGCTCGCCAAAAGGCGCAGTCAGCAAAAATGCACCCGATGCCTGAACTCCGTAATTTGGTGAAATCATAACCAGCCCATCGATCTGCTTGGAAAGCGTCGGGTCAATGGCCGCCCATGTGCTAAGCCCGCCTCCCATGGAGGTACTCATCACGATGACTTTCTCACCCAGCATATGGCCGATTGCTAAGGCCTCGGCCATATCGTTCACCCAGTCATTGACTGATGAAGTTGCCATCGCCGCGCCGTCCTGTCCGTGGCCGTGCAGGCGGGTGAGGAACAGGTTTCCACCCAGCGCTTTTGCGACCAGATCCGGCACGGGCCGCATCTCGCCCTTGGTCGCGGAGAAGCCGTGAATGTATACAAGCGCAATCGGCGTCCTCGCCTTGGAGGCGGGAAAGGCCCAAATGATTTCCTTCTGCATCCCCTCGCGAATGCCAGGTATCGCCGCTTCGCTTTTCGCAACATAGGCGTCAGGATCCGCGCCGATAGTGCCGGTGTCAAATGTGATTTTTGTATCTGCTTCAACGCGAGGCCCAAACGCAAAAGCCAGCGCGACGAGCACGCCTAAAAATACCAGCCCATAAATCAACTTACGCAACGCTCCACCCCCCCAAAGCTATTGACGTATTGGTAAGACAGCTTGATTATTTATGCAATCTGCACACACACTGTCTTCGAGCGCTTCCCGCACCCGTTCCGCATCTTTTCCGTACCTTCTTCGTGCGGTTGGCGATCGCTGTTATAGCGGCTTGTCCGCACCGGTAGCCTTCGCTACGAGCCAAAAATACAACGCAAACGGCAGGCGGTTAACAACCTTCAAAATATACGAAAGGCGCTTGGGAAACGTAATTTCAAACCCGCCCGATTCCAGCCCTTTGACAATGCGCAGCACTGCATCTTCTGTTTTCATCAAGGTTGGCATGGCAAATTCATTCTTTTTGGTGAGTTCGGACACCACAAAGCCCGGATTAATTATCTGGATCCGTATATTCATGCGATCCAGATCAAATTTAAGGCTCTGCGCCATAGAATTTAGCGCCGCCTTGGACGCGCCATAGGCAGCAGCAGTCGGCAGCCCGCCGTAAGAAGTGACCGATCCGGTGACCGCAATCTGCCCTCTGCCAGTCTCCTTCATGTGCTCGACTACAGGCACTAACCCATTGATAACGCCCATGAAATTGACATCAAACGTTTTTGAAAAATCTGAAATCGCAAGCTGGTTGCCCGTGATAGGGATGTAATTTCCCGCATTGAAAATAGCCAACGCGATTGGCCCCAAGTCCTTGGTAATGGCCGTAACGGTCTTCGCAACAGAAACCGCGTTTGTCACATCGCAGGGATAGATGCTAATTTTAGACTCTAAATCCGGCACATTTTCTTGTTTAGAATCAAAGGCTTCAATTTTACGAGCCGATACCGCCGCCCGCCAGCCGCGCCTTACCAGTTCAATCGCCAAAGCACGCCCAATTCCAGATGAGCCTCCGGTTATCCAGACAATCCCGTCTTTTGGCGCGGCGCGATAAAGATTCATCTACCGATAAAATCGCTGAAAAACTGGCGATATGACCCTGTAAGCCGCAAGGGCGCGTCAGTAACGGCAAAACAAATGCAAGGACGCCCCACTTCAGCCACTGGACTATGGTTCACATCATCATCAGCCAGCGAAATATCGCCCCGGCCATAACGCCCTGCCGCATCCGAAAAAGCGCCATCAATGACCAGAGTTATCTCGCTTCCTTCATGTGTGTGGGAAGGCATTTTTCGCCCCGCTTTTATCCACAACATCTTAGCCTCGCAGCCGTCAATTTCACCGAGCGAGAATTCACGATAACCCGGCATTTTCGTCCGCCATGGTATGCTTTCAAGATCATGACCGATAAAATCATACAATTCTGATGGTAAAATTCCAGATTCGGGACGACTTATCCGCTTTTCAGCCAATGTAGGGGCTGCAAAAACCGCCGCCAATTGCGTCTCGCGACTGCCAGTCTGGTGCGGCTCGACCTCATTCAAAGCGTCCCCCGCTAAGTTTTCCAACATACTAACTATATGATTTTGCTCAGGTTTAAGCGACAAGTGCGCTGCCACCAAAACCCGCGCAGGCTCAGGAAGTGAACCCGCCACATAGCGCGAAAACAGTCCGTCTAAAGATTCAATTCCAGCAGAATGCATTTATTTTATTTGTCCGGTTTCAATTTCTATAATCTATTACGCGGTAATATTCTTGGTGGATTTGAATGTATCGACATTATTTCGCTGGTATTTGACATATTTGCAGAAAAATATCTCTATTTTGCAACAACTTGAGGCCTCTACACCTTGCGCCAAAGCGCGCGGTTTTCTACCCTCAGGCCAAATTTACTAAAGGAAAATTCGAATGTCTTCCGTCATTGATGTGATTGGCAACACACCGCTCATCCGCCTCAAAAGGGCTTCAGAAATTACCGGCTGCGATATTCTTGGCAAGGCCGAATTTATGAATCCCGGTCAGTCAGTGAAGGACCGCGCTGGCCTTTTCATCATCCGTGATGCCGAAAAACGTGGGCTGCTGCGCCCCGGCGCCGTCATTGTTGAGGGCACTGCAGGCAATACAGGTATCGGTTTGACGCTGGTCGCAAAGGCGCTGGGCTATCGAACTGTCATTGTTATTCCGGATACGCAAGCGCAAGAAAAGAAAGACGCGCTGCGCCTGATGGGCGCTGAGCTTATCGAAATTCCGGCCGTTCCGTACAAAAATCCAAACAATTATGTGAAATTATCCGGCCGTTTGGCCTTACAACTGGCAAAAACTGAACCAAATGGCGCAATCTGGGCCAATCAATTCGATAATACGGCAAACCGCGACGGTCACTCCGCCACTACTGCACAAGAAATTTGGAACCAGACAAACGGCAAAGTTGACGGGTTTATCTGCGCCGTCGGCACGGGCGGAACACTCGCCGGCACTGCGGACGGATTGAAAGCACATAACAAACATATCAAAATTGGTTTGGCTGATCCGGATGGTGCAGCACTTTACAGCTTTTACAACAGCGGTGAACTTAAGATGGCTGGGTCATCCATCACCGAAGGCATCGGGCAGGGACGTATCACCGCCAATTTGGACGGCTTCATACCGGACTTTTCTTACCAAATTTCCGATGCTGAAGCGCTGCCAATCGTGTTTGATCTCGTCGAAAATGAGGGCCTTTGTCTCGGCGGTTCGTCGGGTGTGAATATCGCAGGCGCTATCCGTTTAGCGCGTGATTTAGGCCCGGGGCACACCATTGTCACTATCCTGTGTGACAGCGGAACGCGCTATCAGTCGAAGCTATTCAATCCGGAATTCTTGAAAGGTAAAGGCCTTCCAGTGCCGCAATGGCTTGGGAGCAAACGGGAAATTGTTGTCCCCTATGAGGCCGCATGATGGCGCTGCTGTTCCGCGACGATGCCTATATGAAGACCTGCATTGCCAAAGTGACCGGTATAATTGAAGCGGGTGGCATCATTCTGGATCAGACAATTTTCTACGCTACATCCGGCGGCCAACCCGGCGACACTGGCACTATGATGCTTGGCAATGATATTGTTGTGCCGATCACGGGAACGGTCACGGGCGAAACTAAGGAGCAAGTCATTCATTTCGTCCGGCCTGGCTCCGCGCTTCCTGAAATTGGAGAAACAGTCCGCGTTGCCCTCAACTGGGATCGTCGTTTCAAACTGATGCAGATGCATACAGCCTGCCATCTCTTGTCAGTTGTCTGCCCGTTTCCTATTACTGGTGCAGCTGTTGCAGAAGACGAAAGCCGCGTGGATTTCGATCTTCCGGACCCAACATACACCCGCGAATTTGTCACCGGGGCTCTCCAAAAGCTTGTGGTGCAAAACCATCCTGTAACGCTGCAATGGATTGAAGAATCAGAACTGGATAACAATCCCGCCATCATAAAATCCAAAAATGCCCGCCCGCCGCGCGGCATGGGGCGCTTGCGGCTCGTGGTTATTGGAACAAATGGCAGTGTGGACAGCCAGCCATGCGGCGGGACGCATGTGCTGCATAAAGGCGAAATCGGCCTCATTCATATCGCTAAAATTGAAAAGAAGGGTCGTGAGAACCGGCGCTTCCGTATCCGTTTTGGCGCTATGCCGAAAGGCCATTAGGAGACAATGATGACGACCAAGAGCAAGTTTGTTGTATCGCCAGAGTGGCTAGCCGCGCGTCTAGGCAATATCGATATCTCCATCATCGATGCCTCTTGGTATCTGCCGGATCAAAAGCGTGATGCCAAGATCGAATATGATGCCTCACACATTCCTGGCGCGGTGTTTTTTGATATTGATGCTAACGCCGACAAGTCCGGCAGCCTGCCGCACATGTTGCCAAGTGAAGCTGAATTTTCCAATATTGCCAGTGGCTTAGGCATATCCAATGACGATACTATCGTGGTCTATGACGGCACAGGCCTGTTCTCCGCCGCCCGCGTCTGGTGGACATTGCGCACCTTTGGCGCAAAACATGTTTTCATTTTGGAGGGCGGATTTCCGGCTTGGGTTGCCGCTGAATTGCCAGTTACGTCGGACGTCTCCTTTCTGGCTAACAAGCAATTCAAAGCCAAACGCGATGATGCAAAAGTGAAATCCCGCGCTGAAATGCTGACGCTCGTGAAAGCCGGAAACACCACCATTGCTGATGCCCGTTCCGCTGGCCGCTTCGCCGCAACCATGCCCGAACCGCGCGCGGGCCTGCGTGGTGGTCATATGCCTGGGGCCAACTCTTTGCCGTTCAATATGCTTATAGAAAACGGCAGCCTCAAAGATATAGCCGCGCTTGAGGACGCCTTTAAAAGCCATCATATTGATCTCAACCGCGAGGTCGTCACCACCTGCGGCTCCGGCGTCACTGCTGCTGTAATCTCGTTTGCCTTGGAAAGCATCGGCCATAAAGACCACGCGCTTTACGATGGATCATGGTCGGAATGGGGCCTGCCGGGCGAAACGCCAGTGGTGCCTGGTGCGATTGAACCAGTTAAACCAGCGCCGACGCCGCGCTATCTCACCGCCCACATCACCGAGCTTGAGATGAAAATGCGCCCTGCGTATCGTGTGCCTCTGCCTTCTGGTCATAAAGTCTTACTGATAAAGACCAATGGTATGGCCCCTTCTTTTTACAGCTATCTCTATCGGGAAGTTGGCAAACCACACCATTGGTTTATCCGGCGTAATCTTGACTATTCACAACTACAAACCATTTTGATCTCCGGTAAAGCTGATATTTGGGTGCTTTATGTTGATGGTTGCCCTGCGGGATTCTTTGAAATTGATGGTGCTTCGCAGCCTGAAAATGCCGATATCCAATATTTTGGTTTACTACCGCAGTATCAGCAGCGGGGCTTGGCAAATTTTATGCTGTCTGAAGCAATAAATTCGGCTTGGGATAAAAATCCCAAATCCGTTACAATCCAAACTAATACTTTGGATAGCCCTAAAGCACTGGTTATGTACCAAAAAGCAGGTTTTTCGCCTGTGAGAGTGTATGACGAACTGGTAGAGGCGTGGGAATGAGAGGAAGCACGGGCGTGCTTCCTCTCTCTGATTAAGTAGTTTATTCGCGACCCATGTAATTAAACTTGCCAATTGGCACGCCATTTTTACGGGCGATCGCATAGGCCGTAGTAACGTGGAAGAAAAAATTCGGCATGGCGTAATTTGTCAAATAAGTCTGCGCTGGAAATGACATTTCATTGTCACGAATCTTAATCGTCACCACGCGCTCCTCTTGGCCATCCAGATCAGACGGGGCGAAAGACTTCACAAACTCAGTAGTCTTGGCGATACGGGCAAGTAAGTCTTCGACTGTCTTTTCATTATCTTCATGTTTTGGATTTTCCTTGCCGGAAATGCGGGCCATTGTGCCCTTGGCGAAATCGCAGGCAACTTGAACTTGCTTGGCCATAGGCAACATGTCGGCGATGATGCGGTCGTTCAAAATATTGGCGGCATCAAAGCCTTTTGACTTGGCATATTCCTCAGTCTTCTTGAGGGTAATAGTGAGCGAGCCGAGCATTTGCAGCAAAACTGGGGCGCTTGCTGAATACATAGAAATTGTCATGAGTTTTCCCTTTGTGTGATTGTATGAAATACACAGCCTGCAAATCGTCTATCGTGCTGCAAATTACAAGGTTGGAACGAAATTTCGTATTAAATCAGCAAGTTCCGGCTCGGCGACTTTGCTGGCTGCTGTGTCCAAATCAAACCAATGACGGCTGCGTTCGCTTTTTTCGGGCCATTTGGGAAGGACTTTTGAGGCTTGCATTGAGTAAACATCGACGATGCAGGGCAGGGCAAAGCCCGGGCCGATGAGCTTGGTATAGGCGTATGAACCGAAAGGTTCGTCTTTGATCTTGCCAGTGATGCCGGCCTCTTCAAACGCTTCACGGGCGGCGGCCTCTGGGTCCGTCAATTTCTTTTCGGTCCAGCCTTTAGGAATAACAAGGCGTCCGGTATCGCGGCTGGTGACTAGCAATACTTTTAGAATTCCGCCCTGAAATAACCAGACAAACGCGCCGACTTGCGGGCGCGGTGTTTCCAGATCATCGGGGTCAAGTGGTTGTTTCATCAAGTAAAAAGGCAATCAAGTTACAATGAATCTGGCAGGCGTCGCGCCCAGTATTCATTATCCGGCAAACGAGTTAATCACCCGTTTAGCACGACCTTAGCAGTGAAAATAATGCAATTTTATGGCGGGCTGAGTTAGCCCTTATGCCCTTCGGCAATCGGGGCTTGATAGGTCATGCCCATATCCCAGGGGAAGAAAATCCACGTGTCCTGGCTGACTTCGGTGACGAATGTATCGACCAGCGGGCGGCCTTTCGGCTTGGCGTAGACGGTGGCGAAATGGGCTTTTGGCATCATGGCGCGGACGATTGCGGCGGTCTTGCCGGTGTCGGTGAGGTCGTCAACAATCAAAACATTTTCGCCGTCATTTTCGAGAAGTTCCGGCGTTATGTCCTTGAGAACTTTGAGTTCTCCCTGTTCTGTATAGTCGTGATAGGAGGCGATGCAGACGGTTTCGATCATGCGAATGCCGAGTTCGCGACAGATGATGGCGGCGGGAACCAGCCCGCCACGGGTGATGACCACCATGGCTTTCCAGTTTTTTTCCAGTGCCGACAAACGCCAAGCCAAGGCGCGGGCATCGCGGTGGAACTGGTCCCAAGATACAGGAAAAGCTTTTTCGGGCAGGGACATTTAGGCGCTCCACATATGAGATTTGATGTCTCTGCTTTAGCCCCTACGACCTTAATTTGGCAAGGCTGCCAAGCGGTCGGCGAACGCACGAACATGATGCGGAAAGCGCACAGAACCGGTGCGGGAGGAGTGCTGACATAGACCCGAGCGCTCCGGCCACTCAAAACCATCAGCCAGCCGGCGTTTCAGCCTCGCGCCGCTGCTTGTCGAGCCCGGTTAGCATGAGGCGGACGGCATCTGCGGCCAGCTCTAACTTGTCTTGTTCGCGGGCGCGAACGATGAGCTCTACAGCATAGCGGCCTTCTACCATTTTCGGGTAGGAGCCGATGATGGTATCGGGGTGTGCCTTTTGAATATCGCGCAGCGGAATGCCAATCATGCCTTCGCCGAAGTCGCAAGGTATGGCGATGGATTGCAACTTGGCCCCTGTGCGCAGTGTTGGCAACACGGCATCAACCATGACTTCAAACACCGACGGCACGCCTGCCATGACGTGGACGTTCCCCACCACAAATCCAGGCGCTACCGAAACGGAATTTGAAATGTGCGATGCGCCGCGCGGCATACGGGCCATGCGCTGACGGGTCTCGTTGAAATCAATATTGCGGGTTGAATACGAATCGCCCAGCAACTTCATGGCAGCGGCGTCATGCTCGCAGGGCAGACCGAAGGCTTTGGATATCGCATCCGCCGTAATGTCATCATGCGTGGGGCCAATGCCGCCGGAGGTGAACACATAATCATAACGGCCGCGAAGCGCGTTAAGCGCCGCGATGATTTCGTCTTCCTCGTCGGCCACTATACGCACCTCTTTGAGATCAATGCCGACGGCGGTGAGGATGCTTGCCAAGTGTCCAATGTTTTTATCTTTGGTGCGGCCAGAGAGAAGTTCATCGCCAATAGCGAGCATGGCGGCGGTTACAGTGTCGGTCATAATTGGGCGTCCTCGTTCTTGACTACCGACATAGGGGTGCGCGCTGGCCCCGACAAGCGCTGGCTGGATAATTTCGCAAATTCTTCTGCAACATGTCGCGCAACGTGGCTTGCAACATGGGCCTTCATCCATTAGGCAAGCAATCCAATGCGGTCGTGGCGGAACTGGTAGACGCAAGGGACTTAAAATCCCTCGATCTTACGATCGTGCGGGTTCGATTCCCGCCGTCCGCACCAAATCATTATTTATGGAATAGAGCCACGCCCGAGCGTTGTCGTTCCGGCCAAGCGAAGCGTAGAGCCGGAATCCAGATGTGTGCTGTTGGAGTTTGTCCATTGACAAGAATGTCCACCCGCACAACTCAATTATCCACAGACACGACTCTGGTTTCCGTCTCTGCGTTACGCTTGACAGGAATGACGGCGCAGTCGTTGGAAGAGCCCCACCCGCACACAGCACCCATGCAAAAGCGCGTGGTTGCGTTACGCGCACTCCCGCTATAGAAGGCGGCATCTGCTTGTTGAATTGCCTTGCTGTATAGTGGCTTAGTCCCAAAGATATGATTGGCAAATTATACAGCACTAACAATGCGATGAACGAGGACAATTAGTCAATAATGGCTGTCCTGCGGCTCGCTATTTCCAAAAGCTACACTGCTTTGGATGCAATTTAGGAAGTAAATTTATGGCTTTGCCAGAAACAATCGCGCCTGCACTTTTCCGTGCTTTGGTGGAAAAAGGCTACGAAGAGCTAACCCCCGTTCAAAGCGCCATGCTGGAGCCTGATGCCAGCACGGCGGATTTGCTTGTGTCGGCGCAGACCGGCTCCGGCAAGACGGTGGCGTTTGGTATGGCGATTGCCGAAAGCCTGCTTCAGGGCAAAGAGCGGCTTGGCATGGCGTTGCAGCCGATGGCGCTGATTGTTGCGCCGACGCGCGAACTGGCGCTTCAGGTTTCCCGCGAACTCGAATGGCTTTATGCCGGTGCGGGCGCCAAAATGGCGACCTGCGTTGGCGGCATGGAAATGCGCAAAGAAGTGCGCGCGCTGCAACAGGGCGCACATATTGTTGTCGGCACGCCCGGCCGCTTGCGCGATCATATCACCCGAGGTTCGTTGGATTTGGAAGCGCTGAAGGCTGTCGTGCTGGATGAGGCCGACGAGATGCTGGACTTAGGTTTCCGCGATGACCTTGAATTCATTCTCGATGCCGCGCCAAAAGAGCGCCGTACGCTGATGTTTTCAGCGACCGTGCCGGCGCAAATTGCTAAACTGGCGCAAAAATTCCAAAATGACGCCAAGCGCATCGCCACCGTTTCAGACAAGCGCCAGCATTCGGATATTGAATACCGCGTGATGCCGGTTTCGCCGCATGAGCGCGAGAACGCCATTATCAATGCGCTTTTGTATTTCGACGCGCCGAGCACGATGGTTTTCTGCGCCACGCGCGAGGGCGTTAAACACCTTGCGTCCCGCCTCGGCAATCGTGGATTTGGCGTGGTGTCGCTGTCTGGCGAACTTTCCCAGCCCGAGCGCACGAATGCGCTGCAAGCCATGCGAGACGGGCGTGCCCGCGTTTGTGTGGCAACCGATGTTGCCGCGCGTGGCATTGATTTGCCAAACCTTGATTTAGTTATCCACGCCGATTTGCCGACTAATCCGGATACGCTGTTGCATCGCTCCGGCCGTACTGGTCGCGCGGGCCGTAAGGGCGTTTGTATCCTCATTTCGCCGCTGCACCGCCGCCGTTCTGCTGAACGCTTGCTCAATTTGGCAAAGGTGCAGGCAATTATGGTGCGCGCGCCCAGCGTTTCTGACATTGCCGAAAAAGAGCGCGAGCGCATGATCGACAGTGTCGACGTGAACGCCTACGCCAGCGACGAGGACAAGCAGCTCGGTGCGGATTTGCTGGCAAAATATGGCGCGGATGCCATGGCGCTGGCCTATGCGCGGCTGGTGCAGAGCAAGCGCCCTGTGGCCGAAGAGCTTTCCGAAAGCAACATCACGCAGACAGTGATGGCCCCGACGGGCGAGAAAGATGCCGAGCGTTTCGACAATGGGGTCTGGTTCCGCGTCTCTCAAGGCCGCAAGCACAATGTCGAGCCGCGCTGGCTCATTCCAACGCTGTGCAAGGGCGGCCATGTGACGAAACGCGAAATTGGTTTCATCCGCATTTTGGAAAATGAAACCCGCTTTGAAGTGCGGCCGGAACGGGCGGAGGCTTTCTTTGAAGCCATCAGCAATGTCAAAGGCAGTGACAAGGGCCTGCGCGTGACAAAATTTGTCGGCGACCCGAACGTGTTGCCGCCTCGCAAAGAAGCGACCTTCAACGACAAGCCGCGCTGGGACAAAACCGAGCGCGACGCACGTCCGGCGCAATATGGCGACGCTAAATCATATGATAAGCCCGCCAAAAAGTCATACGATAAGCCCCGCGAAGGCGATGCCGCGACCTATGCCAAGCCCGCCAAGAGCTGGGATAAGCCGAATGATGGCGCAAAGTCATACGACAAGCCAGCCATGAGTTTTGATAAGGCAAAGTCATTTGACAAGCCGAAGGCCTTTGACAAACCGAAGGCCTTTGACAAACCGAAGGCTTTTGACAAACCGAAGGCTTGGGAAAAGCCAAAAGAAAGCGCTGCGCGTCCCTATGAAAAGCCAGCAAAGAGTTTTGATAGCGGTGCAGCATCCGAGCCGAAGAAGGTGTGGGATAAGCCACGCGAGGGTGCGAGCGATAAGCCGAAGCGGGTGTTTAAGAAGAAGGATTGAGGGTGGGGTGCGGAGTTAAAGCTCCGCACCGCTGCTCAGCTTTATGCGGCTGTGACGGGTGAAGGGAAATTCGGGACAGTTTACTTTTTACCCTTGAACTTGGCATTGAAATTATCATCGGTTTTGCATGACAAAAAATAAACTGTCCCCGAACTTTGCTGTCGTTGAGTTTGGGATGAGGACAGCACCGTCGCAACGTCATAGCGAACAACTTCAATTTTGCCGCGCAAATGCGCGGCCATTTCTGCAAAATCCTCAACTGAATCATCACCGACCTTTGACATTTTAGTTTTCCTAAAGAGTTGAATTGTCAGGCTTTTGATAGTATCTTCATCACTAAGCGGTCTCCGTGCGCGTTTGGATCTGGTACTCGTCGGAATTGAGTGCCAAAACGGTCGCAAAGCGGGTAAGGTTCCGGCACCTGAGGGCGAATTTCGCAATCGCCTGACCGTTTACTTTCTCCAAACCACCGTTTCATGTATGGATGCACCTTTGGGTATGGCAGTTGTGGCGCTCCAGATTTTTGCATCATCGTCCCACTGACATATCACTTGGCAATATACTTGGACGCGCTCCCGCTGGAACAAAAGTCTGCCGTCCGCTTTTGGCGCCACTGGATCATAGTCAAAAACGACAAATTTGACGAAATCTAGTGGATTGATCGCAACGAAGGAGTCCAGATTTGGATTCCCTTGTTTTGCTGGATGTGCGATTCAGGGTTATGCGCACAGGAATTGAGTTCACC
>JAYVRA010000050.1:0-28087 GCA_043776635.1 Phyllobacteriaceae bacterium
CAGCGAAGCCAAACCCTTCACATGGCGCGCAAACCCAGACGAAATCATCGCTGCCAGAAATCGGGGGTTCCAAATGTTGGAATCAATCCACTAGGTTCACCCGTCACTTGCTTCAACTCAATTGCCTGCCTTCGCCGTCGCGGCCGCCACGTGCATGCAGGCCTCATGACCGGTGATCAAGCCTTGCCCAAAATCCCGATGTCAAAAGTAATAGCCACGAACTTCAAGTGCTCGGCACCCACGGCATGCAAGCGTACCGCTATGGCGCGATGCTGGAGATGATTGCGGCTGGCAAACTCAGCCCCCGAAAGCTGACCGGCAAGCACATCAGTCTGGATGAAGTGCCCGCCGCGCTGATGAACATGGATGGTTTTGACGGCCTTGGCATCAGCGTGATTACACGGTTTTAAGGTTTTACTTCGATTGACTTTAGCAAGGTCATACAGCACTATTAAAATTGAGGGTGATACATTTAATATAATAGGAACAGCAGCATGACAGATCATTCCGACAGCTTCACACGTCGTGGATCACTTCAATTGATACTCGGCGTGACGGCGCTTGGGCTAGCGTTAGGCAAGAAGACAGTTGATGCAAAAGAAGTCTCACAGAAACTTAAGGGACAGCTCCTTGATGCATCAGAAAAGTCTACATTTAGCAAGCTATCAAAGACCGAGCAGTCGCTTTTCATTAAGCTCACTGCAAGTGAGCGTAGTAGCTACTCGAAACTGACAAGTGAGGCCAAAAAATCAGAATTTCTGAAGCTAAATGCTGACTAAAAGCTGCAGAGCAGATTGAATGCCATACGGTGATCTATCTTTAGGCGTTGCGTTTGACATGCGACGCCACACTCCGTTTTCGTATGTGTGCGGTGGTTGCACCCGTTGTTGCGAGGGCAAAGCTATTCGGGTCGGGCCCTATGAGATTTTGCGGTTGGCACGTTTGTTTGGCATGAGCACCACGGACTTTATCGCTGAACACACAACGTCTGGCGGCACAATACTGAAGCTCAGTGAAAAAGGCGATTGCGGTTTCCTCACTGAAAAAGGCTGTGGCGTTCACTCTGACAGGCCGCTCGCCTGTCGTCTTTATCCGCTGGGCATGCAAAGCTCAAGTGAAGGTGACGAAAAATTCGGCAGTCTCGCCCCGCACCCGCAGACCAAGGGTACTTATGGCCACACTGGCACGGTTGAGACCTATCTAAACTCGCAACGCGTTGCACCCTTCATGGCCGCGAACAAGCAATATGAAAAGCTCTATAATCACATGGTTAGTGTTCTGGCACTCATTGATCCGGAGGCGATCGGCAAACGCCAAGCCAGACGTGAGCAAGCTGATGAAATGGGCGACGGCACGTTGATTTCAGATTGGATGGATATCGACCGCGTCCTTGCAGGAGGGCCGGACACGACAGCGGAACAGGCTGTCGAACGCCACATTTCAGCGCTCGAAGCCAAGATCAATGCACTTGCAGAAGAAGCGGCCAGCGAGGGCTAGACTATGTTTAAGTATCAAATTCACGTGGCCGCTATAAAATCGGCAGCAGGTCTAACTAGGGTCTGGACCTGTTAATTTTGATGAAATGGCAGGCGAATGGCGAAAATACGCAAGGAAAACAGTGCAGTACGGGCTTACGGCCCTTTCAAACTGTTTGACGCCGCAGAGTGAAGCCATTCGCCTGTTGGTGCCCAAATCGGGCGCTTTCCGGCGATTGCCATGTCGCATTGGCTTGAAGTCGCAAAGGCTTGTACTTGCAAAGGCTCGCCACTCGAAGAGGCCGCAGGCAACATGCCCGCATTTCCCGGCGCCTTCGCTCCTGTGCCTTGACACTCACCAAAAATCACCTCGACCATTTCGTCGAAATTAACAGGCTTGGACCCTAGGCAAAACCAAATATTACTTCAAAAACTTCCGCGCCGCATACAGGCTCAGCGCTGCTGCATTGGAAACATTCAGCGACTTTATCGCGCCGGGCATTTCAAGCCGCGCCAACGTATTAACAGTCTCGCCGGTTTTCTGCCGGATGCCTTTGCCTTCCGCGCCTAAAACCAGCGCGATTTTCTTGCCGGTGAAGCAAGTTTCCAGTTCCACCGGCGCCTCGCTATCCAGCCCGATGGTCTGAAAGCCGAGTTCAGCAATTTCTGTCAGCGCATCAGCGAGATTGCGCACTTCGATATGAGGTATCATTTCCAGTGCGCCGGAGGCCGACTTGGCCAGAACGCCGGATTCTTGCGGTGAATGTCGGGCCGTTGTCACCAGCGCACCGGCGTTAAACGCCACTGCCGAGCGCATCACCGCGCCGACATTATGCGGGTCGGTCACTTGGTCAAGAACCAGAATCAAATCGGTATTTTTCAGCGCGGATAATGACTTTGCGCGCAAAGGCTCGGCCTCAATCATCACGCCCTGGTGCACGGCATCCGAACCCAGCTCTTTGTCAATCGCACGCGGATCGGTGATCTCGGCGTCAAAACCCAGCGCATTCAGGTCGTCGATTTCCAAACGTTCCAGCGCGTTGCGTGTCACCAACAAACGGGTGATGGTGCGCTCCGGATTGTCAATCGCCGCGCGAACGGTGTGCAGGCCGTAGAGCCTCACGAGCCCCTCAGGGTTTCGCGTTCCAGGCGTGGACGGGCGCTCGCGTCTCGGAGGCGGGCCGCCCGCCTTGCGGTCACGGAATTCGCGGCGCAGCGTTGCATAGTGAGAATCTTTAGCGGAACGGTCATTTTTTTCGTCAGTCATGTGCAACTCTTATCATCAAGAATTGCCAATGCCTATGCCGCGCTATAAAAAACAACGCCGGATTAGAAATTTCATAGCAATCAATGCGCTTTGCCCTGTTGACAGGCCAAAGCCCAATCTCCATAAGGCGCTCACGGTTCCTGCGCCAGCGATGGCGCAAAACCGGTACTGGCGACAGTATCGCGTGGTTCCGGGAGATTGTCCCGAGCGGCAAAGGGGGCGGACTGTAAATCCGCTGGCTACGCCTTCGTAGGTTCGAGTCCTACATCTCCCACCACCCCGCATTCTGCTTGGCCGAAATTAGGCGCGGGTGTAGCTCAATGGTAGAGCAGGAGCTTTCCAAGCTTATGACGAGGGTTCGATTCCCTTCACCCGCTCCAAAGTTGCAGCAGCAACCTTAATGAATCCGATTGATTTTAATTATAAACTCGCTTCAACTACCTTCATGAAAACACATGACACGCCTGAAGCGCTGCTCCGCATTTGGGGTAATTATCAACCGACACCACTTATAAATCTGCCGGAATTGGCCGCTGAACTCGGCGTTGCCAAGGTAATCGTCAAGAATGAGGCCAAGCGCCCGCTCGGCTCGTTCAAATCGCTCGGTGGCATGTATGCAGGCCTTCGCGCACTGGCCCGCCACACCGGCGCGGATGGAATTGAGGTCATGATCGCTTCAGGCCCGCACAAGAATTTGCCTGCCCTGATATGTGCTTCAGATGGCAATCACGGTTTAGCGGTAGCAGCAGGCGCAAAGCTCGCTGGCGCACCTGCACGGGTCTATTTGCCCGCCTCAGTTCCGCAAACCCGCGCCAATCGCATCACCAGGCAAGACGCGGAAATCGTGCGCGTTGACGGGACGTATGAAGATGCTGTTGCCGCCGCTGCCAAGTCTGTCAAAAATGGCGAAGGCATCCTTATCGCCGATACGACTGAGCTGGCCCATGAACCTGCCGTCGCCGATGTGATGGAAGGCTACAGCATCATCGCCAAAGAAATCGCAGCCCTCATAGAAGGTGGCTCCTGTCTACCGCCCACACATATTTTCCTGCAAGGCGGCGTCGGCGGCTTTGCGTCTGCCATGGCAGATGGGCTGGCCGCGCACTTGGCCATGCCTGCCCGCATCATCGTTGTGGAGCCGGAAACCGCTGCCAGCATCAAAGCGGGCCTTGCCAAAGGTCACGTTGTGCTGTTCCCCGGCACGCTGGAAACGTCCGCCGAAATGCTGGCTTGTGGAAAGGCCTCCGCCCCCGCGTTAACGCGCCTCATCCACCATAATGCTACCGGTATGACCGTCACCGAAGGAGCACTCGACCGCGCTGTCGCCAAGCTTGGCGAATATGGTGTGCCCACAACGCCTTCAGGCGCAACAGGCATGGCAGGCCTGATGAGCGGTTTGGCCGGACGGGTAGATAATCTATTGCAGCTGGACGGCGCCAGCCGCGTGTTGATTTTTGTAACTGAGGGGCCGGTGCCGCTTTAAGCAAAATCTACGCCTAAAGTGGGGTTGCAGTACAAGTGCACTAAAATCCCGTTTGAAGTCAGTTGCCAGTTGATACCTAAATCAGGCGCTTTCCGGCGATTGCGTTGTCGCAAAGACTTGAAGTCGCAAAGGCTTGAAGTCGCAAAGGCTTGCCACTCGAAGAGGCTGTAGGCAACATGCACGCATTTCCTGCGCCCTGGCTCTTTGCACTCACCAATGGCACTGACCAAAAATCACCTCGACCATTTCGTCAAAATTAACAGGTCCAGACCCTAAGTGACAGTGTAAAAAACGCTGCGGATTTGATTGGTTGGAAATGGAGCTGCCGCCATGGTTGCAGCTCAGAGAATTACTGGCAGAGG
Source organism: Phyllobacteriaceae bacterium (assembly GCA_043776635.1). GTDB lineage: Bacteria > Pseudomonadota > Alphaproteobacteria > Rhizobiales > Rhizobiaceae > JANMEX01. The sequence goes on from JAYVRA010000050.1 coordinate 4,588, forward strand.
CGCATATTTCCAACCGCCTTTGTGCATGCAGGGCGTTTTTGGCTGGCTTGGCGTGAGATTTTGTGGAAATGATTGTGGATTCCAGCAGATTTTCGCGCTTGACAGGCGCATGTTCAGCAAACTACTTTAATCACATGATAAAGAACATTGTGATTGTTGTGGGACAGCGTGCGGGCAAGATGGTGTAACCATCAGGCGATAGCCCCCCGTGCGCGACAAACAGGCTCCGAAAGGGGCCTTTTTTATTGGCAAAATTTCTTCTTTCCCCTTAATACCCAAAGCCCTGATTGAAGTTGGCAAACAAACGGACGAAAATAATGACGACGAAGACCAAAGCCCATGAGACCGCTCAACAAGAGAGCAAAAGACTTGGCTCACGCGAGATGACCGGTGCGGAAATGGTGGTGCAGGCGCTTGTGGACCATGGGGTTGTGCATATTTTCGGCTATCCAGGCGGTGCGGTTCTGCCAATTTATGATGAGTTGTATCAGCAGGAAAAAGTCCAGCATATTCTTGTGCGCCATGAGCAGGGCGCCGGCCACATGGCCGAGGGCTATGCGCGCTCGACCGGCAAGATCGGCGTGGCGCTGGTAACATCCGGCCCGGGCGCTACGAACATCGTAACACCGCTGCAAGATGCGCTGATGGACTCGATTCCGATGCTGTGCATTTCCGGCCAAGTGCCAACGCCGCTTATCGGGTCTGATGCGTTTCAGGAATGCGACACAATCGGCATCACGCGGCCTTGCACCAAGCATAACTGGCTGGTTCGCAATGTTGATGATCTGGCCAAGACCTTGCACGAGGCGTTTCATATTGCCATGAGCGGGCGGCCGGGGCCGGTGCTGGTTGATATCCCTAAGGACGTGCAGTTTGCCAAGGGCATGTATCACCCGCCGGTGAAAATTGAGCGCGTGAGTTATGTTCCGCGTTTGGACGGCGATGCATACCAGATTAAATCAGCTGTCGCGCTGATGATGGGCGCGAAGCGTCCGGTGATTTACTCCGGCGGCGGGGTTATCAACTCCGGCCTCGAAGCCTCGCAGCTGCTGCGCGAGCTGGTGGCGCTGACCGATTTTCCGGTCACATCCACCTTGATGGGCCTTGGCGCCTATCCGGCATCCGGCAAAAATTGGCTGGGGATGCTGGGCATGCACGGCACCTACGAAGCCAATATGGTGATGCATGATTGCGACGTGATGGTGAATATCGGCGCACGGTTTGATGACCGCATCACCGGCCGTCTCAATGCGTTTGCGCCGCATTCTAAGAAGATCCACATTGATATTGACCCGAGCCAGATCAACAAAGTTGTGCATGTTGATGTGCCGGTGGTTGGCGATATTGCGCGGGTTTTAAAGGCGATGATTGTCGAGATCAAGGCGTCCAAAAAGCAGATTGACCGCGTGGCGCTGAAAGACTGGCAGGCTCAGGTGGACCGCTGGCGCGCGCGCAATTCGCTGGCTTATGCTGCCAATAAAGACATTATCATGCCGCAATATGCCATTGAGCGGCTGTATGAAAACACCAGGCATTTGGACACGTACATCACCACGGAAGTGGGCCAGCACCAGATGTGGGCGGCGCAGTTTTATCACTTTGAGCAGCCCAACCGCTGGATGACATCAGGCGGCCTTGGCACAATGGGCTATGGTTTCCCCGCCGCCATTGGTGTGCAGACCGCACACCCTGATAGTCTGGTAATTGATATTGCGGGCGATGCCTCTATCCAGATGTGCATTCAGGAAATGTCCTGCGCTGTGCAGCATAATTTACCGGTGAAGATTTTCATCCTGAACAATCAATATATGGGCATGGTGCGCCAGTGGCAGCAGTTGCTTCATGGCAACCGCTTGTCGAACTCTTACACTGAGGCGATGCCGGATTTCGTGATGCTGGCAAAGGCATACGGCGGGCACGGCATCCGCTGCGATAAGCCGGCGGATTTGGACGCTGCGATACAAGAAATGATCGACGTGAAACTGCCGGTGATTTTTGATTGCCGTGTGGCAGCGCTCGCCAATTGTTTTCCGATGATTCCGTCAGGCAAGGCACATAATGAAATGCTACTGCCGGACGAGGCGACGGACGAGGTGGTGGCGAATGCGATTGATGCGAGCGGCAAGGGGCTGGTCTAAGCCATGGCAAATGATGCGGACCAATGGCCTATTGCCTTAATTGAAGACCGCTACAGCGGATGCTACTCCGGTGGAAAGTGGATTGCGATTTCGGAGTCTGATCAAATTGTGGATGCGGTGAATACGAGAGTCCAGTACTGTCTCATCGCAGAGAACGGTCCGTCGGGCGGTGATACAGAAGCTGCAAGTTTCTGGGAAAGCGCCCCAACTTGGATTGCTGTTGCACAAACTCCCTCGGAAGCAATTGATCTTCTGGGGAGTAGGACAAATGTGCGGGCAGGCAGGTCGGTACTACCGTCAGGCGGCAACGCAAACATAGAGGAAAACTTAAAATGAACGCTGCAAAACAACCATCCGGTTCCGCCTATTTCATCGTGAAGGATAAGGCCGTGCCGGAAAGCCATACGCTTTCGGTGCTGGTGGATAATGAAACTGGCGTTCTGGCGCGGGTGATCGGGCTGTTTTCGGGTCGCGGTTATAATATTGACAGCTTGACGGTTTCCGAAACCGAGCACGCCAGACACCTCTCGCGCATCACCATCGTGACCACCGGTACACCGCATATTCTGGAGCAGATCAAGCTGCAATTGGAACGGATCATTCCCGTGCATCACGTTACAGATTTGACTGTTGAAGCCCACGCGGTTGGCAGCGAGCCGATGGCCCGCGAGTTGGCGATGGTGAAGGTGGCAGGAACAGGCGAAGCGCGCAGCGAAGCCTTACGACTTTCGGAGGCGTTTGATGCGGAAGTGCTGGATGCGGATACGGAGCATTTCATATTCGAAGTCAAAGGTCAGCCCTCACGCATAGACCAGTTCATTGCCGTGATGGCACCACTTGGTTTGGTGGAAGTTTGCCGCACCGGTGTGGCGGCGATGAACCGCGGCAAGGCGGGGATGTAGCTTGTTTGGTTTGGCTAAATGATATACATTGGATATCATAGATAATTGCGAGACTTTGACCATGACTGAAGTATCAGTTTCGAAATGGGGTAATAGTGGAGCTATTCGATTGCCGAAGGCAATCATGGATGGGCTTGGCCTCAAATATGGCGAAAAAGTCACCTTGAATTTGCGTGATGGCGAGGGCGTTATCAAAAAAATTAAGACAAGAAAACTCGCGCCAACGATTGAAGAGCTGGTTGCAGAAATGAACCGCTTGGGTTGGGAGAACGAACCTGAATCAGTTGATTGGGGCCCGGATGTTGGTTCTGAGCGTTTCTACGACCATGACTAAATCTCATGGCATCAAGTCTGGCGACATTATTCTAATTAATCTTGACACCATATTGGGAAGTGAACAGTCCGGCGTGCGGCCAGCTATTGTTGTATCAAATGATATGATGCACCAAAAATCAAAACGGATTATTGTTTGTCCGATAACGAACAACTTGGTGCCTTGGCCAACCAAATTGGCGATGCCGTCAACGGCGAAGACGAATGGAATGGTGCTCACGGACCAAACGCGTTCCATTGATATTCAGTCGCGCTTTATTCGTCATCTGGAAAGCGTCTCTGAAGATTTTACTACCCTGGTACGCAGCTATGTCGGGCGGTTGCTCGAACTTGAGGTAACATCAACACTATGACCACCGCTACCCTCATTGCCCTCATTCTTTTCGCGTTCTCCACTTCCGTCACGCCGGGGCCAAACAATATGATGCTGTTTGCGTCAGGCGTAAATTTCGGGTTCCAGCGCACGATTCCTCACATGATGGGTATTAGCAGCGGTTTCTTCACGCTGTTGTTGGGCGTTGGCTTAGGCATTGGGGCGCTTCTGAAATCCATGCCGGTTTTGGATTTGGCGCTTAAGGTCGCCAGCGGCGGGTATATGCTCTGGATTGCCTGGAAAATTGGCAGCACTCATACATTGGCCGACGTGAAGCCCGGCACGCGGCCGATGACATTTTTAGAAGCGGCAGCCTTTCAGTGGATTAACCCCAAAGCGTGGGCCATGGCAATTCCTGCGATGGCCGCTTATACCGATCAAACAGCCGTCGTTTCATCAGTATTTTTTATCAGCGCCGTCTTCGCCATTATAAATTTGCCAAGTACATCCAGCTGGGCCGCGTTCGGCTCATCACTGCGCGAGTGGCTGTCTGTGCAGCCGCGACTGAAATATTTCAATATTACGATGGCGGTGCTATTGGTGCTGTCGCTATGGCCGATGTTGAAGTAGGTCCATCGGATACCCTAACCCATATGCGCCCTTAAAAACTTGAATCCCAACTTGCCAATAGCCCTCGTCCTCGAACGTCAGCGTGAACTTGCTTTGCGCGAAATTGATTTGCCAAGCCATGTCGGTCCAGGGATGGTGAGGGTCGCCATTCACACGGTCGGTGTATGCGGTTCGGATGTCCATTACTATACCCACGGCAAAATCGGCCCTTTTGTGGTCAACGCCCCGTGGTTTTAGGCCAAGAGGCTGCGGGAACAATCACACAAGTTGGCAAAGGCGTCACGCATTTAAAAGTCGGTGACCGCGTTTGCATAGGCCGGGCATTCCTGATTCCAACTCCAAAGCGGCGCATTTAGAAATGTATAATATTGATCCAGCAGTGGTGTTTTAGGGAACTCCTCCCGTGCACGGCGTGCTCACGCCCCATGTGGTGCATCCTGCAAATTTCACATTCAGGCTGCCGGATAATGTCTCATTTGCCGAGGGAGCGATGGTCGAGCCCTTTGCCTTAGACATGCAGGCGGCTGCGCACGTGGGATTGTTGCCGGTTTGGCCCGGCCGAAACTGGATATTGCTGCGCCATATCAGGGAATTATTCCCGTCAACGTGAAAGACCAAGGCCTGGTTGATGAGCTGAACAAGCTCACCGGAGGCTGGGGCGCTGACGTCGTTTTTGAATGCACCGGTTCGCCCCGCGTATGGGAAACAATCATGGCGCTGCCCCGACCGAGCGGCAAAATTGTCGCCGTTGGCCTGACGGCCATGATTTGGCGGCTCTCACGCGACTGCTTCCAGTGTTCCTGAGCTACATTCTGTCATTCACTAATGTCGGTACCTATTGGAATAATCACCATCATATGTTCCAAGCTGTAAAGTAAATTAGCGGAGATGTGCTGTGGGCGAATCTGCATTTGCTGTTTTGGCTATCACTCATGCCGTTTGCAGCCGGGTTTATGGGAAAAAATGAATTTGCCGCAATTCCGGTAGCGCTGTATGCATTTGATCTGATGATGTGCACGATCGACTACACAATTTTGGCACTTATGCTAACAAAATTACACGGCAAAGACTCTGATTTTGCAAAGGCATTGGGCTCTGATTTAAAGGGCAAAATATCCCTCTCTGCCTATGTTGTTTCAATTCCGTTAGCCTTCGTCAGCCCTTTAATTTCACTATTGCTCATGCTTGGCGTTACTCTGATCTGGTTAGTACCAGACCCAAGATTTGCCAAAATTGCGGGCTGAGTTATTGTATGGTTATTTGAAGTCGATCGCATCAACGTGCAGTTATACAAAAATGTGAACCCGAGAGATTTGACACATTTTATAAGTTGTTGAATAGTGGCAGGCGGGAGCGCTTTGCAGGCGGGACATAATGATGTCAATTAACAATAGCATACTAATTAAAGCATATTTTCTTGTTTTTGTAACTGCGGTGTCCGTATTCGCAGAAGGCTCCGTAAAGGCATTTGCAGATGATCTGGCGCGCGCGCAGTCCGCTTACGACAAGCATGATTACGTGTCTGCTTTCAAATTATATAAAAAATTAGCTGAGTCCGGCAATTCGTACGGCCAATTTTCGCTTGGCTACATGTATGACCACGGCCAAGGCACTGATCAGGATTATGTACAAGCATTCGATTGGTTCACAAAGGCGTCTAAAAGTGGACAGGCAAGTGCGCAAAATGAACTGGGCATATTATATCGGGACGGCCTTGGCATCGCAAAAAATAATAAAGAAGCACTAATCTTGTTTAACAAATCGGCCGCGAAGGGCGATCTTAATGGCTTTAACTCACTAGGATATATGTACGACAATGGTCTAGGCGTTGATGTAAATCACAGCGAAGCGGCCAAATGGTATCTCAAGGCTGCCATCAAGGGGAACCTCAACGGCGAGTACAATTTGGCAAGGCTTTATGAAAATGGCCAAGGCTTCGACCAAAATTATGCTGAGGCTGCAAAATGGTATCGCAAAGCGGCTGATCACGGCGACGCGGATGCACAGGTCAATGTCGGTTACTTATACGAAACCGGCAATGGTTTAAAACAAGATTATAGAGAAGCGTTTAAATGGTACACCAAAGCTGCAAATCAAAATTCCGCAATAGCGCAAAACAATATTGGCAATCTCTATCTTAATGGCCTCGGCGTTCCTGTAGATAACGCCGAAGCCGTTAAATGGTTTCGAAAGTCAGCGGAACAGGGAGATCCCAACGGCCAAGTCAACCTTGGCTTTACTTATGAAAGCGGATTATCAGTCGATAAAGATGTAAATGAAGCAGTGAAATGGTATCAAAAATCTGCTGATCAAGGGAACGCGACCGCACAAGCAAATCTCGGATTCATGTATGAGTCAGGCACGGGCGTCGCCCGGGACTATGCGCAAGCCATCAAACTCTATAGAAAAGCTGCTGATCAAAAAAATGTCTATGGCCAATCTAACCTTGCCAACCTCTATTTTAACGGCATCGGCCTCACAAAAAATTACGACGAGGCATTGAAATTTTACAGGGCTGCCGCTGATCAAAATAGTGCGTCGGCGCAAAACAGCATCGGGTACATGTACGACAGGGGACTTGGCTTGCCACGCAACGTGAGCCAAGCGGTAATTTGGTATCGAAAAGCAGCTGAAAATAATGATGCAACTGCCCGGTTCAACCTTGGCGAAAAACTACGTGATGGGTCTGGTATTAAACAGGACTTTAAAGAAGCCGCAGGTTGGTTTCAAAAGGCCGCAGAACAAAATGAGCGTGGGGCCCAAACCGATCTTGGTGTGCTTTACGAGTTAGGCCAAGGAGTAACGAAAGATTTGAGTAAAGCCGTTGATTTATACCGAAAAGCGGCTGATCAGGGAGACGTACGCAGCCAATACAACCTCGGTATCAAATATGAATTCGGGCTTGGCATAGGTCAAAACAGTGCAGAGGCGCTGGTATGGTATCGAAAGGCGGGAGACCAAGGCGACGTTGAGGCTAAGGGACGGACCAGAACTGTAGAAGACCGAATAGCATCGCTTAATCGCGGGCTAAAATTACCGGACTTAGGCGATCCGCCCGCCCCCAAAGCGACAATTGACCGCCCTGACGACACGCCGCCAGTTACCGCAAAGTCGCAGGCGCAAATTGCTATCGTTGACGAAGCGCCGCCGCAGCCGGTTGTTGCGGTTACCCAAGTTGAAAAACAGACCGCTGCCACCAAGCCTGCAATTACTCGTGAGCTGAAAAAAGTCGCACTGGTCATTGGCAACGGCGCTTATCAAAACGCTAATACACTAACCAACCCGAAGCAGGACGCGACTGCCATTGCACAAAAACTAACCGAAATGGGCTTTGAGGTGATTAGCGGTGTGGATTTAGACAAAAATGCACTCGAAGACAAAGTGAAGGCCTTTGCCAAGGCAGCTAAATCATCGGATGTGTCGCTGTTTTTCTATGCCGGACACGGCATTCAGGTCAGCGGCGAAAATTACCTCATTCCGATCGACGCCAAGCTTGAGGACGAGACGGCATTGAATTTTGAGCTGATCAACGTTAATGCTGTAACCGCATTTATGAGCGGTCCGGACCGTGTGGGCATAGTTCTGCTGGATGCCTGCCGCGTTAATCCATTCACCCGCTCGTTTAAGCGCAATATTTCTGCTTCGCGCTCGGCCAGCGTCAATCAAGGCTTGGCGCCTCTAAAGGGTGAGGGCGACGGCTTGCTGGTCGCTTTCGCCACCGCACCCAATGATGTGGCAGCCGACGGCGACGGCGTGGACAGCCCGTTTACAACCGCACTTTTGAAACATCTCGCGACACCAAATATCGAAATCAACACAGTATTCACCCGTGTGAAAAAAGATGTCGCAACTGAGACTAAAGGCGAACAACGTCCGTCTATTACATCAGATTTGACAACGGAAGTTTATTTAATGCCGCAGTGAAATGCATCACGGCGCAGGTTTGCCTTTTTCCCACGTCACGCTCTGCCCATAAAGCGGCACGCTGGACAGCGCCATTTTGGCCGAGCCATCCTGCACTTGCCGTGAATGCGACAGGTAAATAAGCGTGTCATTTTTCTTGTCATAAATGCGGTTGACCAAGCGCTGTTTCCAAATGAGCGATATGCCTTGGTCAAACACTTCCTCGCCATCCTCTGACAAGGAAATATCACCAATAACCAAAGGCCCGGTCTGGCGGCAGGCAATTGAGCTATCCGAGGGCTGCTCAAACCAATTTCCCTTGCGCAAACGGTCGATAACACCGCGATCAAAATAGGAAATATGGCAGGTCACGCCCTGCACTTTCGGATCAGTTATTGCCTCCACAATGATGTCATTGCCGGTCCAATCAACGCCAACTTTACCAACTTCCTCGGCGCTGGCAGACACTCCAGAAGCAACCATCGCAGCAATGGCCAGCGGCACCAAACGGTTCAACATCACAATTCCCTTCAGACAAAATTCAACGCTGTCCCAATGTAAGACGCAGGCAGCGCAATTCCAATAGAGCCTGATAAAGTTGTTTATTGGCTGGTCATGCGCCTCAAAACATCGCTTTTAAGCCAGAAATGCTGGTAAACTGCGCCTCCAAGATGGCCCGCTATCAGCGCAATTAGAACAGGTTTCATCCATCCGTGAATGTCACCGGCAAGACCGATGCCTCCGAAATATGTTGCCGCACCGGTGAGTGGAACAAAAAACATCAATAAGTAAAACAGCACATGCGCACTCTTCGCCGCGAGTTTCAGCGGCGCGGGTTCGTTTGCAGGTTCGGCTGGCACGCCATTGGCCTTGCGAAGCCAGAGTCTCCAAATTGCAAATGCAATTATGCTTAAGCCACCCCAGATATGAAACAATACCACCGGCGATGAAAATGCAATAACACTTCCGCCTTCTTCAAATGCATCCCACGCGCTGGTCATGTTTTCGCCAAGCAGCAGCTGCTCAATGATGATTGCCGCAGCAACCCAATGAAGTATCTTGTGCGTTGTGCTGTAGTTTTTAGGAGTGAGATCTTTAGATAAAAGCAGCGTCGTGCTCGACATTATTAACTCCGGGATTGAATCTGAGGTTTTCCTCATTAGATTAATTCTAATATTATGACGCTTCAACTTACGTTTTTGTAATATTCCCACTTATCCAAAAACTCACCAATCTCCATCGCCTGCATATCCGGCAACGCTTCAATCAGCGTTTCCACCGGCCAATCCCACCAGCAACTCGCCAAAATCCGCTTCTGGATTTCCTCCGGAAACCGGAACCGGATGCGCTTGGCAGGCACACCGCAAACAATTTCAAACGGCAGCACATCATGGCGCACCACGGCATTCGCACCGATAACAGCGTCCATGCCATTCACTAAATACGCGTTAGAAAATTGGCAACGGGACGCCGTGCAATCGCGATAATTTTGCGCTAAAGAAAAATCATGCAACAGGTTATTTCAAACTACCCGAAGCACCGTGCGCTGATTTGGGCACTTGCTATTTTGACCGCCGCTGTGCTTACCGGCGTTGTCTTTGCCATGTGGGTTGATAACGGCCCGCAAATATTCATGACAATGGCAAATAGCACACTGGATTGGTGCTTCTAAGGTTCACATCACTATGCAAAACTTTGTCCGCATCATTTTCGCCGCGCTCTTTTTGATGATCGCGCTCGCCGTCGGAATCACCGCCTATAATTGGTTCCGCACAAGCAATGATGAAGCGGCCTATGGCGGCAAGTTCACGCTTATAGATCAATCCGGCAAACCGATCACCGAGGCAGCGCTGCAAGGCCACCCCAGCATGATATTCTTCGGCTTCACGCACTGCGCCGAAGTATGCCCCACCACGCTTTTTGAAATGAAAGGCTGGCTGGATAAAATCGGCGATGACGGCAAAAATCTGCATGGCTATTTCGTAACCGTTGATCCCGAGCGCGACACGCCGCAAGTACTTGCCCCCTATATCAGCAATGTCAGCGACCGCGTTACCGGCATCACCGGCAAACTGGATCACATCACAGCAATGGCCAAGTCATGGAATGTGTTCATGGAAAAAGTACCCGGCGCTAACGGCGACTATGAAATGGACCATACAGCAACCATTTTTCTCTTGAATTCCAAAGGCCAATTCCACGGCACGATTGCATATGGCGAGAATCCGGATACAGCCTTTGAAAAGATCAAACGCCTCGCGAAGTTGTGAAGTCCACATGCCCCAATCCCGCTATTTCCTCTCCGCCTCCCGCCTTGAAGCTGAGCGTATTTTTAGTCTCGTTGAACGTGCTTTTGAGGAAGACGGCCATCCGGTTTCCATCCTTGAAGTCGATGAAGACCGCGATATTCACGAGGTTTCGCTCTACATTCAAACTGAAGACGAGGACGAAACCCGCGCAAGATTAGCGGGGGTGCTAGGCTCAGATTTCTTCGGCCTGACGCTCGGCCTCGAGCAATTGCCGGATATTGATTGGGTCACTCATTCGCTCGGCATCCTCGCCCCCGTCCACGCCGGACGCTTCGTCGTTCACGGCGGCCATGATCGCGGCTGCGCGCGCTCAGGCGAAATTGCAATCGAGATTGAGGCGGGCCAAGCCTTCGGAACCGGCCACCACGGCACCACGGCCGGCTGCATGGAAATGATTACCGAGGTCGTGCGCAACCGCCGCCCGCGCAACGCGCTGGACCTTGGCACCGGCTCCGGTGTGCTGGCCATCGCCGTTGCCCACCTTGCGAAAATCCCCGTATTAGCCACTGATATTGATCCGGTTGCCACCAAAGTCGCCCGCGAAAATGTCGTGCATAATCAAGTGGCTGCCTACGTATCTTGCGAAACCGCAACAGGTTTCCACCGTAAGGAAATTCACCAAGCGGCCCCGTTTGATCTCATCGTCGCCAACATTTTAGCCAAGCCTCTAATGCAGCTCGCCCCGCAAATGGCCCGCCACTTATCAAGAGGCGGCGACATCATTCTTTCCGGCATTCTAGCCACCCAGCGCGACCGCGTACTGGCAGCCTATCGCAGCCAAGCGCTGTATCACCGCAAAACGCTATGGCGGAACGGCTGGGTAACGATACATTTGAGTTAAGAAATTTCAGTTGTTAGTGAAGTGACCAGTTCTTAGTGAGGTGAAATGAGCGACCAGTACAATCTGTCCCATCTTTGGCCCGGCGTCCCTCTGGCGCTTGCATCCGCAGTTCTATTCGGCGCAAGCCCGCCGCTTTCAAAGCTGTTGCTCGCCACCATCAACCCCTTCATGTTGGCCGGGCTGCTCTATCTAGGCGCAGGCATTGGCCTTGCGATCTATCGTCTGCTCGCCAAACCTATGGGCGGCGCAAATCTCGTTCGCAAAGATTGGCCTTGGCTGGCCATGGCAGTCATATTCGGCGGCATAGCGGGTCCGCTGCTATTGCTCGCTGGTCTTCGCCAGACTGATGCTTCCACCGGTGCGCTGCTGCTGAATGTAGAATCAATCGCAACAATGGCAATCGCGTGGATAATATTCCGCGAGAATGTCGACAGGCGCCTGCTCGCAGGCGCGGCGGCAATCCTGTCAGGTGCGGTCATTTTGACATGGAATGGTCATGGCATAGCGTTCGGCCAAGGCGCGCTGTTGATTACAGCGGCATGTCTCGCATGGGCTATCGACAACAATATGACCCGCAATATTTCCGGAAGCGACCCGACAGTCATTGCCATGATTAAAGGGCTCGTCGCCGGCGGCGTGAATATATCAATCGCTTTGTTCGCAGGCGATACGCTTCCCGCCGTCGGACTTGGGATTACTGCCGCTATCATCGGCTTTTTCACGGTTGGAGTCAGTCTTGTGGCCTTTATCCTCGCCCTGCGCCATCTTGGAACGGCAAGAACAGGCGCCTATTTCTCGCTTGCGCCATTCATCGGCGCGGCGCTTTCCGTCGCCTTTCTTGGTGATCCATTGACCTTGAAGCTGTCACTGGCCGCACTTTTGATGGGAACCGGTCTTTGGATACATCTTACCGAAAGCCACGGGCACGATCACAAACATGAAGCGCAAGAACACGAGCATTCGCATGTTCACGACAGCCACCATCAGCACAACCACGGCGGGACCGTGACTGAACCGCATTCGCATAGCCACAGACACGCACCCTTACTGCATAGACACGCCCACTACCCTGATCTACATCACCGTCACGAGCACTAAAAAATACCGGAGACCGGCCTATGAGCAATAACCACAACCACACGGACCACGACCATGATACTCATGACGCTCACGATCATTCCGGGCATAATGATGGCTCCGCCCATGCCCATGCTCCTGCCAATTTTGGTCACGCTTTTGCTATCGGCATAGCGCTCAACAGCGGCTTCGTCCTCGTCGAAGCGGCTTACGGGTTTTTCGCCAATTCTGTCGCGCTGCTGGCAGATGCAGGGCATAATCTTAGTGATGTTTTGGGGCTTGCCGTCGCTTGGTTTGCCAGCGTGTTGGTCAAACGCGCGCCCTCGCCGCGCTTCACTTATGGCCTGCGCGGTTCGTCTATTTTAGCTGCCTTGTTTAACGCTGTATTTTTGCTGGTAGCCGTCGGTGCCATCGCATGGGAAGCCATCCAGCGCTTCGGTTCCCCGGAACCGGTGGCAGGAAAGACTGTCATGCTCATCGCCGCCATCGGCATCCTCGTTAACGGCATCACAGCTTGGCTGTTCGCCTCCGGCGCAAAAGACGACATCAATCTGCGCAGCGCGTTCCTGCACATGGCATCTGACGCACTGGTCTCAGCAGGCGTTGTCATCGCGGGCTTCATAATCCTCATGACCAACTGGCTCTGGCTCGATCCGCTTATGTCCCTCATCATAAGCGCCGTTATTATTTGGGGCACTTGGGGTTTGCTGCGCGATTCGCTCGCCATGTCCATGGCAGCGGTGCCCGCCACTATCGACCCGCTTAAAGTCCGCGATTTTCTAAAATCTCAAGCAGGCGTCACCGCCATTCATGACCTGCACATCTGGCCCATGAGCACCACCGAAATCGCCATGACCTGCCATTTGGTCATCCCGAACGGACACCCGGGTGACAGGTTCCTGCATCATTTGGCAGGAAAATTAGCAGCGAAATTCAAAATCAACCACCCGACCATCCAAATCGAAACCGACCCGCATGAGGCATGTGCATTGGCACCGGATGAGGTAGTTTGAGTCAAATCCCCTGATCTAACATCAAATGATACTTTCATTACGGAGAAAGTTGATTAATAAGTATTAACATGTTTTCGCCTTGTCTGGACATTCTGCCTGAACCACAACGCTTGTTATGGGAACAACTGGCGACAACTCCAGTTGATTTCAGGCTTTATGGCTGAACAGCAGTTGCGCTCCAACTTGGACACAGGAACTCAATTGATTTTGACTTTTTCTCGGGCATACCATTCCAAACAGACGCACTTATCAACTCAATTCCTTATCTAAAGGGAGGAGGCGTCCGCATGTCCGCCGCAAATACGTTGACGATGAGCATTGACAGGCAAGAGCCGGTAAAGATTTCGTTTCTTGACAGCTGGCTCCCTGGTCAAGTCTTACCGCACACACCGGTTCAAGGCCCGCAATTTGCTGTGGCCTCACTACTCGATTTGGCAGGAACGAAGGTGGCTGTGATCACACAGCGCGCCGAACTAAAAGACTATCTCGATATTCACGCACTACTAACTATCGCCAAAATCCCGTTGTCAAAAATTCTCAGCGCGGCTAAAATTGTCTATGGAGAGACGTTCAATCCGCTGATATCATTGAAAGCGATTTCTTACTTTGAGGACGAAGCCCTGGGCGATTTACCGCAGGCGATGCGAAGAGACTTACTCGCGGCCACTAAAACGGTTGATTCAAACTCATTACCGAAACTTCATGCCCTGCGGGAACGGAAATGAAACCGTTTCCGTTAACAGAAGAACTCCTCGCCATCGCGCCCCGGATTATCTGGTTCGGGACACCGGAACAGGCCTTGTCAAACCCAATCCGCTTCATGACCTATGCCTTTACTTATGCAACTAGTGACGAGATCGCGGTCATTCAAAACTATGTCGATGAGGACGGGATCCGCGAGGCGCTGGACAAAGCGCCGCCTGGCATTATCGACCCGCGTTCATGGTCATACTGGAACTTGATGGCGGGGCGCAGCCCGCCCCAGCCGATGCCTGTACGAAATTTCGACATACCTTACAGCGGCTGATAGGCGCTGCCACGCTTGCGCAGTTCGGCTTTGCTTTGTCCAAGCGTGCGCAGCCGCTCAGTGTCCACCATTTGCAGGCTTGCATTGGCAGAATGGGTTACTTGTCGTGTGCGTCCGGCAATCATCGCATCGACAGCCTTGTGCATAAATCCACGTTTTGTTTTGGTCGAGGCCATTGTTCAACTCCTTGTCGTTCTACAGCCTCCCACCGTATGGTATTTAAAATAGGGTGCTTCGCACATTAAAGGTAGGGCGTAACTGCATGATAGCTATGCGTTTTTGAATCGTCCGCTGTCACATTGTTGACATGAACAGCGATGCGTCAAAGATTAATCAGTACGCGAATTCACATTGCGCGGTGGAGGCGCAAACTCTAGTCTCCGCCATCATTTGAGGAAGCCACCATGTTCCAAACCTATGAACCATCCGCATCCGCATCCGGCACCGCGCCCCGCATTGCGGCACTTCGGGCGCAATTTGATGGCCTCGCACTAAACGGGTTTCTGGTTCCCCGCGTCGATGAGCACCAAGGCGAATACGTCGCCGCCTGCTCGGAACGCTTGGCATGGCTCACCGGCTTCACCGGCTCATGGGGCGTGGCGCTTATCTTGAAAGAGGCCGCCCATCTCTTCGTCGATGGCCGCTACACCGTGCAAGCCCCTGCCCAAACTGATCCGGCAATTTTCACCATTCAAAGCCTCATCGAAACGCCGCCCGCCAAATGGATTCCCGCCAATTTGCCGTCCGGTTCGCGTATCGGGTTTGACCCGTGGCTGCACACAATTGCCGAAGTGAAGTCGCTGGAAAAAGCCGTTTCCACTATCAAGGGCACCCTCGTTCCCGTCACCAAAAACCTCGTCGATATCGCGTGGACAGACCGCCCCGCCGCGCCGCTGGAGCCTGTGTCCATCCACACGCTGGAATTTGCCGGCGTGCTGGCGCGAGACAAAATCCAAACCATGGCGGAAGCGCTGAAAGCCGCCGGAGCCGGCGCCACAGTGCTGACTGATCCGTCATCACTGGCATGGCTGTTCAATATTCGCGGCAATGATGTGCCGCACACGCCCGTCGCGCTGGGCTTTGTCATTGTGATGGCCGAAGGCGAGCCGCTGGTGTTTATCGATAAGCACAAGCTGCCCATGAAAACCGGGGCCTACCTCACACAGCTGGCCACTATTCTCCCCCCCTCGCAGTTGGAACCTACACTCGCCGCGCTGGCCAAGGACCAAACCATCGCGCTGGACCCCGCTTTGGCAAGCGATAAATTCCGGCAAATCGTGGAAGAGGCAGGCGGCACAATCTTGGAATTGCAAGACCCCGCCCGCCTGCCCCGCGCCTGCAAAAACATCACCGAGCAACGCGGCACGAGATCCGCCCATAGGCGTGATGGCGCAGCTATGTCGGCCTTCCTCAACTGGTATGAAGGCCAAGCGCCGGGCTCGCTCGATGAAATCACCGCAGCAATCCGCCTCGAAAAATTCCGCGTTGCCGCAGGCCAGGCCAACCAATCGCCGCTCTTGGATGTCTCCTTCCCGTCCATCTCCTCCACCGGCCCCAACGGCGCGATGAACCACTACCGTGTCTCCACTGAAACCAACCGCAAGCTCGAACCCGGCGAATTATTCCTGCTGGATTCAGGCGGCCAATACCGCGATGGAACGACAGACATAACCCGCACGCTGCCCGTCGGCACGGTAAGCGATGAATACCGCCGCCGCTTCACGCTGGTGCTCAAAGGCATGATCGCCATTTCCATGTTGCGCTTCCCCAAAGGCACGCGCGGCTGCGATATTGATGCCTTCGCAAGGCAAGCGCTCTGGTCGGCAGGGCTGGATTATGCCCACGGCACAGGCCACGGCGTCGGCTCCTATTTGTCGGTCCACGAAGGCCCGCAGCGCATAGCCAAAGTCGGCGTCACGCCCTTGGAACCCGGCATGATCCTCTCCAACGAGCCGGGTTATTACAAAACGGGTGAATACGGCATCCGCATCGAAAACCTGATTTTGGTAACAGAACCAACACCAATAGATGGCGGCGACGCCCCGATGATGGGGTTCGAAACCCTAACGCTGGCCCCCATTGATAAACGCCTGATAGAAACGCATCTGCTCACCCGCGCAGAACTGCACTGGCTCGACACCTATCACGCACGGGTGCTGGCAGAGTTAGGACCGATGGTGGATGAGGCGACGAAGGTTTGGTTGGAGCAAGCGACAAGCGCGTTTGCGGTGGAGTAAAAATCTATCTCACCCATGCGGGGTGAGGTAGATTGCCCGCTCACGCCTGCCCGGCAATCGAGGCTTCCAGCAGCATAATCTCATCGCCCGTCAGCCCGAAAGCCTCATACACAATCGCGTCAATCTCCCGCTCGGCCTGCGCAATCTCCCCGTTCAGCCGCAACACCTCAGCCTTCGCCTCGCCATGAAACGCCTCCCACTGCCCGCGCTCCTTCAGCGGTATTTCCGCCTTAAACACCCGCTTAATCTCCGCCCGCAATTCGCTGAAATCCAGCTCATGAAAGTTTTCGAGCTTGCGTGAAGGCTTGGCATGGGTGGGGTTGAGGTCGGCAAGGCGGGCGAGGAAGGCGCCACGGGTCTCCAAGGCTTTGTCCGCATTTCCAAGAGTCGCTAGTGCAAATTTAGCCATCTTTTTCGCGGTTAAGGAAGAACACTCAGCGATTGGAAGCTGTTCTACATACTGTGCTTCTGCCTCAATGTAGCCGCCACGCTTTACGCGCGAAATGCCGGAAAGCATTAGCCACGAAATATTGCTGTTCAAAAATGACAGAAGGGAACTGTCTGCGTTCGGAATGAAAAAACACTTATTGTTCAGAAACGTCCCTTCATTTTCCAGCGCGAATTTTATTTCATCTTGAAAATGCGGCCAGACGATTTTCGGCTCGCTCAACCTGTCCTGATACGCCAACTGCGCCTGCTGCAATTCCCACCATTCCTGCACCGTCGCCCGCGCCTCAAGCTGCGGCTTGAACGGTAGCAGCCAGTCACGAATGGCGGGGTAATCGTCGATCTTGACCTTGCCCTTCGGCGTGTTGATGAGCCAAAGCCCTTCCGGCTCCACGCGCCAGCGCTTGACATTCTCGCCTTTTAGAAACGGCTTCAACAACTCCGCCGACCGCGCATCCTGTTGCACCAACCGGTCGCGGGTTGGGGTGTCAATGATGAACGCCTCGTTGAGGCCGGTCACGATGCCACGCATCGGCGCACCGTAAACTTCGCCCAGCGTCTTGCGACCCTTGGTGATCTTGTCGCGCAGTGCGGCCAGCGGGCCATCCTCAAATTGCCAAGAGCCACCGGTGAGACGCGCTCTTGGCATTGGCATGGCTTCGGCCTGAAACGCCGCGCCAAGTTCGCCCGGCGCGTCGCCCTTCACATTGTGGAAGTGCAGATCGCCAGCCCCTGCACCATCCATCGTCGCCCGCTTCACCGCCACAAGGATGGCCGGATAGGTGGTCACGCCTTCGAAAATTTGCGTGTCGCCAAAATCCACCACCGCTTCCATGTCGGTGCGCTCCGACAAGTGCAGCCGCAGCTTTTCGCCGGAGCCGGTTCGGAAGAAGGTCGAGGATGAGATATAGCCCAGCCGCCCGCCGGTCTTGAGAATTGTCACGCCCTTCTCGAAGAAATAGGCATACAAATCCGTCCGCTCATCCGCCACCGCATAATGCTGCGCCAGCCACGGCTTCACCGGCTTCAAATGCTCCATGCGCACATAGGGCGGGTTGCCGATGACCACATCAAAGCCGCCGCGCGCAAACACTTCCGGAAATGCCGCGTTCCACGCCAGCGGCCGGTCGCTGGCGGCTGCGTCATGGATGATGCTGTTGCCCGCACGAATTGTATGGTCAAGACTTTTCAGCCGGTATTGCCGCCGCGCGGTTTTCAGCCACAGCGACAGCCGGGTGATTTCGACCGACTCCACATTCAGGTCCACGCCATAAAGATTGCGCGTCAGGATTTCGTCATACACGTCGAAATCCAGCTTCTGGCCCAAATCCTGAAGCCGGTCCGTCACGCGGCGATATTCCGCCGCCAGCGCATCAAAAGCCGCCACCAGAAACGCGCCGGAGCCGCAGGCGGGGTCCACGATTGTAAGATCGCGCAGCGTGGTAAGATAATCATTCCAGAAGGCGAGTTCGGCAGGCTCATTGCCGTCAAAAAGTTTTTCGTCCTTACCAACAGGAAATTCCGCAATGCCGGCATGGGCCAGAAGACAAGCCGACTGCCGCTCACCTAAGGTCGTGCCAATGGTGCGCTCTACCAGAAAGCGGGTGATGCCATCGGGCGTATACACCACGCCCTCGCGCTTGCGCTTGTTGTCTTTGCCAACATCCGGCTCGCCCGCCCGCAGCAATTCAATATCGGTGATCGACTGTTCAAACAGATGGCCAAGCACCGTCACCGGCACTTCGCTGGCAAAATCCCAATTGCCAAGTGCCGCCATATCTTGCGCCAGCGCATCCGGCAGCATGATGCTATCGGCCACCTCATCAAAGGCAAACAGGCCGCCATTATAAGCAGGAATGTCGCGCCGCTTGTGCCCGCCCCCATCCACCATGCGGAACAGCGCCTGAAAATTGGACCACACCGGCTGCGGGTTAAAGCCGTTCACGTCAGTGGCCGCCTTCTCCAGCAGCTTTTCCTCCATCAGCCGCGTTGCGCCCGCAAAGGCGACAAACAGCAAACGATCCAGAAACTTCTGCGCCACTTCAATGGCCTTGATGCGGCTCAAATTCGGGCCTTCGCCAGCGTCCAGCAAATAGCCCAACAGCATTTCGCGCAGAGATTTATATTGCACGTAAAGTTCGTTGGTAATGTTTTTGAGTTCAGCGTCCGACGCCCGCAGCAGCTCTTCGGTCTCGCCGCCAAGGAAGCGCCGCTTCGACAACAGCAGCAGCAAACGGTCCAGCTGGCTTGGCTCGTGAATATCAGCAAGATTAAACAGCTCATAGGTATCGCGCCCGCGCCCGAAAGCATAAAGCCGGATTTCCTTGCAATTGGACACCAGCACCCATTTGGCACCCGGCACATCCATCGCATATTCCCACGCCTGCTGCACCGGGCTTTTGAAGCGGCCCGGCATAATGGCATCAAGATCGTCCGTATCCGGACCTTTCATCTCAAACGGCGCAATGATGATATCGCCCGCGCCATCGGGATGAAAACTGCCCAGCGCCACATCCACACTGCCGCGCCGGATCACCCTTTCGGTCGCCAGCGAATATTCCTGCTCGTGGCTGAATTTCTCGAATCCGAGAATCCGCCCGAGAACCTGATCAATGAAAACCGGCCGCGCTTCAGTCTCCTTTAGCTTGGAAAATGCCGCGCTGGCAGCCAGCTTGGCATAAGCGGTCGCGGCTTTAACTTGATCGTCCGATGCACCAATCGCCGTCGCCTCAATACGCCTCTCCAGCGACTTCTTGGCAAACAACGGCAAGTGCGGCTGACGCGGGCGCAAGCGCTTGCCGCTCGCGGCAGTGGCTGATGGTAAATCGAGGCCTGCGTTCATAAATAGATTCATAACACCTCATCTAGTGCAACCACGGCACGCCGTCGAGTGATCCGCGCCATTGTGGTGTGAATAACTGACAGGTGCCGGCATGGGCTTGCAGCCATGGAAAAGCTTGCAAAATACGCAAGCAAATGCTATTTCGCTTGCATGAACAGCAAGCATCGCGCCACACTTGCACTGGTTTTCAAATATCCGGTTTCCGGAACAATCGATTGGTCTTCAATCGAAGGCCTGTTGGTTGCCGTTGGTGACGTCATTGAAGGTGATGGCTCGCGTGTTCGGTTTGTCAAAGACGGCGAGGTTGAGACATTTCATCGCCCGCATCCGGCGAAGGAGGCCAAGCGTTATGAAATACGCGCTGCCTGCACTTTTCTTCTAAGACTGGGAATAAATCCATGACCAACGCCATGACCTACAAAACCTATTCCGCCCGCATCGATTATGATGATGAGGACAAAATCTTCACCGGACAAATCGCGGGCATTCGTGATGGCGTTGGCTTTCACGCCGATAATGTTGAGGCGCTGGAAATCGCTTTCCATGAAGCTGTGGACGACTATATTGAAACCTGCGCCAAAATCGGCAAGACGCCGCAAAAGGCCTATTCCGGCCAAGTGATGTTTCGTATCAGTCCCGAACTGCATAGCAAGGCCGCACGCGCTGCCGAGCTGTCCGGCAAGAGCCTTAACCAATGGGCCGAAGAGGCACTAAGCCGCGCTGCCGGATAACCCATCACTCCCTCACGCCCACCCATCACCAATTTCAATTTGCCAAGCATCACAATCTGCCCCAAACCGTTGCCATCAACAAAACCGCATCAATGTCCCTGAAACCCGTCCACATCGCGCTGGCTATTCTTGTCACGGCCATTTGGGGGTTTAACTTTGTGGTCATCAAAGTGGGTGTGGCGCATGTGCCGCCGCTTTTGCTTACCGGTTTGCGCTTCCTGTTCGCGGGCCTGCCTGCCGCGTTTTTCGTGCCCAAACCCAAAGCCGAATGGCGCTATATCGCCTCGTTCGGGTTTGCGCTTGGCGTGGTGAAATTCGGGTTGCTGTTCGTCGCCATCCATTTGGGCCTCAGCGCCAGCATTGCCTCGCTGGTGATGCAGCTTCAGGTATTTTTCACCATCCTGTTCGCCGCGCTTCTCATGGGCGAAACGCCTAAGCCCAACCAGATCTTGGGCGCTCTCGTCGCCTTTGCCGGTATCGCCATCATCGCCGCCAGCCGCTGGTCCGGACCGGAACTCATGCCGCTTGGCCTGTGCGTCGCCGCCGCCTTCACATGGGGCATTGCCAATATCATCGCCAAAAAATCCGGCGAGAAAAATGTCTTTGCCTTCATCATTTGGGCAAGCCTCATTCCCCCGCTGCCGCTGTTCGCCCTGTCATGGCTCACGGAAGACCGCGCCCTCATCGTGCAAACCATCACCCGCCCGTCATGGCTCACCATCGGCTCCGTGCTGTTTCTGGCAAGCTTTGCCACTGTGTTCTGCTTCGGCCTGTGGAACCGCCTGCTCTCGCAATATCCGGCTGCAACCGTCACGCCGTTTGCCCTGCTCGTGCCCGTCTTTGGCATAGCATCAGGTGTGATATTTTTAGGCGAGCCTTTCGGTGGCACGGCGATTATTGGCAGCGTGTTTGTGTTCGCTGGACTGCTCATGAACATGTCCGGCGCCCGGCTGGCCCGCTAACCGGCCACGCACTCATTCCGTATCGTTTCCGCACTAACTTCGAGCGTTCGCCGACCGCTTCTCAGATGCCGTTTAGCAAGCGCAACACAACAATCGCCAGCCACCCGGCAGCAAACATGCCAAGCAGAGGCAACCGCAGAGCCGCCAGTGCGGCGACCACCAAAGCCAGAGATTCCTGCCACGTGTGAGTAAAGAAAGTTGGCGCGACGATTGTTGTCAGCACCGCCGCCGGGACAGCATTCAGCGCCGCCTCCACGCGCGGATGCAAGGTACCTAACCGCGACAAAACCAAATGCCCGCCAATGCGCGTCATGTAGTTAAGCACAGCGCTGGCGATGATGATAATGTAAATATCGCTCATGCCTGGTTCCCCGTTTTTGTGAACGCAGCCGCAAACAACACGCCCGCCAACGCCCCAAGCGAGACATGCCAGGGCGGCCCGAAAACCTTCAGCGCGACAACAGAAGCAAGCGCCGAAACCGCCACCACCGGCAGCCACAGCGCCCGCTTGCGAAAGCCCATCACGAGCCCGAAGAAATACAGCGGCAGCAGAAAATCAATGCCGAGTGCCTGCGGGTTTGGAATGAGCTTACCAAACATCGCGCCGAGCATCGACTCGATATTCCACATCACGTAGACAGGCAATGCCACCCCCATGTACCATGCAAAACTCACCTCGCCGTCAAGTTCCGCTTTACGTTCGGTCTCTGCATATTGCGGGTCTATAAGAAAGAAAAAGCCGATGATTTGCTGCCGAAGCGTGAAATGGCCCACCCGTCTGCCGACTGCTGCTGAGTAAAGCACATGCCGCACATTGACGACGAATATCGACAAAATGACCAGCCACGGTGCCGCATGGTGGCGAAACAAATCAATACCTACCAGTTGCGATGCGCCCGCATAAATCGTCAAGCTCATCAGCGACGCCTGCCAAACAGTCAGGCCTTGATCCACCGCAATCGCACCATAAAGCAGTCCGAAGGGGGCAGTAGAAATCAAAATCGGAATGGAGCGCTTTGCGCCAGCGAGGAATCTGGTATTCATTACAAAAGGTTAGTCTGCACGTAGCATTTTGTCAGCTCAAGAATGCTGATACCCACCATTTATTTTGATAATTACGATACTAGAGCTAGAAATCACGAGAATAGATTTAATTCAGTGAAAGAATGTCATGTTAAAATATAATCAGGATTCCCCCAAGAACCGGGCTAATTCAGATATTTTGGTTTAATTCGAAAACGACATGAACTTTGGATGAACGTCGCGTTCAGCACCGGTAGAATTTTAAGATGGTACGCGGTAAGTGTAGTAAATCACGGGAGATTATTATGAAAAAATTACTCGGTATAACACTTGCATTTTGTGCTGCAACCTATGCTGCAACACCTGTTTTAGCCTCCACCTTCTGGGGTGGCACCATTACCAATATCGCGTCGAACGACACGCTCAAGATCCGGCAATGGCCATCTGCAACATCGCAGATAATTGATGCCTATGCCAATGGTGCCAATATTTCGATGACTGGCCGGTGCAAGAATATAATCACCAACGCATCGTTTCAAATCGATGGCGCGCAATCAGCCAATTGGAAATATGCAAAAATGCAAAAGCAGAATGTCTGGTGTCAAGTAATGACCGACGGAGCGCAACTGGGCTGGGCACGGGGCAAATTTATCTGGCCACAGTAATCCGCAATAGACTAGTGGATTGATCGCAACGAAGGAGTCCAGATTTGGATTCCCTTGTTTTGCTGGATGTGCGATTCAGGGTTATGCGCACAGGAATTGAGTTCACC
>JAYVRA010000051.1:0-68449 GCA_043776635.1 Phyllobacteriaceae bacterium
TTGCGTTGAGCAGATTGAACGGGCCCAGCCCATCCTGCACTGTTTTCCTTGCATAGTTTCGCCATTCGCCTGCCATTTCGTCAAAATTAACAGGTCCAGTCCCTATAGAACCGGTCGCCGATATTGAATCGGCGCTTTGCTCCAAGTCCTTGTTTTGTCGCATCGTTTTAGCGAAAAACCGCACACACTTTTGGCACAACGATGCTCTAAATGACGTTGTTAGAAAGCACCGCTTACCATGGCAACGCCCACGAGAGCGGCAGCGCCGCCGCCAACGCGGGCAGCCAATTTGCCATATTTTCCAGCGATTTTTGCTACAATGAAGCAGGCAGTTATACCCGCAGCGTGAAGAAGCACGGTGGCGGTGACGAAGCCTGCCCCATATGTCAAGCCGGATGCGCTCGTTGGCATTTCAGCGCCGTGGGCGAAACCATGGAAGACTGCAAAAGTTCCGACCAACGCCATCGCGGCAGAGACAGGGAGGTTTTGACCAAAGACGGCCGCTGCACCAATGACAATGATTGACAGGCCAATTCCAAGTTCAACGAAGGGCAGCTCAATGCCGCTCATGCCGAGTGCGCCGCCGACTGCCATCATGCCAACGAATGCAGCGGGGACCTGCCACAACGCCCGCCCGCCGATAACAAACGCCAAAAAGCCCACTGAAACCATAGCCAATATATGGTCCGCACCCGAAACGGGATGCATAAAACCATGGGCGATGCCGTAAGTTACACCGACGCCAGTATGTGCGAAGGCCACGCTTGGCGCTAAAAAAGCTATTGCCAGTGTTATAAATTTCTTCATCATTTGTCTCCGGGGCCCACCGCCCCATTATGCGCCTTGGCGCGGTTTCGCTCACTTGGTCGCATTACTTTCAATCATGATGTGTTACACATCACTCGAAAATGCTCCGAACGGCCGGTCTCCTGGCTAAGAACTCTTCGCTGCCTGCCTTCCCGGAAAACCAGTGGCTAGTGTAGGCAACCCATCGTTCATTACAGTCGCGGGGGCGGCACCGGCATTTCACCGGATTCCCGTTTCACCTAAAATTAAAGGAACCGTTGATTTTGTATTGCATTCACTTCATTTGAATTCAAATGAAAAGACAACGGCGTTATAATTGCGCCGTAAGTTATTTTGAAAACGCAGATTGGGCAAATGTCGCCACTAGAGCACCGGTCGCCGATATTGAATCGGCGCTTTGCTCCAAGTCCTTGTTTTGTCGCATCGTTTTAGCGAAAAACCGCACACACTTTTACGAACGATGCTCTAAGTTTTGTCGCATCGTTTTAGCGAAAAACCGCACACACTTTTACGAACGATGCTCTAATTCGGGTTTGTGAAGCCAACAGGCATTTCAACATCAATTTTGCCTGATTTTTTAAATTCCAGCGTCACTTTTACAGTTCCTGCAACCTTGAATGGCACTGTCACCTGCTTGAACATCAAATGCAGGCCTCCTGGAAATAGTTCGACTTTCCCACCCGCCGGGATTTCCAAACCATCGGTAATTTGACGCATTTTCATGACATTTTCATCCATCGACATCTGATGAATTTCAACAAGAGCAGCATTATCCGAGGTCATTGCGGTGAGCCTGTCAGGCTCGTTTCCAGTATTTTCAATTGTCATATAGCCACCACCTGTGGGCTGGCCCGGCAGCATTGCCCTCGCCCATGCGGACGAGATGATAATATTGTTACTCTTGATGCTCTGTTCTGCGGCGTCTGCTTGCACTGGAAGGGTAAATGCCGGGAACAGTAATATTTGAATTATCAAGAATATTCGTGCCAGCCTTCTCCGGCGAGCGATCCTAGACAGGGAGCTGATGCTATTTGAGTTCATGCATAAGTGTTATCCCTATAAACGGAATAAGGAAAGTTGACCTGTCGTCACGGTAACGGCGTTGTGGGCGCGAAGACATTGTGGGCGCGAAGACATGGCCTCAATATTGCTGCTTCAAATCTACTAAATTCGTCAAAGCTTCGCCGCTTTCAAATGCGGCCATCTGGCGGATGATGGGTTCAATCAACGCATTCGGATCTGACGCCGCCGCGCAATGCGGGGTCAGCGTGACTTTAGGATGCGACCAGAACGGGCTGGATGTGGGCAGTGGCTCTTGCTGGAATACATCCAACGAAAGTGCACAGAGGCGTCCATCATCAAGCGCATCCAGCAAATCTAGTTCGTTGTGCAAACCGCCGCGACCGGCGTTGATAATCACAGGAGCGCCGAGCGGGCCGCGCTTCACCATAGCGTCAATCAGCGGCTTGGCGATGATGTTGGCGGTGGCGGGTGTGAGCGGGAGCAAGCAAACGAGAATGTCCACTTGGGCAAGGAAATCCGGTAAATTTGTTTGGCCCGCAAATGTTTGAATACCCTCTATGTGATGCGCAGTGCGGCTCCAGCCGGTCACATTAAAGCCAAGCGTATTTAGCTTCTGCGCCGCATCCTTGCCCAGCACGCCGAGGCCTAACATGCCGACTGTGATATCTTTCGCCGCAGGCTGCGCCCGATCTTCCGCCCATGTTTTTGCCTGCTGCTGGCCACGGTATTTCATGCCCATGCGGTGGTGGTCGAGCACCTGCCAGACCACAAATTCGCTCATGCGGTTGGTGAGATCATTGGAGACCACGCGCACCACGGGGACGTTTGGAACCTTTGGATCGCGGAACACATGGTCCACGCCAGCGCCCAGTGAGAAAATCACTTTGAGGTTTGGCAGGCCCGCGAGCGCGCCCTCAGTCTGATTCCAGACGATAGCGTAATTGACGGACGGGTCGGTGACGCCTGCGGGATAAATATGCACTTTGCGCTGCGGCGCTGCGGCTTCAAATTTCTGCGCCCAGAGTTCGCTGTCCCAGCCGGGTGCGGCGAAAAAAATATCGCCTCTCATTCGCTGACCGCTCCGTAGGGTGCTGTGGCGATGTTGAACGCGGCAGCCATCAGCGCCTTGGTGTAATCGGTCTGCGGCGTATCAAAAATTTGCCGCGCCGGACCATGCTCCACCACCTCGCCATTGCGCATGACGATGAGCTCATTAGCGAGCGCCCGCACCACTTTGAGATCATGCGAAATGAAAAGATAGGCGAGACTATGCTTGACTTGCAGGTCGCGCAAAAGGTCCACCACTTGCGCTTGCACGCTCATGTCCAAAGCTGAAGTCGGCTCATCAAGCATAACGAATTTTGGTTTCAAAACCATGGCACGGGCGATGGCAACACGCTGGCGCTGGCCACCGGAAAATTCATGCGGATAGCGAAATCGCGTTTCAGGGTCCAACCCCACTTCATTAAGCGCATCAACCACGCGGGCATTACGATCTGCGGCACTTAGGCTTGGCTCGTGAATGGAAAGTCCTTCGGCAATGATATCGGCGATGGACATGCGGGGGCTAAGTGAGCCAAACGGATCTTGGAAAACAATCTGCATTTGGCGGCGCAGCGGGCGCATGTCTTTGAACGAAAACTGATTGATATAGCTGCCAACAAAGGCGATTTTGCCCTGCGATTTAATCATCCGTGTCAGCGCTAAACCGAGTGTGGTTTTGCCCGAACCGGACTCGCCAACGACGCCAAGGGTCTGGCCTGCACGGATTTTCAAATCCACACCATTGACCGCTTTGACGTGATCGACAGTCTTACGCAGGAAGCCCTTTTTGATCGGGAACCAGACTTTGATATTCTCGCCCTGCATGACAACCGGCGCGGATTCATCCAGAACGGGCGGCGAACCCTTCGGCTCCGCTGCCAGCAAATGCTTGGTGTAATCATGCTGCGGATTAGCGAAAATTTCGGCCACCGGCCCGGTCTCGACGATCTTGCCCTTAGTCATGACACAGACACGATCAGCGATTTTGCGCACGATCCCCAGATCATGGGTGATGAACAAAAGCGACATACCGCGTTCGGATTTGAGCTTGGCGAGCAGCTCCAAAATTTGCGCCTGAACCGTCACATCAAGCGCCGTTGTCGGCTCGTCGGCAATGAGCAGTTTCGGCGCATTGGCAAGCGCCATGGCAATCATTACACGTTGGCGCTGGCCGCCGGAGAGCTGGTGCGGATAGGCACTCATGCGCTTCTCAGCGTCGCGTATGCCAACCTGTTGCAGCAGTTCCAGCGCTCGCGCCTTGGCGTTTGCTGTGCTCATATTTTGATGCAGCTTCAAAACTTCAGTGATTTGATCTTCAATCACGTGCAGCGGATTAAGCGAGGTCATCGGCTCCTGGAAAATCATTGTGACATCATTGCCGCGCACACCGCGCAACTCAGGCTCGGAGGCGGTGAGCAGGTCTTTTCCCTCAAATAATATCTGGCCCGACGGATGGCTGGCCGCCGGATAAGACAGCAATTTGAGTACTGAGAGCGCGGTCACAGATTTGCCCGAGCCGGACTCGCCGACAAGTGCCACAGTTTCGCCCGGTGCAATGTCGAAAGAAACATGATCTACAGCGAGCGATGTTTTGCCGCTTTGCGTGAAAGCAACGGAAAGATCACGGATCGAAAGGAGAGCACTCATTTAAATGCCTTGCGCGGGTCAAAGGCATCACGCACGGCTTCGCCTATAAAAACCAGTAAAGACAGCATAACAGACATTGTAATGAACCCTGTAAAGCCTATCCATGGGGCTTGAATATTGTTTTTTCCCTGTTTTAAAAGCTCGCCCATTGACGCTGAGCCGGGAGGCAGACCGAACCCCAGAAAGTCCAAGGACGTCAATGTTTCAATTGAACCGCTAAGGATAAATGGCAGAAATGTCAGCGTCGCGACCATGGCATTAGGCAACAAATGGCGGCGCATAATGGTGCCGTTGCCGACGCCGAGCGCACGGGCGGCGTTGACATATTCGAAGTTTCGGGCGCGCAGGAACTCGGCACGGACAATTCCGACAAAGCTGGACCAGCGGAATAACATCATGATGCCAAGCAGGATGAGGAACCCCGGCGGCAGTATCGATGCCACAATCATCAGCAAATAAAGAAGAGGCAACGAGGTCCAGATTTCGATGAAACGCTGCATCAAAAGGTCCGTCCACCCTCCGAAATAGCCTTGCACAGCACCAGCGGTTACACCGATGACTGCCGACCCGAAGGTCAGTAACAGCCCGAACAGTACCGAGATGCGGAAACCATAAATGACGCGCGCCAACAGATCATGGCCTCCATCATCTGTGCCAAGCCAATTGAAATTGCCGACGCGGCAATTGATGTCATCAACGCCTAGCGGGTAGCGCGCACAAAGTGTTTGGCTATCATACATCCAAGACGGTTTTGTTGGCGCGGAACCTGGCATTTCATTATTCACGGTTCGGTAGCTGTAGCGGATCGGGGGCCACAGTGCCCAGCCGTTTGCAGTAATTTCATCTTGAATTACAGGGTCACGGAAGTCCGTGACAGCATAAAAGCCACCGAATTTCTCTTCCGGGTAGTCAATTAAGACCGGTGCTAACAGCTCGCCTTTGTACCACGCAATAATTGGCCGGTCATTTGCGACAAACTCGGCAAACAAAGAAATGCCGAAAATAACGATGAATAGCCAAAGCGACCAGTAGCCCCGCCTGTTAGACTTGAAGTTTGCCCAGCGGCGCTGATTGATAGGAGACAAGCTCATACATCCCTCCGCTCAAAGTCAATGCGCGGGTCAATCCATGTGTAAATCAGATCAGAAATCAGCGACACTACAAGGCCCATGAGTGAAAAAATATACAGTGTTCCGAACACAATTGGGTAGTCGTGGTGCAATACGGCTTCAAAACCGAGCAGGCCCAGCCCATCCAGCGAAAAAATATTTTCAATCAAAATGGACCCTGTGAAAAACGCATGGATGAAGGCGGCAGGAAAGCCTGCAATCAAAATTAACATGGCATTGCGGAAAACATGGCCATAAAGCACGCGGTTTTCGCTTAAGCCTTTGGCGCGGGCGGTTACGACATATTGCTTTTTGATTTCATCCAAGAAAGAGTTTTTAGTGAGCAACGTCGTCGTCGCGAACGCGGACATGACCATGGCCAGCAGCGGCAGTGTGACATGCCAGGCATAGTCTTTAACCTTACCCCAAGCGGAGAGTTGGTCCCAGTTTTCCGACCACAAACCGCGCAGCGGGAACCAATCCCAAAATGAGCCGCCGGCGAATAAAACGATTAGCATGATACCGAACAAAAAGCCCGGAATGGCATACCCGATGATGATGATACCACTGGTCCACACGTCGAACCGCGAGCCATCACGCAGTGCTTTGGCGATGCCAAGAGGAATGGAAATCATGTAGGAAATCAGCGTTATCCACAGGCCGAGCGAAATTGAAACGGGAAGTTTCTGCCCGATAAGGCTGATAACTGTACCACCTTTGAAGAAGCTTTTGCCAAAATCAAAGTGCGAATAATCCCAAATCATTTTTAAAAAACGCTCATGAAGCGGCTTATCGAAGCCGAATTGCACTTCCAGCTGTTTGATGAATTTCGGGTCGAGATTTTGTGCGCCGCGATATTTACCGGCAACTGCGCTTTCATTGCCAACCTGTTCTTGACCGGCAAAGTCCGAACCGCTGCCGCCGAGCCTGTCACCATTGTTTTTGCCGGATAGATCTGAAATCACTTGCTCAATGGGCCCACCGGGCGCCATTTGCACAACTACAAAAGTGATCGCCATGATACCTATTAATGTTGGAATCATAAGCAACAAGCGGCGAAGGATGTAAGCACCCATTAGTGCGTCGCCCTGTTATCAAACCCTGATTTGTCTATAATCAGCAAGAAATCCAAATATAACCCCGGAATTGGCAGTGATTCGCCTCAGTGCATTTGGAATCCACACGGGCGCATAGTGCAAGAGTTTATTACTTGATGCGGTCAGCTTTTGCTTGATCAAACCACCAGATTGCCGGAAAACCGAAACTATATTTGGGCAGTGGCGAGGGACGCGCAAACCGATCCCAATAAACATAGCGGTCCACCTTCGAATACCATTGTGGAATTACAAAATTATTGGCGAGCAACACACGGTCCAGCGCATGGGTGGCTGCAACAAGCGTGCCGCGATCGGCGGCAAAAATCACTTTGTCGATCAGCTTATCGATGCCGGAATTTTTTATGCCTGCATAATTTTTTGATCCTTCGCGGCCAGCAGAGACGCTGCCCCAATACTCGCGTTGCTCATTGCCCGGCGAAAGCGACTCGCCCCAAGCAATACCGATCATGTCATAGTCGAACTTGCGCACCCGCTCTTG
Organism: Phyllobacteriaceae bacterium; assembly: GCA_043776635.1. GTDB lineage: Bacteria > Pseudomonadota > Alphaproteobacteria > Rhizobiales > Rhizobiaceae > JANMEX01. The sequence goes on from JAYVRA010000051.1 coordinate 7,227, forward strand.
ATAAGCAGAGGTATCCAAAATTCGGTAGTTCAGCCTAATGCCTATTCTCTCCAAACTTTGGGCATAGGGACCGACGTAGCGGGTTCCGATTTCAGAATAGTCCAGATATTCAATGGCGAATGGCTCACCGGTCTTGTCATTGATTAGTTTGCCATCTTTCAGTGACCAACCCGCTTGCTTCAACAGGCTGATCGCCTCGCGGTAGTTTGCTCGCATTTTGGTAAGGTCGCCGCCGATGGGATTTCTATAGGATACAGTGAAAACTTCAGGGGGAATATCGGCTTTGAGTTCATTCAATATGTCCAATTCTTTGCCTGCTGGAATGCCGGATGAGGCCAATTCGGTACCTGCAAAATAACTGGCTATACGCTCATAAAGACCGAAAAACACATTGCGATTGGTGGTTTCAAAGTCGAACGCCAGGTTCAAAGCGCGGCGCACACGCGGGTCTTTGAACTTATCGCGGCGCAAATTTGGTACAAAGGCTTGCATTTTTCCTGTTGCTGAACTTGGAAACTCCTCCTTGATTACAAAGCCTTTTTCCAACGCCGGAAGGGCGGTATAGCCCGTTGACCAATTTTTTGATGAGCGCTCAAAACGATAATCAAACGCATCGGACTTGAAGGCTTCCATCATGACGACTTCATCGCCATATAAATCATAGCGCAGTACATCAAAATTATTGGTGCCTATATCTGTGTTCAAATCTTTCGCCCAATAATCCGGCACGCGGTTATATTCGACATAGCGGCCGAGCTCGAATTTACCGATTTTATAGGCGCCGGAGCCCAGTGGTGGCTCGGTTGTCGGTTCGGCAATATTGCGCTGAATGCCATTGGCGTCTTTGCCTTCCCACCAATGTTTGGCAAATACCGGCATTTGCCCCATAATATGTGGTAATTCGCGGTTGCCTTTAACGTCAAAGGTGAATGTCACCTCGCCAGTCCCGGATGCTTCCGCTTTGATAACATTGGCGAAATAGAAAGCATATTGCGGATTTATCTCTTTGAGCCTGTTGAAACTCCAGATGACGTCGTCAACGGTCAGAGGCTCGCCGTCATGCCATTTGGCCTTTGGATTGAGCCGGAAACTGACGCTGGAAAAATCGTCCGGATATTTAGTCGCCTCAGCTAAAAGCCCGTATTGGCTGGAAATATCCTGTTCATCAAGCGATGGTGTCATCAAGGTTTGATAAATATTGGACAAAAACGGCGCAGCTTCGCCTTTGATTATCTGGTCGTTAAACGAGTCGAAGCTGCCAGCCACACCTTGGCGCACTGTGCCGCCTTTGGACGCGTGCGGGTTCACATAGGGAAAATTGGCAAAGTTTTGAGTGAGGCGCGGCGTGCCGGTGAGCGCCGAACCATTGGTCCAATCGACAGCCAGGGCACTGCCGCACATCACTAAATTCAACAAAAGTGAGGACAAAAAAAATGTCGTCCGGAGGTATTTTTTTTTCAATTTTTCACCTGCATTATGCGATACGCAACTGATCGGGAAACGTATAGAAGCGATATGGCAGCGATGCGCAAACCGCCCAAGCGCAACATGGAAGGCGATCGAGGCAAGCGCAAGACTTACGTTTATTTTTTGGCAATAAAAAAGGCCGGAAAACCGGCCTCCCAAAATTTATATCATCATCCATAAATCACGGCAGTGGAACCGGGCTGTCTGAAAGCGTCCGCAGGTAGGCCAAAAGATTGGCGCGGTCTTCAGCTTTTGGCAAACCCGCAAAGCCCATCGCGGTGCCTTTAATATAAGCCTTTGGCTTGGTAACGAAGGTCGATAGACTTTCGAAATCCCAAGGCTTGCCTGTGGCAAATTCTTTGATTGCAGCGGAGTAGTTAAACCCTTCGTGTGCGGCCATAGGACGGCCGACAATACCCCAAAGATTTGGACCAACCTTGTTAGCGCCGCCTTTATCACCCGAATGGCACGCACCGCACTTCTTGAAAACTGTCTCGCCAATGGCGGGATCAGCCTTTGCCAACAATGGTCCAATTGGCTCGATAGCGGCAGGCGCCGCAGCGGCCCCGCCGGCAGGCGCGTCGCCTTCGGCAGCCATCAAAGCATAACCCGGCTTCTCAGGAGCTTCTTTACTAAACAATGCGTCTGACATCAGCCCAACGGAAAATACAAAAAAGACTGTGCCTAATAATGCGCCAGCCATTTTATTGAGCTCAAATGAATCCATTTTTATAAAGTTCCCGCATGATTGCCAAAGGGCAGCAGAATCCTGCACCCGTAAAGTGGGCGGAAACTAAGGCTTTTGCAACGGACTTGCAACACCTATAAGCCACTTGTAAGCAGCGACTATTTGACACTCAATGTAGGGTCAGGACTTGTTAACTTTGACGAAATAGTCGTGGTGATTTTTGGTGAGTGCCAAGAGCGAATGCACAGGAAATACTAGCATGTTGCCTGCGGCCTCTTCGAGTGGCAAGCCTTTGCGACTTCAAGCCTTTGCGACTTCAAGCCTCTGCAAGTTCAAGCCAATGCGACATGGCAATAGCCGGAAAGCGCCCGATTTGGGCACGAACACGCAACTGACCTCAATCTGCGGCGTCAAACAGCTTGAAAGGGCTTTAGCCCGTGCTGCGCGATTTTCCTTGCATATTTTCGTCATTTGCCTGCAATTTCATCAAAATTAACAGGTCAAGACCCTCGTGAATACGGCGAAATCCATGAATATAGTCATCCTCATTCCCGCCCGCATGGCCTCCACCCGTCTGCCAAATAAACCGCTGGCAGATATTGGCGGCAAGCCAATGATTGTGCACGTGGCGAACCAAGCTGCTCTGGCGAAGATCGGCCGCGTGGTCGTGGCGACCGATAGCGAAAACGTGGCAAGCGCCGTGCTCTTTTCCGGCCATGAAGTGGTGATGACGCGGATGGACCATCAGTCCGGATCGGACCGGATATTTGAAGCGCTGCAAAAGCTGGACCCGAAAGGGGAGGTTGAATGCGTGGTTAATGTGCAAGGCGATTTGCCGACGATTGATCCGGTATTGATCGCACGGGCGATATTACCATTGGAGAATCCCGAAGTTGATATCGCCACACTCGCTGCTGAAATCACCAGAACAGAAGAGCGCACAAACGAAAATGTGGTAAAGGTGGTCGGCACACATCTCAGCCCGTCGCGACTGCGCGCACTGTATTTCACACGCGCGACTGCCCCTTGGGGCGATGGCCCGCTTTATCATCACATTGGGCTCTATGCCTATCGCCGCGCCGCGTTGGAGCGGTTTGTCGGGCTGGGCCCGTCGCTGTTGGAAACCCGTGAGCGCTTGGAGCAACTGCGCGCTTTGGAAAACGGGATGCGCATTGATGTGGAGATTGTGGATACTGTGCCGCTTGGTGTAGATACGCAGCACGATCTGGAACGGGCAAGAGCCATCGTTGCGGCAAAGCTTAAGGAAAAACCATGAACGCGCAGGCCACAAAGACAAACCGGATTTCCTTTCAAGGGGAACGCGGTGCAAATTCCGATATGGCCTGCCAGAACATGTTTCCGGGCATGGAGCCTTTGCCCTGTCCGACATTTGAAGATGCCTTCAATGCGCTCGAAAGCGGCAAGGCAGATTTGGCCATGATACCGATTGAAAACACCATCGCCGGCCGCGTGGCGGATATTCACCATCTACTGCCAACATCCAAGCTACAGATTATCGGTGAATATTTCCTGCCCATCCGCTTTCAGCTGATGGTGCTGCCCGGCACAAAAATGGAGGCCATCAAGTCCGTCCACAGCCATGTGCACGCGCTTGGCCAGTGTCGCAAAATCATCCGCAAGCATCGCTGGAAGGCCGTTGTCGAAGGTGATACAGCGGGCGCCGCCCGCGTGGTGGCTGAAATTGGCGATAAATCGATGGCAGCCCTGGCGCCGCGCCTTGCCGCCTCGCTTTACGGCTTGGAAATCATCCAAGAAAATGTGGAAGATTCTGAAAACAACGTCACGCGGTTTATCGTTCTTTCACGCGAGAAGCGCTGGGCAAGCCGCGCTAAGCCCGGTGAAGTAATGATGACCAGCTTCGTGTTCAACGTGCGCAACGTGCCAGCCGCGCTTTATAAAGCCATGGGCGGCTTTGCCACCAACGGCGTTAACATGACCAAACTGGAAAGCTACCAGCTGGGCGGCGAGTTCACAGCCACGCAGTTTTATGCCGAAATTGAAGGTCACCCGCAAGATAAGAACGTGGCGCTGGCCCTGGAAGAATTGGCGTTCTTCTCAAAAGAAGTCCGGATTTTAGGTGTTTACGCGCAGGCGCAGAGCCGGTAAAATTAGGCAAGGGTCTGGACTATTTCGCATAGTAAAATGCGGTCACCATCTTTAAGAGAAACAGGCACACTTTCATCGCGGCCACCGACGCGAATGATCACACCGTCCACCGAGCCATGTTCACGAAATGGTCCATACTGAATAGGTTTTGGCCGCATTCTTCCAGGAAAGGAAATTATTTCAGCGCCTTCTGGAGGAGTAAGCCAGCCGATTTCATTATCTTTGGCTAACATAGCGTCAAGTGACTTAAAGGCATCTTTCGCATCTATCGAGCCACGACCTTCTCGAAGCGCGGCCATCCGATCTGCGACTTTAGGCAAGGCTGGCGGCTCAATCGTTGAAACCAATACGGTGCTTCTTCTTTCGAGATGCGAAAAATGCACGAGTTCCCGTTCCCCAAGCAACTTGGCAAGTTCGATCATGTATTCTGCGAGCCGCGCCATAGGCAAGCTGTCGATGTTAAATACATCGATAGTGAAACGGTAATGTTTCTTTTCGTCTTCAATCATTTTGAGTTTGTCCAAATTGTCTGGAACCTTAACAACAATACCTAACCTCTGAGAACATCATTTATCTGCACTATAAAAATAAGTAAGCAGTCAACCTTCCGCCCAGTCTCTAATCAAGACGCTGGCAATCGCTGCGCGGGGCGGGACGCGGTAATTCTCGGGGTGGGTTCCGTTCATCATCTGGCGCACTTCGGCTTTCGTAAACCAACGTCCGGTCTCCAGCTCGGTAGGCTCCAGCACGATGTCATCATTCAGCGCCTGCGCATAAAAACCGATCATCAGGCTATGCGCAAACGGCCATGGCTGGCTGGCGTGATAGACCACGGCGCCCGTGCGGATGCCTGCTTCCTCAAGTGTCTCGCGGCGTACCGCCTCTTCCAAACTTTCGCCCGGCTCCACAAATCCGGCGAGACAGGAAATCATGCCTTCCGGAAAGTGCGCACCCCGTGCCAGCAGACACTTGTCGCCGTACAGGGTTAGCATAATCACAACAGGGTCCGTACGCGGGAAATGCTCGGCGTAACAGCCATCGCAAATGCGCTTGGCGCCGCCGCCCTTCGGGTCATTGCGCGCGCCGCAGCGGCCGCAGAATTTGTGGGTGGAATGCCAAGCTAGCAGCGCCGCGCCTTGCGCAATTGTGGAAAGCAGCGGGCGGGGCAAGAGGCCGCCGGTCATGAGTGAGCGATAATCGACGGCGCGAAACGGCGCGGGAAGGGTTTCGATATCGACGCTCAGTTTTGCTGCGCATTGTGCCGCGCCGTTTTCAAAGCCGAGCAAATTACTCTCGGCAAAGTCCGGCTCGAACGCTTGCAATTCATGGGTTTCAAATAGCGCGCGCGGGCCGTTCTCGTCACTAAAATCCAAAATCAGCTTGCCTGATGCAAACGCCAGCCAGCGCGACTGCGGGTCGCTGCGTGCCAGATCAATCGCATCATCCATGCGCTTTTCCGACAGCCGCTCCAGCGTGCCGCCGGAAAAGGCCACGGTTGCAGATGCTTCTTGCGTGTCTTTAAACAGCCAGTTTTTGGAGGTCATTGCGCACTTTCAATTTTTGCTTTCAAGGTCTCGATGAAACCTGCCGCTGCCGCCGGTTCATATAGCACTTTCGCGCCGAAACCCCACACTGGCCCCGGCCAATTGGCATCACTCTGAGACCGCGCAATGACGTGCACATGTAGTTGGTGCACAATGTTGCCAATGGCGGCACTGTTAATTTTCTCACAAGCCGTGAAGTCCTTCAGCGCCCGCGCCACCAGTGCTGTTTCTTGTGCGAGCACCATTTGGCCGGCATCGCTGAGATCATGCACTTCGCTGGCGCCCGCAATGCGCGGCACTAAAATCAACCATGGCCAGCGGGCATCATTCATCAGGCGCACATCGCATAACGGTAGTGCCGTGACGCTTAAGGTATCGCCGGCGAGGCGGGGATCATAGCTGAAATTAATCATGGGCAGTAGGTAACGGGAAATTTTGACATTGTGAAGTCAAGGTGAAGTCATGGTGAAGTCAAGTTGGGTTGCGTCCGCCTGGTCCAATATTTGCCATCACCGCTTTGAACACTGCCGCGCCGCCGACAAGCGATGATGTGCAGGTGTGAGAAAAAATATTAAGCGGCAGGGCGACTCTGCTGACATGGTTCGGCAACGCGCGATTTGATTTCAATAAAAAACGGGCCGCCGTGTTACCGCCACCCAACGCCAAATCAGCGCGAAGGCCACAAATGCCAGCCCGATGGCTAAACCCAACCAAATGCCCCTTCCCTCAAAGCCAAAATGGAATGCCAGCACCCAGCCGATGGGCATGCCGACGACCCAATAGCCAATGCCGCCGATGATGAGTGGCAGCTTTGTGTCTTGCAGGCCGCGCAACATGCCGCCGGCGACTGACTGCGCACCATCGACGATTTGGAACAGGGCGGCGTAACTTAAGTATGAGACCGCCAGCGTGAACACGGGGGCTGCCTTTGGGTTTGAACCATCCATAAACAGGCCGATCAGCGTTTCTGGAATGGAGATCATCACCAAGGCCATGAACGCCATGAAGCCGGTTCCCAAACAAAAGCTGGTCCAGCCTGCTCGTCGGATATTATCCAACTCTTGTGCCCCGAAAGCCAAACCGACGCGCACCGTTGCGGCTTGGCTGAGGCCGAGCGGAACCATGAAGGCGATTGATGCGAGTTGGAGCGCGATGGCATAGGCGGCGACGCTGTCGCGCCCGATCATTCCCATGATCAGGCCTGAGACAGAGAACAGCGCGGTTTCAAACATGAGCAGAAGCCCGATGTTGAAACCCAGCTTCACCAGCTGCCAAAATTGCCCGGGGTCCAGCCGCCAAAAACGCCCGAACAGATGATAACGCCGAAAGCGGCGGTCCTGCCCCACAAAGGCTGCAAGGCTCACAAACATCATGGTCGATGTAAATGTTGTGGCGATGCCGGAGCCCTGCACGCCAAGCGCCGGAAAGCCCCAATTACCAAAAACCAGCGCCCAATTGGCAAGCGCATTGAAGGCAACAGCACACAGACTAATGATCATGGCGGACTTTGGCCGCTCCAGCGCCGAGACGAAATTGCGCAACACAATGTAGCCGAAAAACGGGATCATTGCCCATTGGAATGTCTGCAAATAGCTGCCGCCAATCGCGGCGATTTGCGGGTCTTGGCCGGTGAATTTCAGAATGCTTTCGCCATTCCATAAAATCATCATAAGTGGAACAGGGACCAGCATTGCCAGCCAGAGGCCATGGCGCACAGTTTGGCGCACGCGCCGCACTTCATATTTGAACGCGCCAATTTCCCGGGCCAGCACGGGCGCGACGGCAAGCATCAGGCCGAAGCCGATGAAGAATGTGAGGTAATAGAGATTGACACCGACTGAGCCGCCCGCCAGTGCGTCCGGCCCCAGCCGCCCCAGCATCAAAACATCTGTCGCGCCCATTGCAATCTGTGCCAAATTCGTCAGCACCATAGGCCAAGCCAGCGCCAGCGTGGCGCGTAGCTCTATGGTCCATAGGTTGGTTGGTTTGGCAGGTTGCATTTTGATTCACGGTTCTGATCGGGACAGACGTGGTGACATACTTCAACATGTGGTGAAATGGCTTTTCACATGACATTTATTGATGTATATACTTTTCTCTTGCTGAGTATATCCCTTTGGAGGTGTGATGCCGATTTTTGTTAAAGATCCTGTTGCAGATGAATTACTGGGTAGTGTTTTGCAGGCGTCCGGAGAAACCAACAAAACCAAGGCAATTGTAAATGCGCTGCGCCGCGAATTGGCACGGCTAAACGCTGTTATCCCGCTTTCCCAAAGGCTGGATGCTTTACAAAAGTTCTATGCAGAGCTGGGTACGCCAGACCCGCAGTTTAATATGAAGTCATTTTCCGACGAAATGAGCGGGCAATAATGTTTCTCGACGCCTCTGCTGTGGTTGCCATTATCGCCAATGAACCACAATCGGCTGAATTGCGTACGAAAATTGAGTTGGCAAGTTCGCTGTTCTATACCTCGCCTCTGGCAGTTTGGGAGAGCATTGCTGCACTCGCCCGCATTATGAGAGTGGATAGCAAGCTTGTGCAGCCAATAGTCAATGCGTTTCACCGTGAGCTTGGAGCTACAAGCGTCAATATCAACCATGATATGGCGCTAGTCGCACTTGAAGTTTTTTCGCGCTATGGCAAAGGTTCAGGGCATGCGGCGGGCCTGAATATGGGTGATTGTTTCAGCTATGCCGCCGCCAAAGATAGTAAGGTGCCAATGCTTTATATTGGCAATGATTTCATTCACACCGATATGGCCTAGACCACACATACCGGAAAATGAAATTGCCTTTGCTGGTTTTCAGATGTGTACATCCGGTTCCGCCCTACCCCTAAACGGTAGATCAACAACAAACGTTTTGCCCGAGTCCGGCGCTGCGATCAGCGCTTTTTGGCTCATTAGTTTATTGGCGGTTGTGACAGCCATGCGGTCCAGATTATTGCCGATAAAGGCGGGGCAGGACGTTTGTGTGGCATTAGGAATATCAATGGTCTGCGTTACTATGCCTTGCGGCGAAATGCAGGCAATTTCACCGGCGCCCCAGCGGGCATTCCAGATGTTGCCGTCAGTGTCGCAGACTGAACCATCTATCCAGCCGTCACTCTTGTGCTCATAAAAAAGATCCGGGTCGCCGGTTGGCAGCGCGGTTTGCGGGTCAATGGGGATACGCATCATGCGGTGCGTTGGCGTATCGACATAATAGGCGAAGGCTCCATCCGGTGAGAAGCAGATGGAGTTGGGGATGGTGGCCGGCTCGATCAGGACGGTCACTTTGCCTTTGTAAAAGTGGTAGAATTTTCCTGCACCATCAGCTTCGTCCTTGGCCATGGTGCCGAACCAGATTGCGCCGGATTGATGAGCGCGGGCGTCGTTGGAGCGGGTTAGCAGGTTGTGACTTTCGACCGGCGTGTGCAGCGTTAACACGCCGGTTACACGGTCGCGGATGTGGAAGCCTTGCTCGCCTAATATCAGTTGACATTTGTCATCGACGCTGAAGATCGCACTGGCCATAAACGGCAAGTCCGCCACGCCCTCCAATGCCGTTTTGAAATCATGACTGTGCAGCTTTTGGCCTAAAATATCGAACCAGAATAGCGTGCCGGTGCGCACATCATATGACGGGCCTTCGCCGAGGGCGCAGGGTGTTCGGGAGAGAATGAAGGCTGCCATGGTTATCCGGCCGCTGCCACATCGTAAGCGTTGACGGCCCGCATGGCGGCGATGGCGACGTCTGCCGCTTTTGCGCCCGGCTTATACAGGCTGGAGCCAAGGCCGAAGGTTTTCACGCCCGCTTCCATCCATGAATCAAAATCCGCATCCGCCACCCCGCCGACAGCGCCGATCACCGTATCCTTGGGCAATATGGCGCGGATGGCGTTGACACCCGATGGGCCGAGTGCGCTGGCGGGAAAAAACTTCAGCGCTGATGCGCCGCACTTGATGGCGAGCAGCGCCTCCGTTGCTGTGAAAACACCCGGCATGGAAATCATGTTGAGATCCGCCGCCTTGCCCAGCACATCCGGATCTACATTGGGCGTGACCAGCAGGCGCCCGCCGACGTCATAAAGTCGTTGCACATTGGCGGCTGTCAACACTGTGCCAGCGCCAATCAGCACGCCCTTGGGTGCACGCTTTGCCAGCGTTTCGATGGAAGTAAACGGGTCTGGAGAATTCAACGGAATTTCGATGGCTTCAAAACCGGCATCAATCAACACATCGCCAATCGCGGTGATCTCATCCGGTTTGACACCGCGCAAAATCGCGACAAGCCCGCGCTTGATGTGAGGCCATGGGGCGGAATGTTTCGTGCTCATTATCTTGATTTCCCTAAAATCGTGAGGACCAAAATTGTTTTGCAGCAGCGATAAGCCCGGCACGGACCTGCGCTTCGCCGTCTGTTAGTGTATAGCTAAAACCAGCCATTTGAAGCGCTCTTTCATAGAGCTTGCCAAGCCCGCCAACGCCAACCAATGTGACATTAGATGCCGTGCCGTAGCTAAGCTTTGCGCCGCCAATTTCCGCGCCAATGAGCAATCCAGACAGTTTGGCCGCGCAGTCGGTTTGCGAAAATCCATGCAGCAGACTGGCAGCGCGCACGGAAAACAGACGCTGTGACAGTGCTTGGGGGTGTGCGATCATATCTGCGCAGGCGTCTTCAAAGGCCGGTGTGTCAACGGGGAAAGTCCGTACATCTCCGATGGAATGGCGCAGCAGCGAATGGCCTGCGAACAGCGCAAACAGCTCGCCCGTCAGAAATGTCGTGAGGCGCTGAACACTAAATTCGCTTACCTCGACCCATTTGCAATGCGTTCCGGGCATACACACCAGTTGGCGTGAGTTATCTGTGATAAGCCCGAGCAATTGCGTTTCCTCGCCGCGCATCACATCAGGCTCAAGGGTACTGCGCTGCGCGATGCCAGGTAAAATGCGCACATCGCGGCGGCTGTCGCTCACGCTTCGGGCATGACGAATAACATCGCCGAGCAGCGCCGGCGTATCAAGATAAGGCGCTTCCACCCAGCCTTGGCGCGAGCCTGCCATGCCGCAAATGATAACCGGAATACCGGCTGGAACACCAAGCCCTTTAAGGTGATTTTCCAGCGTGGCGGCAAAACCAACGGCGCTTGCGCCTTCCAAACCCTCATCCGTATGGCGCTGAGCTATGGTGGTTCCGTCGCGGTCAATCACCCACAAACGCAGGCGACTGGTTCCCCAATCAACGGCAACACAAGCGGTATCGGTCATGAATTATTTCCGGTTTCTGTAAGACACATCTATGATTATGCAGCATTCACGCACGCTGCTGCAACATCAAAAATAAACACCTCCGCCGCTGTCTGGCACGACACATGTTTTAAGCCGCGCGGGAAGCGCCGCGATGACTATCGGCAAGATAGCCGAGTGTCGCCGCTTCATCCACAGGTCTGCCGAACAAATAACCTTGTCCGCCCGTGCAGCCAAACTGAATCAAACGATCCGCCTGCCCCTGTTCTTCGATGCCCTCGGCAATTGTAGAAATGCCCAAGCCTTCGCACATTGCCAAAATGGCCTTCACGATATGTTCTGAAGGCCGGTCATTAAGGATGGAAGAGACAAAGGCACGGTCAATTTTCAGCTTGTCAAATTTGAATTCCCGCAAACGCCCGAGTGATGATTGCCCTGTGCCAAAATCATCCAGCGAAACCCGCACACCGGCATTGCGCAAATCTTCAACTATCAATTCCGCAGTCTTGGGGTCGGACATCATACCGGTTTCGGTGATTTCAATTTCAAGTCGGGTCGGGTCAAAGCCTGTCTTCTTCAGAATTGCCAACACTGTCTTACCGGTATTGGGATCGGATAACTGGACAGGTGACAAATTAAACGACAGGAACATGTGAGCGGGCCACCCCTGCGCGGCAATAGTGGACTTGCGCAAAAGCAGCTGTGTGAGCGGAATTATTATCCCTGTTTCCTCGGCGATGGGGATAAATACCACCGGTGAGACAAAACCTAAATCTTTATCGGTCCAACGTGCAAGGCATTCAAAGCCGACAGTATCGCCAGTTTTCAAATCAACGATTGGTTGGAAAAACGGCTCAACTTCCTCGGCTGCAACGGCGCGGCGTAATGCTTGCTCTACGCGCGTCGCATGTTTGGCTGCCGCTTCCATTTCCTTGGAATGCATAACCGTGCGCCCGCTTCCCCGGCGTCTCGCGTCATAAAGGGCGCTGCCTGCTTTGCGCAACAAATCATCGGCGTCTTCATTACCATCCTGAAAAATGGAGATCCCGACACTGGCCGAAAGTCTCGCAGTGCGCTCGCCAAGATCATAGGGTGCTGATAGGATTTCTATTAGCATTTCACCACGTTCTTTGGCGTCCTCGCGCCGGAAAACGAGTGGGAACAGCACAGCGAATTCATCACCGGAATATCGTGCCACAAATCCGCTGCCATCAATTGCCGCGTGCAGACGCATGCCCACTTGCTGTAAAATACTGTCACCAGCCTCTTGACCGTAAAGATCATTAATTGGTTTAAAGCCGTCCAGCCCAAGTCGGACAACAGTGAAAGGAGCCGGATCGTCCGAACGATCCTCGATTAGTTTTCCCAATTTACTGACAAAGCGCGCCCGATTTGCAAGACCCGTTTTTACATCAGTCGACGCAGCTTCATACTCGTCAGGCCTATATTTTTGCATATGGCGTCCCCGCAAATCAATTTTTATTGGTTGCATACAACATGAAAGAGAAAAATTGCTATTTGGTTTCTCCCGCTTGTTCAATGAGGGGTTAATGAAATGAAAGTGAAGCGTAGTTAATGAGATGCCAATTCCATTATCACTGCATCGAGCAAAATCATGCCCTTGGGCGTGGCACGAATGCGGCTGTTGCCGACTGGCTCAATCATGCCCTCATCGCGCAAATTGGCGATGCGGGCTGCATTGAATGAGCGGCCTGCCAGCACTTCAAAGCGCGGAATATCGATGCCTTCGACCAGCCGCAAGCCCATCAGCAATAATTCGTCCGCCTCTTGGAAACAGTCAAGAACCTCGCCGCCGGTAATGCCGTGACCTCGGGCTTCAACATGCCCGAGCCAGCGCTCCGGATTACGCTCGGCAATCGTGACGTTGCGAATACCATCCTCGCGGAACCGGCCATGTGCGCCGGGGCCGACGCCGATGTATTCGCCGTAACGCCAGTAAACCAGATTGTGCCGGCTCTCCGCACCCGGCGCTGCATGATTAGAAATCTCGTACGCTGGAAGTCCGCGCGAGGCGGTGATTTGGCTCGTCAAAGCATAGAGATCAGCGGCACGGTCATCGTCCAAGGTTTTTAATTTGCCACGGCTGCGCAAGGCGTGAAATGGCGTGCCTTCTTCGATAGTCAGCTGGTAGAGTGAGAGATGGTCGGCGGCCAAATCAATGGCTTGGTTGAGTTCACCGGTCCAGCCGGATTCAGTTTGGTTTGGCCGTGCGTAGATCAAATCGAACGACAGGCGCGGGAAAATTTCACGGGCCACCCTAATCGCCCTCTTGGCTTCCTCGGCATTGTGAATGCGCCCTAAGAATTTCAAATCTTCATCATTGAGTGATTGTACACCCAATGAAACGCGGTTGACGCCCGCACTGCGATAGCCGCGAAAGCGCGTGGCATCGACACTTGAGGGGTTTGCCTCCATTGTGATTTCGATGCCGTCCGGCACGGACCAAAGGCTTGCCACCTTGTCCAAAATCGTTGCCACTGTTTGCGGCTCCATGAGAGATGGTGTGCCGCCGCCGATAAAAATACTTTTGACCAAGCGCGGTCCTGTGCGCTGGCGCATATGCTCCAACTCGCGCTCAAACGCGGCGGCATAGCGTACTTGATCCGGCGCTGTATGGCGGACGTGGCTGTTAAAATCGCAATAAGGACATTTGGCAGCGCAGAATGGCCAGTGCAAATAAATGCCAAAACCTGGTGCGCCATCGTCCGGAACAATCATGCCAGCACACTTTCGGCAAACAGTTTGAACGCCCGCGCACGGTGCGACAGCGCCTTGTTCATGCCCGGCTTCCAGCCATGCTTTTCTGTGGCGCTCATTTCGCCAAAGGTACGGGCGTGGCCATCCGGCTGGAACATCGGATCATAGCCAAACCCGTCTGCCCCGCGCGGCGGCCAGACCAGCGTTCCCGCCGCCTCGCCGCGATAATAAGTCGCCTCACCCTGCGGATTGCATAGGCAAAGCGTCGCCACAAATTGACCTTTGCGCTGGATAAGTTCAGTTGCGCCAGCGCCCAAAATTGCGTCTTCGACCTTGCGCATGGCCAGTTGCCAGTTGCGCGAACCATCGGGCTGAATTGCCCAATCTGCTGTATAAACACCCGGCGCACCGCCCAGCGCATCGACGCACAAACCACTATCATCAGACAGCGCCATCAGCCCCGTGGCGGAGGCAGCCGCGAAAGCTTTGGTATAAGCGTTTTGTTCAAAAGTTGTGCCGGTCTCTTCCGGTTCCGGCAGGCCTAGCGATCCTGCCGAGACAATCTCAAAGCCGAACGGCTGCATGAGTTGCTGAAATTCCTTCAGCTTTCCGGCGTTATGGGTGGCAAGAACCAGCTTGGTATTTTTGTCGAGTTTCATGTCCACCGCTCCGAAATATATTCAGGCAGTGGATTATTGCGTCTTGGCCAACATATCCAGTTAATTCAGCGCCACAGGCATAATGTTGTTGGAGCCAGCCGCTTCCATTGCCGCAGAGCGCTCATGGGCCAACAATATCGGCTGGCCATCGGCGGCAAACAGCGTCCACACATCAATACCCGGCGCAATTTCCGAGAGGTTCGGATAAAGCTGGTTTAGTATGTTGGAATTCATCTTGCGGATATAGCCGACCTTGCCAGTGCCCAACGTCGCAAATTCGAAATCTGATAATTTAATCTTTTCCATTCTTTTATCTTCCTACTCTGACACTGAAATTTCAATGCGACGTATTAGCTTTTCCGGTTCAGGCCGCTCCAGGTCTACGGATAACAAGCCATTTTTTAATTCCGCCGCACCAACGCGCATACCGTCTGCGAGCACAAAGCAGCGCTGGAACTGTCGTGCTGCGATGCCGCGATGCAGGAATTCTCGGCTCTCATCTTCCCCGGACTGCCGCCCGCGAATCACGAGCTGATTGTCTTCCAGCGTCACTTCCAAATCCGCATCGGAAAAGCCAGCCACCGCCAGCGTGATGCGCAAACGCTCCGCGCCGGAAGTCACGGCAAGCCGTTCAATATTGTAAGGGGGGTAGCCTTCTCCACTTTTGGCAACGCGCTCCAGCGTACGCTCAACGGCATCAAAGCCTAATAGTAATGGATTAGAAAAAGCTGTTATACTTGTCATGTTCCAAGTCCTTGGATAAGCGACTTTATTTTAAGCAAACCCATGTTTTGGCATTTGCCCTCTAAACCAAGATATGGTCTTTTCAGGCACGCTCTTCAAGACGCATCATGAACTTCAAATAATAACAAAAGGAAAAACAAAATGGCCCGCAAAATCATCATTGATACGGACCCCGGGCAAGATGATGCCGTTGCAATTTTGCTGGCACTTGCCAGTCCTGAGTTGGAAGTGTTGGGTCTGACCGTAGTTGCGGGCAATGTACCGCTGGCGCTGACGGAGGTGAATGCGCGTAAAATTTGCGAACTGGCGGGCAAACCGCAGACCCGTGTGTTTGCCGGCGCCATCCGCCCTTTGATACGCAACTTGGTGACTGCCGAGCATGTTCACGGCCGAACCGGGCTTGATGGTCCGGACCTGCCCGAGCCCACCATGCCGCTGGAAAGCCAATATGCGGTTGATTTCATCATTGAAACCATCATGAATAATCATGCTGGCGCGATTACGCTTTGTCCGCTCGGACCGCTGACGAACATTGCACTGGCGCTCATCCGCGAGCCGAAGATTGCGCAGAAAATCAAAGAAATCGTGCTGATGGGAGGCGGCTTCTTTGAGGGCGGCAACATCACGCCGACTGCCGAGTTTAACATCTATGTCGATCCGCACGCCGCCGATGTGGTGTTTCGCTCCGGCGTTCCCATCGTGATGATGCCGCTGGACGTAACCCACAAGGCGCTGACCACGCGCAAACGGGTTGCCGCCTTCCGCGCTATGAATAGCCTCGTCGGGAATGCCACGGCCGAATTGCTGGATTTCTTCGAGCGTTTCGACGTGGAAAAATACGGCACCGACGGCGGCCCGCTCCATGACCCGTGCGTGATCGCCTATCTCATCAAGCCCGAACTATTCACCGGCCGCCGCTGCAATGTGGCAATCGAAACCATGTCTGAGTTGACGATGGGCATGACTGTGATTGACTGGTGGAAGGTGACGGGACGTGCGCCCAATGCCATGGTCATGGGCAATATTGACCATGAAGGTTTTTTTGATTTGCTGATTGAGCGGATCGGGACGCTGTGAGTGTGAAATCCTACTAATTTTTAGGACATTTGGAATGGCAGAAAAGAAAACTAAGCCGAATAGACTATAAATTGGCGGCTGTCTTAGCGGTGCAATTCGGTTTGAAGCGACCGCGCCAGCTCTAAAGCCGTATACATGCTCATGCAAACTCTGCCAACGGCACACAGGGTCTCTAACTTCGGCGTGGGTAGAATTTCCGAAGGAGGCGGTTGATTGGAATGGTGATGATGGGGCGCCCTCACTCTATAGTTCTTCAAGTTTTTCCTGTCGCGCTTTCTGTCCTAAATGTGGAAGTTCAATAGGTGAAATAGACGATGCTCCTTCAGTCGCATTGCTACTTGGAACTTTTGACGCAAACAACCGAAAAGAATTGGCTCCTGGTTATCACTCATATCGTGGCTCCGGCCCGAAATGGCGGCATTTAGAGACCTGACCGTAACTATAGCCCAAAGAAAAGTTTATTCCTCGCTCACCCGTCCCCTATTTTTCTTAATCCCGCTCCTGCTCGTCTTCTCGTTCAGCCGCCGTTCAATCGCGCCTTTGCTTGGCTTGGTTTTTCTGCGAGGCGGCGGGGGCGGGGTGGTGGCTTTGTCGAGCAGCGCGCAGAGCTTTTCGCGCGCGTCTTGACGGTTGCGGTCTTGGGTGCGGAAGCGATCGGAAAAAACGATCACCTCGCCCTCTTTAGTGGCGCGTTGCCCTGCAAACGAAATCAGCCGCTCGCGCACGCTGTAATACATCTCGACGAGGTTTGTATCGAGGCGCAGCTCGACGGCGGTGGAAACCTTGTTGACATTTTGCCCGCCCGGCCCTTGCGCACGCACAAATTTTTCCGAAACCATAGCTTCGCTGACGGTCACGCCCCGATCTGAATAGATGATGTCGTCAGCCATGGTTTGATCCTTAAGCCCCGGGCTCAAAATGGCTGTTCATACGCCAAAAGAAAAGGTCTGCTGCGAATTCACTTGCAGCAGACCATTATTTGGCGTTCCAAAGCATTTTTAGCAAAAGTTAAAGCCGGGTCTGCGTAAAAAACGCGACTAAAAATGACGGGAATACCTGTGGGGGTTCCGGGGCGCCAATTTTTTTGGTTACTCAGCCGCTTCCAGCCAATGCGGCGCGGCACTGAGGACTGAGGCATCAACATGGCTTTCAAATTTGGTAAAGTTCTCGACAAACATCAAGACCAGTTTGCCTGCCTGACGGTCATAGGCCGCCGCGTCCGCCCATGTGGAGCGTGGGTCCAGGATGGCGCTATCGACGCCCGGCACGGATACCGGCACTTGAAAGCCAAAGTTCGGGTCGGTGCGGAACTTTGCCTCTTTCAGCGAGCTGTCGAGCGCGGCACTCAAAAGCGCCCGCGTGGCCTTAATAGGCATACGCTTGCCAACGCCATAAGCGCCGCCGGTCCAGCCGGTGTTCACCAGCCAGCAATCGACTTTATGTTCAGCGATGAGATCGCGTAGCAGATTGCCATATTCCGATGGGTGGCGCGGCATGAAGGGTGCGCCAAAGCAAGTGGAGAATGTTGCTTCCGGCTCAGTCACACCTTTTTCCGTGCCTGCCACTTTTGCAGTGTAGCCGGATAGGAAATGATACATGGCTTGCGCCGGGGTCAAACGGGCTACCGGCGGCATGATGCCGAAAGCGTCTGCAGTCAGCATTATGATATTTTTTGGATGCCCCGCACGGCCCGTGTCGCTGGCGTTTGGAATAAAATGCAGCGGGTAAGCACAGCGGGTGTTTTCAGTCAGCGAGCCGTCATTGAAATCCGGCACGCGGTTTTCATCCAGCACCACATTTTCCAGCACAGTTCCGAAGCGCTGCGTGGTGGCGAAAATTTCCGGCTCGGCCTCCTTGGAAAGCCGTATTGTCTTAGCGTAGCACCCTCCTTCGAAATTGAAGATGCCATTTTTGCCCCAGCCATGCTCATCATCGCCAATGAGCGTGCGCGAGGCATCAGCCGATAGCGTGGTCTTGCCTGTGCCGGAAAGCCCGAAGAAAACGGCAGCATCGCCGTCCTTGCCATCATTGGCGGAGCAATGCATAGGCATGACGCCCTTGGCTGGCAAAATGTAATTCAGTGCAGTGAATACCGACTTCTTGATTTCGCCGGCATAGGACGTGCCGCCAATCAGCACTGTCATGCGCGTGAAATCCACCGCAATCACTGTCTCGCTGCGCGTGCCATGGCGGGCCGGGTCCGCCTTGAAGGATGGCAGATCAATAATGGTCAGTTTTGCAATGAATTCGCTCAAGTCCTTGCGGTCCGGACGGATCAGCAAATTGCGGATGAACAGCGATTGCCATGCGAGTTCAGTCACGATGCGGGTCGGGAGCGCATTGTCTTTATCCGCGCCGCCAATCAAATCCTGCACGAACAGGTCTTTGCCCTTGGCATGTTTAAGCATATCTGCTTTGAGCACATCAAACTGTTCTGTCGTCAGGGCGCGGCTGTTTTCCCACCAAATCTGCGATTCGCTATTTTCATCGCGCACCACGAACTTGTCCTTGGGCGAGCGACCGGTATGCCGGCCTGTAATGGCCACTAAAGCACCGTGGGCGGTTAGTGTGGCTTCACCGCGCGAAACGGCTTGTTCAACCAGTTCGGCTTCCGGTAAATTATAATAGGCAGCCGCAAATCCCGTAAAGCCGGAGGCGTTTAGGGTGAAATGCGGGTTAACCGTGCCTATTGACTTCATCATGCTGGTCCTTAGTTAAATTCAAGCGCAGGCCGACGGTGACATACGCCCTTGCCTCAAGACAGAAAAATACAATAGATTCAATTATTTAATCGATTTAAAGATTTTAAAAAGAGTATAATCGGTTTAAATGAACCGTGAATAACCAAGTTCATTAGTTTTGCCTTTGCCTCATTTTGTGCCACATTTGTCCTGCAACTCTCCGGCGCCCCGAAATTTCTAACGAAAGGCGCCTCCGATGAAGGATAATAACGGCATGGCAACAATCGCGCTCGTTGATGACGACCGCAACATTCTCACCTCTGTGTCCATCGCCCTTGAGGCTGAGGGCTACAAGGTTGAGACCTATACGGATGGTGCATCCGCATTGGATGGTTTGCAGGCAAGGCCTCCACACCTTGCGATTTTTGATATTAAAATGCCGCGTATGGATGGTATGGAACTTTTGCGCCGTTTGCGCCAGAAGTCCGATTTGCCGGTGATTTTCCTCACCTCCAAGGATGAGGAAATCGACGAGCTGTTCGGCCTTAAAATGGGTGCGGATGATTTCATCACCAAGCCGTTTTCGCAGCGTTTATTAGTCGAGCGCGTCAAAGCCGTGCTGCGCCGTAATGCTGCCCGGGAGGCTGGCGCTGCCGGTGCGAAGGGCGGCACCCAAGCGGCCAACACCATCGAACGCGGCCTGTTGGTGCTCGATCAAGAGCGCCACACCTGCACTTGGTCCGGCAAGCCGGTTACGCTGACAGTAACAGAGTTTCTCATTTTGTTCGCGCTGGCGCAGCGCCCGGGTGTTGTTAAAAGCCGCGATGCCTTGATGGACGCTGCCTACGATGAGCAGGTCTATGTCGATGACCGCACGATTGACAGCCACATCAAGCGCCTGCGCAAAAAGTTCAAAGTCGTTGATGATGATTTTGACATGATTGAAACGCTCTATGGTGTTGGCTATCGCTTCAGCGAGGCGTAACCTACTCTTGATATGGCAATAGAGGCACAAAAATCAGGCACATCCAGAAACGCTGGCCGAATTCCACGGCTGGCGTTTTTATCTCGCCTGTTTTTGCCCGTGCGCCGCATTCTTGGCCACTATGTATTCTCCAGCCTGACGCGTCGCATTTTGGTGCTGAACCTTGCCGGACTTGCCGTGCTGGTGTCGGGCATTCTCTATCTCAACCAGTTCCGCGAAGGGCTGATTGATGCGCGCGTTGAAAGCTTGATGACGCAGGGCGAAATCATTGCCGGAGCGATTGCAGCCTCTGCCAGCGTTGATACCAATTCGCTGATGATTGATCCGGAAAAGCTGCTTGAGCTTCAAGCCGGACAGAGCGTGACGCCAAGCTCAGATTCAATTGATGCGCTGGAATATCCGATTGATCCTGAACGTATCGCGCCCGTCTTGCGCCGCCTCATTTCGCCAACACGCACCCGTGCGCGGCTTTATGACCGTGATGCCAATCTCATGCTGGATTCGCTGCATCTTTATTCCGGCGGGCAGATATTAAAATACGACCTGCCGCCGATTACCGAGGAAGACGCCAGTTATTATGAGCAGATTACGGCATGGATCTCCTCGCTGTTTCGACGTAATGATTTGCCGATTGATAAAGAGATACCGGGCGGCAATGGAACGATGTTTCCCGAAGTCGTGAACGCGCTTACCGGCTCTAGCGCCACAATCGTTCGCATGTCTGAGCAGGGCGAGATGATCGTATCGGTTGCTGTTCCGGTGCAGCGTTTTCGTGCTGTACTTGGCGTATTAATGCTTTCTACGCAGGGCGGGGACATTGACCGTATTGTGCAAGGCGAGCGCAGCGCAATTTTCCGCGTGTTTGGCATCGCCTCGCTGGTCACGGCGCTGTTGTCGCTACTATTGGCATCCACAATCGCCAACCCGCTGCGCCGTTTGTCTGCGGCGGCCATTCGCGTGCGGCGCGGCGTGAAGGTTCGCGAGGAAATCCCTGACTTTTCCGAACGCCAAGATGAGATCGGCAACCTGTCTGTTGCACTGCGGGATATGACTACCGCGCTTTATGCCCGTATTGATGCCATTGAAAGTTTTGCTGCCGATGTTAGCCACGAGTTGAAAAATCCGCTGACCTCGCTGCGAAGCGCTGTTGAAACTCTACCGCTGGCCAAAACTGAAAATTCGCAAAAGCGGTTGATGGACGTCATTCAGCATGATGTGCGCCGCCTTGACAGGCTGATTACCGACATTTCTGATGCCTCGCGGCTGGATGCTGAATTAGCGCGGGATGATGCCAAGCGCGTTGATCTTGGCACGCTCTTAAACGGTCTGGTTTTGGCCGCACGCGAAGTCCGCCGCAACCAAGGCATAGCCATTGAGCTGAAAGTTGCCAACCCTGCCAGCGGTATAAAAGGCTATTTCGTTACCGGCCATGATCTGCGCCTCGGCCAAGTGGTAACTAATTTGATCGAAAACGCGCGTTCGTTTGTGCCAGAGAAAAACGGTAAGGTGCAAATTGCGCTCAGCCAAAAGGCCAAACAAGTATCGATCGTCATTGAGGACAATGGCCCCGGCATTCAGGCCGAGAAAATCGACCGTATCTTCGAGCGCTTCTACACAGACAGGCCGCCGACAGAAGCCTTTGGCCAAAACTCCGGCCTCGGCCTGTCCATCTCGCGCCAGATCATCCAAGCCCATGGCGGCACTATCACTGCCGAAAACATCGTTGATGCAAAGTCCGGCGCTATCACGGGCGCACGGTTCACGGTGTTGTTGCCATCCTTTGGTGAAGCGTGAACACGGTTCACGGCGTTGCAGTGAATATTGCGGGAACCGGAATTCTTATTGCCGGACCTTCCGGTTCCGGTAAAACTGAGCTGGCGCTGGACCTTATCGATTATTGCCTCATACGCAAAACTGGAGCGCACTTGGTGGCCGATGACCGCGTTATCCTGCGCCAAGCCGGCGATATCTGGTTTGCCGGCGCGCCGGAAAATCTCAAAGGCCTCATCGAAGTGCGCGGTTCAGGCATTCACAAAATCGACTTTCTGCCGGAAACGCCACTGCATTTGGGCGTCCAGCTCGTTCCAGAGGGCGAATCTATCCGTATGCCGGACCCTGAACCTGTTGAGATTTGTCCCGGTGTTTATTTACCTTGCCTCACGCTTCCCCAACGAAACTTTACTGCCGCCCGCGCCATTTTGGCGCATTTGGGGATTTACGCGGGTGTCAAATCTCAGATTTTTGGTGATTTAAGGGTAAGTTAGCTAAAAAAATGCTTGCCTTGTGAACGCGCCTCGACAAGATACGTTCTTAACCATCTCTTGGTGGCGTGGGTTGTCAAGCCTCACAAATCGCACCCGCAAAGCGGGGCTACGGGAGCATACCATATGATCGGACTCGTGCTGGTGACGCACGGACGGCTCGCGGATGAATTTCGCAACGCTGTCGAACATGTTGTTGGTCGTCAGGATCATTTTGAAACCGTATGCATTGGCGCCGACGATGATATGGAAAGCCGTCGTGATGATATTTTAACCGCCGTTGCCCGCGCTGACAGCGGCGCCGGCGTTATTATTCTAACCGATATGTTCGGTGGCACGCCGTCAAACTTAGCCATTTCCGCCATGAGCGCGGGTCGAATTGAAGTCATTGCCGGTGTCAATCTACCAATGCTAATCAAGCTCTCCAAAGTGCGCTTGGATGATGACATGCCCTGCGCCCTGAAAGCGGGGCAGGACGCGGGCCGCAAATACATCAATGTCGCCAGCCAATTACTCTCCGGCAAGTAGGATTTTTTCATGAGTGAAAACGAAGTTCCGGACGGAAAGAGCGAAGGCGAAATTCTGGTCCGTGAGTTTGAAATCGTCAACAAACGCGGCCTTCACGCTCGTGCTTCAGCGAAATTCGTGACGCTGGTATCCAGTTTTAATGCGCAATTATATGTCGAAAAAGACGGTATGAAGGTCGGAGGCGATTCCATCATGGGCCTCATGATGCTCGCCGCCAGCCCAGGCTGCTGCATCACCGTAACCGCCAGCGGGCTACAGGCAGGCGAAGCGTTGACTGCGCTGGGTGCGATGATTGCCGATATGTTCGGCGAGGGTGAATGAATAAGCGGGTTAAACGAATTTCCATCCGGCATTTTCACCACATGGCTCTCACCAAAAATCACCCCGACCATTTCGCCAAATTAACAGGTCCAGACCCTAAATCTTAAATCCGTATTTCTTATATCCATCAAGTGCGAGGATTGTGATTCCTATGACCAATCCCCAAAACGGCGCACCGATGCCGAAAAACGCAATTCCTGATGCAGTGGTTGCAAATGTCGCCACAGCCGCGATGCGCTCATTATCCTTGGTAAGTGCAATCGAGAGCGCATTCGCCAGCGGCGGCACAAGCGCCAAGCCTGCCACCAAAGCGATCAGGCTTTTAGGCATGCCGGACAGCAGTTCAACAAAATAACCGCCTCCCAGCGCCAGTATCAAATAGAACAGCGCGTAAAATGGCCCTGTCAGCCAGCGCTGGCGCGGGTCGGGGTGCGCTTCCGGCCCGGTGCAAATGGCAGCGGAAATGGCCGCTAAGTTTGTCGTGCTGCCACCGAAGAAAGCCGAGACGAAGGAGAAAAAGCCGGTGACAGCGATAAGTTCGCCCGCTGGCGGATGGTAATCCGCTGCACGAAGCACCGCCAATCCCGCCAAATTCTGCGAGGCCATGGTGACGAGATAAAGCGGAAGTGCCAAACCAATCGCTGATTTCAGCGAAAACGCAGGGGCGATGTATTCGGGCCATATGACGTTAAAACTTGGTGAGGGCTGCGAGAGGCCAAGCGCCCAAGCATAGGCAATGCCGCCAATCAGCACGCCGAGAACGGCCAGAGAGGGGTTCCATAAGCGGAGCAGGAAAAACGCTGCGACGAGAGGCAAAATGAAGTGCGGATCAACGCCTGCCGCTTTCGCAGCGCCAATGGCGAAACTCGCCAAAATACCTGCCAACATGCCCGATGAGACTGACGGGGGGATACGCGAGACGAGCCGCATCAGGGGCGAAAACAGGCCCGTGATAATCAGCGCAATGGCGGTGATGATAAATGCCGCTACGGCTGCATGAATATCAAAGCCGGTGGAGGCGGCGATAAGCGCCGCGCCGGGGGTAGACCAAGCCGTCACAATCGGCATCCGGTGACGCCATGAGAGAATTGCCGTTTCGGCGACCATGGCAAGGCAGATGCAGGTCACCCAGCTGGCAATTTGGCTCGATGTTGCGCCAACAGCTACTGCGGCTGATACGATGATGGCAATAGTACCGCCAAAGCCGACAATGGCGGCAACGAGCGCGGAGGCTATCACTGAGCTGCGCATTTATAAAGCCTTCGTCTGTTCGAGCATGCCAAGCACCGTCCGCTCCAATAGTTCCAAATCTTGCGGTCTTGAGAGGCGGTGGTCGCCTTCGGGAAGCAAAGTCATAGTGAGATTATCCGCCGGAATGTGTGTGGCAAGTTTCAGTGCGTGTGTATGCGGAACGTCATAGTCGCGTAGACCTTGTAAGATATGCACGGGGCAATGCGTGTGAATGATGCCGGAGAGAACCTTGTTTTTATGGCCATCATCCAAGAATTTCTGCGACCAAATATTTGGCTCATTCAGATATTCGGACTTTTCCTCAAACCAGCCTTTGCTGGAAAGGTCTTGTCGCTCATTGTCAGTGAGTTTTGGCTCAATCAAATCCATGGCGAAGTCCGGCGCGGGGGCGATCAAAATCAAGCCTTTGACGCGGGAGCCTTCACCGGTTTTTTGCAATTCCGCCAGCACGCGCAGTGTGATCCAAGCACCCATCGAAGATCCGGTCAAAATGAAGTCTTGTGGCGCTGCGTGGCGGATAACGGCGAGGCTTTCGCCAACCCAGCGGGATATTGTGCCATCGCGCCAATTGCCGGAAGAAAGTCCGTGGCCGGAATAATCAAACCGCAGCATGGGGATATTTCGCTTGGTAGTGAATTCATCAAGACATATAGCTTTAGATCCGTGCATATCCGAGCGCCACCCGCCCAACCAAATAAGCCCCGTTCCTGCACCGGTGCGATTGATATAGGCGATACTCTCGCCGACAACGGTTAGATGGTCTGTCATAAAAGGCCTGCCGAAATCACATTGAGCCTGTTTGGCACGGCTAATAGCATAATCAAAGGTCATTTTTGACCATTCATTGGCGCTCTGTACAAACTTAGTCTTGACAAACCATGCGTCCCGCGCACATTGCGCCCACCATTAATTTCAGGAGTTTACGCCCATTCGTCGTCCCTTTAGAGCCCCGCCAGCCGTTACCAAAGACGGCCCGAAGTCCAACCGCGATATTCGCGTTCCCCGTGTTCAGCTGATTGATATTGAAGGCAAGAACATCGGCATCATTCTCACGCAAGATGCGTTGGAGATGGCCGAGGCCGCGGGCATGGACCTTGTTGAGATTGTTCCAAACGCGGAACCGCCAGTCTGTAAGATCGTTGATCTTGGCCGCATGAAGTATCAGACTCAGAAAAAGGCGGCTGAAGCACGCAAAAAGCAGAAGATCGTCGAAATCAAAGAAATCAAGATGCGCCCGGGAATTGATAGTCATGACTATGACGTAAAAATGCGCGCCGTTGCCCGTTTCTTTGAAGAGGGCGATAAGGTCAAAATCACGCTGCGCTTCCGTGGCCGGGAAATGGCCCATCAGGAGCTTGGCATGAGGCTGCTCGAAAAGGTCAAGGACGACACGGTTTTGACGGCCAAAGTGGAGGCCGAACCAAAGCTCGAAGGCCGCCAAATGATGATGGTTCTGTCGCCGAAGTAAGGTTCGTTTTGTAAATTCATTAGCCCGCTGATGGCAAGTCAGCGGGTTTTGCATACTCAAAAATATGATCGACTTTGATAAAGTTGACGCAACAAATGCATTGTGCGCTAAGTCTGCGACAGCTGTTATGCTGATAAACCGGCGCCACTACTGAGATGTATACACGATGACCAACCACCCTGAAAATACCACACGCCCGCTCGGCAATTACCAATATTTGCGCCGCGTCTGGCTTTTTGTTGTGTTGATTATTGTCGGGATTGTCCTGTTGTTCGTGAAATCAGCGTGGCAATCTGAATTCGCGTACCGCGCCGTACAGTTTTGCAGCATCGGCCTCATTTGGGCAGGAATTCTTGGCCGCCTTTGGTCAATACTCTATATAGGCGGGCGTAAATCAATGGAGGTTGTTTCAACCGGACCTTATTCCGTGATGCGCAACCCGCTGTATTTTTTTTCAGCAATCGCATCGGTTGGCGTTGGCGGGTTGACCGGCTCGCTTATTATTGCGGCACTGGCCGGGATTTTGTGTGTGGTTGCATTTCTCATCGTCATCAAGCGCGAGGAAGAATTTCTTGGCGGCACGTTTGGCAAGCCTTACGCAGACTATTGCGCCCGCGTGCCACAGTTTTTCCCGAATTTTTCCCTCTTCAAAGATGAGGATACGCTCAAGGTAAGCCTGCGCCGTGTTTACTCGACACTTTTAGACGGCTTAGTATTCTTTGCGGCGCTTCCTTTGTTCGCATTGGTCAGCTATTTACAAAATTCAGGTTACTTACCGGTGCTTTTGCGCCTTTATTGATAGCAGCCACGATTTGTTGCCGGGTCAAAACAGGGTGTTGCGCTTCGCAATGCCTATGGTTATAAGACCCCGTTCAAACCGCCCGGCAGGGCATGCCGTGGCGGTTTATTATGCTTGCAATTAACTGGTCTGTTAATTTGCAAACCCACCACTCAAGGAGAGCAAAATGCCCAAGATGAAGACCAAGTCCGCTGCTAAAAAGCGGTTTAAAATCACTGGCACCGGCAAAGTTATGGCCGCTGCTGCAGGCAAGCGCCACGGCATGATCAAGCGCAGCAACAAGTTTATTCGCGATGCACGCGGCACGATGGTACTTTGCGATGCCGATGCCCGTATTGTGAAGAAATTTTTGCCTAACGGCCTCTAACCGGCCAGCGTATCTTAAGGAGATCATAAAATGGCACGTGTAAAAAGAGGCGTTACGTCTCACGCCAAGCATAAAAAAGTATTGAAGCAGGCAGAAGGCTTTCGCGGCCGTCGCAAGAATACCATCCGTGCAGCAAAAGCTGCTGTGGATCATTCAAAGCAATATGCCTACCGCGACCGCAAGAACAAGAAGCGCGTATTCCGTGGTTTGTGGGTTCAGCGTATTAACGCTGCCGTGCGCGAGCATGGCTTGACATACGCCCGCTTCATTGACGGCCTCACAAAGGCCGGCATCGTGGTTGACCGCAAGGTTATGTCCGATATGGCGATCCATGAGAACGCCGCCTTCATCACGCTGATTTATGCAGCCAAGAAGGCCTTGGAATATCTGAAGGACACCACTCCAAACGCTTTTGAAAGCGCTGTCGCATAACGCCAGCGTCTTCCCAAAGACAAGTTTATATTCTTGGGAAACCCGCGCTGGCAGTATCAGCGCGGGTTTTTCATATTTTAAACCGGCAACAAAATTCGGTGACATTATGAGCGATTTAAGCACTCTCGAAACCAGCCTGTTGGCTGATATTGCAGCGGCGCAAGACGAGGCTTCGATTGAAGCTGTGCGCGTTTCTGCGACGGGCAAAAAAGGTTCGCTTTCAGAACTTCTAAAAACGCTCGGCACCATGTCGCCGGATGAACGCAAAACGACGGGTGCGGCGATTAACGCGCTCAAAGTCCGTGTGATGGAGGCGCTTTCCTTGCGCAAATCCATTTTGAAGGACGCAGCCATTGAGGAGCGCGTCAAGCGCGAGACAGTGGATGTGACGTTGCCTGGCCGCGCGGCTCAAGTAAATTCCGGGCGTATTCATCCGATTAGTCAGGTTATCGACGAAATCACCGCCATTTTCGGCGATCTGGGCTTTGCCATTGCCGAAGGTCCGGATGTTGAGTCTGACTATTATAATTTCACAGCGCTGAACTTCCCCGAAGGTCATCCGGCCCGCGAAATGCACGATACATTCTTCTTCAGCACCAAAGAAGACGGTACGAGAAAATTGCTGCGCACGCACACATCGCCGGTGCAAATCCGCACAATGGAATCCCAAAAGCCGCCCATCCGCATTGTTATTCCGGGCAAAACCTACCGCATGGATAGCGATGCCACCCATTCGCCGATGTTCCATCAGGTTGAAGGCTTGGTTATCGACAAGACAGCGAACGTCGCCAACATGAAGTGGGTGCTGGAAGAGTTTTGTAAGGCGTTTTTTGAAGTGCCAAGCGTCACCATGCGCTTCCGCCCGTCGTTCTTCCCCTTCACAGAACCATCCATGGAAGTGGACATCAAATGCGACCGTTCACGCCCCGGCGAGGTCCGCTTTGGCGAAGGCGATGACTGGATGGAAATCCTCGGCTGCGGCATGGTTCACCCCAATGTCTTGCGAGCCGGCGGTATTGACCCGGACGAATACCAAGGCTTCGCCTGGGGCATGGGCATCGACCGCATTGCCATGCTGAAATACGGAATGCCGGATTTGAGGGCGTTTTTTGATGCCGATGTAAGGTGGCTGAGCCACTATGGATTCAGACCGCTGGACATGCCGACACTGTTTGGGGGCTTGAGCGGATGATTTAATTGTGGCCACAATTAAATATGTGTGATAAATAGTATGGAAGTCGAATGGGACGAAGCCAAGAGGCAACAAGTGCTCGATGAGCGCGGGTTGGATTTTGCCGATGTCATTAATTTTGATGCGGCAAGTCTTGAAATTATGAAGACTTGCGCCGGAATTACGATGAACTTCGGTTTAACGCATTCGGTTATCTTGACGGTGTCCTGTGTACCTATTGTTGGACATCCCGAAACGGCAAAATGCGAATAATTTCGATGAGGAAGATGAATGAGCGCGAACGCAAGGTTTACAAAGCAGCCAGAGGTGAATCTTGCGACACTTGATGATGTCGCGAAGGGACTGATTTCACTTGATGATTACGAAATTGCTCACGGCGAAGACATTCCCGAATTAACTGTCGAAGACTTTGCCCGCGCGCGCCCGATGAAGGAAATGTTTCCCGAAATCGTCGAAGCATTCGCCCGTATGCGCGGGATGCGCGGACTTCAGTCGGCTCCTGTAAAAGAGCGCGTGGGTTTGCGACTGGATGCCAGTATCGTGGAACATTTTCGCTCAACCGGCTCCGGCTGGCAGGGCCGGGTTAATGAAATTTTGAAGCGGCATGTTGCTGTGCAAGAAAATACTAAAGGTAAAATGTAAGTGAAATTCACCCTCTCCTGGCTTAAAGACCATCTCGAAACCGACGCTTCGCTCAGCCAAATCTGCGAACGGTTGACCATGATCGGGCTTGAAGTTGAAAGTCTGGACGACAAAGGCGGCCTTCGCCCGTTCAAAATCGCCAAGGTTTTGAGCGCGGTTCGTCATCCGGATGCTGATAAATTACAAGTACTTAGCGTGGATAATGGTTCGGGCACACCGATCCAAGTTGTCTGCGGCGCGCCCAATGCGCGGGCGGGACTTGTCGGCGTTTTGGGCAATCCCGGCGATTATGTGCCGGGGCTGAATGTGACGCTTGGCGTTGGCAAAATTCGCGGTGTTGAATCCTTTGGCATGATGTGTTCGGAGAGTGAACTTCAGCTTTCCGATAGCCATGATGGCATCATCGAACTGCCGGAGGACGCGCCAATCGGCCAATCGTATGCGACATGGGCGCAGCTTGATGACCCGATGATTGAAATCAATTTGACGCCAAACCGGCCGGACTGCACCTCCATCCACGGCATCGCGCGTGACCTTACGGCCTCTGGTATAGGCACGTTAAAAACCAAACCAATTCAAGAGGTTAAGGGCAATAGCCCTTGCCCGGTTCCGGTGAAAATTGAAGCACCGGAGCTATGTCCGGGCTTTGCTTTGCGCCTTGTAAAGGGTGTGAAAAACGGGCCAAGTCCCAAGTGGATGCAGCAGCGCTTGCTGGCAATCGGGCTTCGCCCGATCAATGCTTTGGTGGATATCACCAACTATCTGACCTTTGATCGCGGCCGTCCGCTGCATGTGTTTGATGCTAAAAAGGTCGCGGGAAATCTCGTGGTGCGCCGTGCCAACGAAGGCGAAGAGATGCTCGCGCTGGATGGTAAAACCTATAAATTAACCTCTGAAAACTGCGTTATTGCTGATGATAATGGCGTGGAATCTATCGCAGGCGTCATGGGCGGGGAGCATTCGGGCTGCGACGAAAACACCACCGATGTGCTCATTGAGTCCGCCTTATGGGCGCCGCTGAACATTGCCAAGACGGGCCGTACGCTGGGTATCATCACTGATGCACGCTACCGGTTCGAGCGCGGCGTGGACCCGCAGATGATGCGCCTAGGGCTCGAACTGGCAACGGAAATGGTGCGGGAACTGTGCGGAGGTGATGCGAGCGATGTATTGGTCGAGGGTTACACAAAGGCGCAAGCCAAAGTGGTCTCCTTTCCTTACGCGGACGTGAAGCGCCTCACCGGCATCGATGTTTCCAAGGCGGAAAGCCAGAGCATCTTGACCCGCCTCGGCTTCGTAGTTTCCGGCACGGACGATGTGGTTGACGTGACGGTTCCAAGCTGGCGTCCGGATGTCGATGGCAAGGCTGATCTCGTCGAAGAGGTCATGCGCATCAACGGCGTGGACAATATCGCGCCCCAGCCGCTGGCAGCGCTTGGTTCTGTCAACACCCGCATTCTTACCACGCTGCAAATCCGCACGCGGCTTGCCAAAAGAACATTAGCGGCGAGGGGAATGAGCGAGGCGCTGACGTGGTCGTTCATTCCCGCTGCGCACGCTGCGCTGTTTGGCGGGGGCAAGCCGGAGCTGAAACTGGCAAACCCGATTGCCGCTGATATGTCGGACATGCGGCCGTCGCTTCTGCCGGGCCTCATTGCCGCCGCGCAGCGCAATGCGGATCGCGGGTTCAGCGATGTCGCGCTGTTTGAAGTTTCCGGTACCTATGAGAACGACACGCCCGAAGGCCAGCGCCGCGTGGCGGGCGGGGTGCGCCGTGGCACGGCGGGTGTCGCCACCCAAGGCCGCTCATGGGCGGGCAACGCGCCACCGGTGAATGTGCATGACGCCAAGGCGGATGCGCTTGCCGTGCTCGAAGCCTGCGGAGTGCCCGTCGACAAGGTGCAAATTGAAACCGGCGCACCGTCGCATTTCCACCCCGGCCGTTCCGGTGTCATTAAGCTCGGTCCGAAACTGGTGCTGGCCTATTTTGGCGAGTTCCACCCGAAAGCGCTGGAAACGCTGAAAGCCGATGGACCTCTATGTGGCTTTGAAGTTTTCATTGATGCCATCACTGAGCCGAAAGCCAGAGCCGTGCGTACCAAGCCGCGCTTGGACTTATCACCTTTGCAAGCCCTGAAGCGTGATTTCGCTTTCGTGGTTTCCAAGGAAACCCAAAGCGCCGCGATTTTGAAAGCGGCGCAAGGCGCGGATAAAAAACTCATCAGCGCCACCAACGTCTTCGATATTTTCGAAGGCGCATCAATTGAGACAAGCAAAAAGTCCGTCGGCATCGAAATCACGATTCAGCCGCAAGAAAAGACACTTGCCGATGAGGAATTGGACGCTTTGATGAAGCGGATTGCCGAAAGTGTCAGCAAGGCCACAGGCGCAGTTTTGCGGGGATAGACAATCAGGGTCCGGACCTGCTAATTTTGGCGAAATGGCAGGCAAATAACTTCAATCTACGGCGTTTCTGCATCTCGTCATTGCGTGCAAATATGAACCGCCCCAGCTTATTCTGATGCCGATTTTTCTTGCATTATAAGGATTTTGTTCCTATTTTGTTCTCATAGGAGAACAACATGCAACAAACGGGGTCACTCGAAAAACTTTACCTTGATTTTGATAGTTTTTTTGCCAGTGCAGAGCAGATGTTCAATCCGGCTTTGCGCGGGCGTCCTGTTGGTGTTGTGCCGCTGGCTTCGCCTTATACCAGCCTGATTGCGACCAGCCGCGAGGCCAAAGTCTTTGGTTTGAAAGTCGGCACGCCCGTGCGTGAGGCGCGGGCGATCTGCCCGGACATTCATTTGATTGAGGCGCGGCCTGATCTTTATGTAAAATTGCATAAGCGGATTATCGAGGTGATTGAGCGCTGCGTGCCCATTGCCGGGGTCCGCTCAATTGATGAAGTGGTGTGTTCGCTATTACCATCGGAAGTAAAGCGGCCTGCTGATATTTGTCATCGTATTAAAACCGCTTTGGCGCGGGAAATCAGCCCCACCCTCACTTGTTCAATCGGCATATCGAGCAATGAGTTGCTTGCAAAAATCGCTGCTGAAATGAACAAGCCGGACGGGTTTGTGGTATTGCATCCTGATAGCTTGCCGGGCCGCCTTCTGGAGTTGAAATTACGCGACCTTCCCGGCGTTTCACGCGGCATGGAAAACCGCTTGTTGCAGGCTGGTGTTACATCTGTCGAACAGCTCTGGGCAATAGAGCCCAAGCATGCCCGTGCGATTTGGCGCAGCGTTGAAGGTGAACGGTTTGCCTATGCGCTGCATGGGTTTGCGATCGAAAAACCGGACACTGTGAGGCGCATGTTCGGTCATAGCCGCAACCTGCCGCCAAACTGGCGGACGGGTGGAAAAATACTGCAATGTGCCAGACTTTTGTGCATGAGCGCGGCAAGGCGGCTGAGGCGTGCGCATATGCGGGCCACCGCTGTTTCTTATTCAGTTAGTAAAGACCGGCGCGATAGCACTTCACTGGAAGTCAGTTTCACGCCGGCGCGGGACGATCATACATTTTTGACCGGTCTCACCGCCCTGCACAGGCGCATGTATGACAATGGTGTGCTCAACGATGCACGTAGCATATCTGTTATACTGCACGGGCTGACGTCAGAAGACCGCCCTGTGCGGGATCTTTTTGAAAATCACCAAACTGAGGAGACCCGCGCCCGCTGGGAACGGGTTTCTGACATGCTTGATTCTTTGCGTCGGCGCTATGGCAATAAAGCGCTGAACCTCGGGTCAACCCGCTCACCGGGTGCTTACATCGGCGCTAAAATCGCCTTTGGGCGCATTCCTGATGCCGAAGATTTTTAATGTTTTATAGTGTTTGCTTTTTATAGTGTTTGGTCGGGTATCAAGGCGTAAAGAATGTCAGATGTGGGTGTCGAAAGAAAATCCAAGCTCCCCTTGCCCACCCAACCCTCTGAATAGCATCCGGTATATTATGAACATGCTGCTCAACACCGGCATAGCTCACCCCAATTCACACACCCTTCAGCGGTAGCACCCTATCCGGCGGGCGGTGGCCATCGAACATTGTTTTAATGTTGATGATGACTTTTTCGCCCATATCGACCCGCGCTTCCAAAGTGGCGGAGCCGAGGCGCGGCAATAGAATGACTTTGCCTTTGTCCGCCAGTTTTAAAAGCTTTGGATTGATCGCGGGTTCATGTTCGAACACATCCAAGGCGGCACCGGCCAGCTTGCCGTCTGTGATCATTTTGATCAGCGCAGCCTCGTCGATAATGTCGCCTCGAGCAGTGTTGACGATATAGGCTGATGGCTGCATCAGCGCCAAGCGGCGGGCCGAGAGCAGATGAAATGTGCCCGGCGTTGAGGGGCAGTTGACGGAGATGATATCCATCCGCGCCAGCATCTGGTCAAGGCTTTCCCAATAGGTGGCCTCAAGTTCAGTTTCGGTTTTAACGTCAATACGCTGGCGGTTATGATAGTGAATTGAAAGGCCGAAAGCCTTGGCCCGCCGTGCGACAGCTGTTCCGACGCGGCCCATGCCGATAATGCCCAAACGCTTGCCGCGAATGCGCCGCCCGAGCATCCACGTCGGTGACCAACCCGGCCATTTGCCGGAGCCTTTGAGCACAGCTGCGCCCTCTGTAAGGCGGCGCGGCACGGCAAGTATCAACGCCATGGTCATATCTGCCGTGTCTTCGCTTAAAACATTGGGCGTGTTGGTGACGCTGATGCCTTTTTTGTATGCCGCCTCGACATCAATATTATCAACACCATTACCAAAATTCGCGATCAGCTTTAGATTTGGTCCCGCGTTGGCTATGAGTTCGGCCGTAATTTTGTCGGTGATTGTAGGAACCAGAACATCGGCTTGCGCCATCGCTGTGGCAAGAGCTGAATTATTCATCGGCACATCATGCTCGTTCAAACGCGCATCAAACAGCTCAAACATCCGTGTTTCCACTGCATCCGGAAGTTTGCGGGTAATGATGACAAGCGGTTTCTTTTTTATTGTCATTTCTTGCTCATTTTATAGGCCTCGTTGAGACCTCATTAACCAAAAAGGGTGATGCTAACGGCGAGTGTATGTCTTCAGTCTAGCAAGATAGAAGCGCAAACTCAAAAGAAAACACAAGGCCATTAGTTTCAGTGTTCCGGCCTTTGTAGCGTTGCGAGTGATTGCCATGTTTCGAGTTCAGTCCCTGTTGCGCGCCGGCGTTTGCTGCGCGATTCTTGCCTCATTTTTTAGCGTCCCCGGTGCGCAGGCTACGCAGGCTCAAGCCGCTATGATGGGCCCCAGCGGCCTGCCACTTCCACGGTTTGTTTCGCTCAAATCCAACCGTATTAATTTGCGCGTCGGTCCGGGGCGTGATTATGCCGTGCAATGGCTTTATTTAAAACCGGGCCTGCCGGTAGAAATCGTCCAGGAATACGATAATTGGCGGCGCATCCGTGATTCTGAGGGAACGGAAGGCTGGGTGTTGCAAACACTGCTTTCCGGCAAGCGCGCCGGCATTGCCGCACCGTGGGGCAAGGCGGTATCTGCCGAACCCGTATCGCTGTTCAACGCGGCTGATGATCGCTCAGCGGTTACCGCCAAACTTGAATCCGGCGTTCTTGGCAAAGTAACAGCCTGCGATGGCAACTGGTGTAAATTTGAATCCAGCGGCTATGATGGCTTTGTGCGCCAAACCGATATTTGGGGCGCTTATCCCGGTGAGATTTTCGATAATTAGGGTCTGGCGCCGGTATAGAAACAGCTTGCTGCCCCAGCCTTTTGTTTTCGTATCTCTTTTTGCCAGAAACCGCATACACTTTTTGGCGGGATGCTCTAACCTATTGTTTTATTGCATTATTCTTAGGGTCTGAACCTGTTAATTTTGACAAAATGGTCGAAGTGATTTTTGGTGAGTGCCAAGAGCGAAGTCACACGAGCGAAGGCACAGGAGCGGAGGCGCAGGAAATGCGGGCATGTTGCTATCGCCTCTTCGAGTGGCAAGGCTTGCAAGTACAAGACTTTGCAAGTTCAAAACTTTGCGACTTCAAGCCAACAAGACATGGCAATCGCCGGTAAGCGCCCGATTTTGGTACGAACAGCCAACTGGCTTCACTCTGCGGCATCAAACAGTTTGAACGGGGCCCGGCCCGCCCTGTTTTACTTACATAGTTTCGACATGCGCCTGCCATTTCGTCAAAATTAACAGGTCAAGACCCTAAGCGCAACGTCGCTCAAAAAATGCACTATTCCGCCGCTTGTTTGGCCATCGGATTGTTCGGATGTGTTGTCCAGTTGGCATAACCAACGTTGGCAATTTTGCCGGTACGTGGATCAGCGCCGGAGATTTCTTCCATCGTGATGCAATTCTGCACGGGGCAAACGTTGACGCACAGATTGCAGCCTACGCACTCATCGTCCATCACTTCAAAATGGCGCAAGCCGTTTTTGGAGGATGTAATGGCCTGATGTGATGTGTCTTCGCAGGCAATATGGCAGCGCCCGCATTTGATACAGCTGTCTTGGTCAATCCGCGCCTTGGTGACATAGTTGAGGTTGAGGTGTTGCCAATCCGTAACATTGGGCACAGCCATGCCTTGGAAATCAGCGATGGATTTATAGCCCTTTTGGTCCATCCAGCCGGACAGGCCCGAAATCATTTCGTCAACGATTTTAAAGCCGTAGGTCATAACCGCAGTGCAGACCTGCACATTGCCGCAGCCAAGCGTAATATATTCCGCAGCATCGCGCCATGTTGTGATGCCACCAATGCCGGAGATTGGCAGCCCGCGCGTCTCCATATCGCGGGCGATTTCGGAAACCATGTAAAGCGCGATGGGTTTGACAGCGGGGCCGCAATAGCCACCGTGGGAGCCTTTGCCTTCAATCGAAGGTTCCGGCGAAAAGCTGTCAAGATCAACCGAAATAATCGAGTTGATCGTATTGATGAGCGAGACTGCGTCCGCGCCGCCGGCTTTTGCAGCGCGGGCGGCGTTGCGCACGTCGGTTATATTCGGCGTCAGCTTGGCGATGACGGGCATACGGGTGTATTTTTTGCACCAACGGGCGACCATTTCGATATATTCCGGTACTTGGCCGACCGCCGCGCCCATGCCGCGCTCGCTCATGCCATGCGGGCAACCGAAATTCATCTCCACGCCATCGCAATCGGTTTCTTCGACGCGCTTGAGGATTTTCTTCCAGCTTTCCTCTTCGCAAGGCACCATAAGCGAGGCGATAAGGGCACGGTCCGGCCAGTTTTTCTTTACCTGCTTCATCTCGCGCAGGTTAATTTCAATATCACGATCGGTGATGAGTTCGATATTGTTAAGACCCAGCAGACGCCGGTCAGCGCCCCAAATCGCGCCATAGCGCGGGCCGTTGACATTGACCACAGACGGGCCTTCTTCGCCCAGCGTCTTCCAAACCACGCCGCCCCAGCCCGCTTTGAACGCGCGCTCGACATTATAGGCCTTGTCAGTCGGCGGCGCTGACGCCAGCCAGAAAGGGTTGGGAGATTTAATGCCGAGAAAATTGGACGCAAGATTTGCCATGATTTATCTCCCTCAAGCCTTCAAAAATGCGTGGATGGACTCGCCTGCGCGGCGTCCGTCATCGACTGAGGCGACTGTCAAATCCTGACCGCCAAAGATGCAATCGCCGCCGGCCCAAATGCCTTTGACTGATGTGCGCTTTTCACCGTCCACAAGGATGCGCCCCTTTTCCAGCTTCAACGCCCCGCCCGAAACATCGATATGCGTTTGCCCGATGGCCTTGAAAATTGTGTCGCAGCCGAGCTCAAAAATCTCGCCTGTGCCCTGCAATTTGCCATCAAGTTCGGCGGTTTTTTCGCACATTAAACTCGCTGTGCGACCAGACTTTTTCTTCACTTTAACGGGCATCACAAAATGGCGTATAACCACACCTTTGCTTTTTGCCAATTCCTGCTCAAAAACACTGGCGTTCATCTGTGGCTGGCCGCGACGGTAAATAATAGTCACTTCATCGGCTCCTAAAAGTTTGGATTGCACGGCAACATCAATGGCCGTCATGCCGCCGCCAATTACCACCACACGCTTGCCAACCGGCAATGTGGACAAGTCTGCGGATTGACGCAAATCGGCGATATAATCCACCGCGTCTTCCACGCCTTTAGAATTTGCGCCCTCAATGTCCAATGCGTTGACGCCTTGCAGGCCGGTGCCGATGAAGACGGCGTCATAGTCTTTTTGCAGCATTTCAAGGTTTATATTTTTGCCTAAACGCTTGCCGGTTTTGATCGTGATACCACCGATATCGAGAATAAATTGAAGTTCCTTCTGCGCAAAATTGCTGGTGGTTTTATAGGCCGCGATGCCAAATTCATTCAAACCGCCGCCTTTTATGCGAGCTTCAAACACGGTGACTGTGTGCCCGTGCATTGCGAGCCGGTGGGCACAAGCCATGCCTGCCGGACCCGCTCCAACAACCGCAACGCTCTTGCCGGATTTTTTGGCGCGGGTGAACGGGTGTTTGCCGCCTTCCATAAAATGGTCAGTGGCATAGCGCTGTAAAAGACCGATCTTTACCGCCTTTCCCTCAGCTTTTTCGCGTACACAGGCCTCTTCGCACAGCGTTTCCGTCGGGCAAACGCGGGCGCACATACCGCCGAAAATGTTTTGCTCAAAGATGGTTTTAGCGGCACCATCGGCATTGCCGGTCGAAATCTCGCGGATAAACAGCGGGATGTCGATGCTGGTCGGGCAGGCCGTCATGCACGGTGCTTCGTAACAAAAATAACAACGGTCCGATTCCACCGCCGCTTCATGGGGCTTTAGCGGCGGATGCAAATCCACAAACCCGTCAGCGCTGCTAAAATGATTTGCCGCGCTACCTTGCACACTCATCGCTATCCTCCCTCGCTCCTGATTCCGTTTTCCGGAATTCTTAGAGAAGAGTGCTACGATTTTTTTGTTTGGTCAATTTTTTTAATCGTTTGGTCAAAAATAAAAACACCTCGATATGATCGCTCATATCGAGGTGTTCTTTTCAGACGTTGCCCCGGCCATATTCAAAAAATTATTTCGGGTAAACCACGCCCTTACGAATAATAATATTTCCATATAGCGCGGTTTCGCTTGTTGCCACAAGCGCATAGCAAGACTTCACCCGATCATAGAACGCTTCGCCTTTAAGCCCGAAAACTTGGGTTCCGGGGGCATGTTTCTTAACGATGGATGTGAAGAGTTCATGGCAAGCCTGTGGCTCGGCAATGCCCGGAATAAACACAGCCTGCTCCACCTTATCGTCAATCGGCATGACCGCTAAGATAGCCTCCAAAAGCGCCGCAACGCCATGTCCATCAGCGCGAATGACGCGAAAGCCATGGGCGTCGGCCGGATAATTACCGTCGACAATCGCGATTTCATCGCCGTGCCCCATGGCGCGAAGCGAGTAGAGCAGGTCCGGCCCGAGGAGTGGATTAAGGCCAATGAGCATTAGTTTGTTTCCTTAAGAAATGAATTAAAATCAAGTAGATAGCGCGAGAAAAGCGGCAGGCTGGCGCCCCCGATTGCCCTTGCATTGCTGCCCACATGGCCCTCCAAAACCTCCGGGACAATGATGCCGCGAAGGTCGAGCGTTCCCAGCGCTGTTCTGGTGGCATCGACAACACGCTTGCGCACCCAGGCGGGGAAGCCGCCGTCGATTACGATTGCTGCAAAATCAATTACTGACACACTGGCGACAATGGCGTGCGCTAATGCAGTGGCCGTTTTTTGAATCCATGCTTCCAACACGGGGCCAAAGTCAAACCAATCATCAGCAGAATACCACAGCGGGCGCGGATCAATGTCAGCCTCGCGCAACATGCGCTCAAGGACATAAATTGACGCCGCCTCAATCAGCTGGCGCGAACCACCCTTGCCATCAGGAACAGGAATTGGGCCAAGTGCGCCGGCGGTTCCCGTGCGACCTTTAAAGAGGCTGGAATTGAGGACCACGCCGCCGCCAACAAATGACCCGATAAAGAAATATAAATAGTCCGGAATTTTTGTACCAAAACCAAATACCAACTCGGCGCCGCAAGCACTTGTCGCGTCATTTTCAAGAAATACGGGAATATCAATCAGCGACGCCAACTCACTTTGCAGATCAAACATCCGCCAAGCGTTTGCCTCGGAGGGTGAAGCCCCCACCTCATCGGCCCAGTTCCACAGCTCAAAAGGCGCTGCCACACCAATGCCCGCCACACGCTTGCGCTGATCCACACTTAAATCAGCGGTCAAAGCCTCAACGCCATATTTGGCAAATTTCAAAATGCCGTATGGCGAAGGGTAGGAATATGTTTCGTGCAATTGCGCTTTGATAGTGCCCACAAAATCCAGCAAAATAATATCGGCGCTGCGGCGGCCGATTTTTAAGCCGATAGAATAGGCTCCTTCTGGATTAAGCGACATCGGAACTGAAGGCTGACCGACTTTGCCACGGACCGGCTCAAGTCTTAGCAAAAGACCATCAGTCTCCAGCGCGCGCATGATTACAGAAATGGTTTGTGCAGAAAGTCCCGTTGATTTTGCAATATCGACTTTGGCAAGACTGCCGTGCCGTCGCACCAGTGAAAGCACCAAACGTTCATTATAGGCGCGAACAGCCGTCTGGTTCGAGCCACGAACTCCCGCCACGCTTGAAAACTCAACTATTTCTGCCTCGATAGCCATCGCAGCGCTACATCCTCCCAGACGCCCGTTCCCGGTCGCAATTATTTCACACCATGTCGCATGTAATTAATAAATCAAGTGGATTTATTTATTGACAACCGAAAAGATTCAGTATTGGCTGAGGCGGAAGTCGGGACATGCCCTTGCGTAAGCAATCTGTTTCGATCTTCTTGGAAAGTGTAGCTGCCCTTCGCGACACATCACTGTTCGGCGGCCGCGCCTCTATCGCCGGCTCAGTGCTTGGAGCCATCATTGTAGGTGTATTCAACACGGGTCTTTCGCTAGCTGGCGTTGATAGTTATTGGCAATTATTTGCCTCAGGTTGTTTGGTGATTATTGCTGTTGCACTTGATCAATGGCTACGGAGGGCATCGCAATGAGTGACGTTCAACCCATTCTCAAAGCACGTGGTTTGATGAAGCGCTACGGCAACGTTGTTGCCTTGAACAGCGCGGATTTTGATCTTTATCCGGGCGAAGTTCTGGGAGTGATTGGTGACAATGGCGCGGGCAAATCGTCCTTGATTAAGGCGATCTCCGGCGCGGTGACACCCGACCACGGCACGATTGAACTTGAAGGCAAACAGGTCAATTTCCGCAATCCGGAAGATGGCCGCAACGCCGGCATTGAAACCGTGTATCAAAATCTGGCTCTCTCGCCTGCGCTTTCAATTGCCGACAACATGTTCCTTGGCCGGGAAATACGCAAAACAGGCATTTTGGGTGATATATTCCGCATGATGGACCGTGGCGCGATGCAAAAAATCGCCCGCGATAAGCTGACTGAGCTTGGATTGATGACCATTCAAAACATCAACCAAGCGGTGGAGACACTCTCCGGCGGTCAGCGTCAAGGCGTTGCGGTTGCCCGTGCGGCGGCGTTCGGCTCCAAAGTGGTCATCATGGATGAGCCGACTGCGGCGCTCGGCGTGAAGGAATCGCGCAGGGTTCTTGAGCTTATTCAAGACGTTAGAAGACGTGGCATGCCAATCGTGCTGATCTCGCACAATATGCCGCACGTGTTTGAAGTGGCGGACCGGATTCACATCCATCGTCTGGGTCGCCGCCTCTGCGTCATCCGCCCGAAGGACTATTCCATGTCAGATGCGGTTGCCTTTATGACGGGTGCAAAGGAGCCACCGGCAGAAGCATTGGCAGGCAATTGAGCGCAGTTTCTAAAGTTACAAATACAGGGCCGCCGGTACAAACCATCGCCGGTCTTTGCGATTTGGTGCTTAAAAACGCAACAAATTCAAGCCGTTATATGGTGGCCGTTGCCGGACCTCCGGCTAGTGGCAAGTCCACAATTGCCGAACATTTGGTCGAGGCCTTAAGGGAAAAGGGCGAACGCGCGATCGTCGTTCCGATGGATGGGTTTCACTATGATGATATCGTCCTGAACCGCTTAGGGCTGCGCTCCCGCAAAGGCTCGCCTTCGACATATGATTGCGCGGGCTTTGCAGCACTGCTGAAGCGTCTCAAAGCCTTAGAGAATAATGTCGCGATTCCAGTTTTTGACCGTTCGCTTGAATTATCGCGGGCGGCGGCGGCAGTCATTTCGGCCGACTTTAAATTCCTCATCATCGAGGGGAACTATCTGCTTCTCAGCGAAAAACCATGGAGTGATTTGCGCCCGTTTTTTGACCTTACAGTCTCAGTCGATGTTGAGCTTCAAGTGCTCCAAGACCGTCTGTCCGCGCGTTGGAAACAGTATGGAAAGAGTGTGGAAGAGGCACGAAATTGGATCGATAGTAACGATATGCCTAACATTCGCCATGTGCTTGAACACAATGTAGCTGCGGATATACATTTCACAAATAACTGATTCGTCTCCCTCCTAAATCGCACCTCCCGGCACTCTGTTTCATAGTGGAAATCTAAATGCACCCCGGTGTTCTGCTGGCGCTTCTTGCCTATTTTGTTTTTTGCATTTGCGATTCGCTTATTAAAAGCATCGGTCCCGATACCGGCGTTTTTCAAACCGGATTTTTCGTCACGCTGTTTTCATTTATACCTGTCCTGGCATTCACGCTGCGCCATGATCCCTTGTCGGCGATGTTCAAAATGAACCAGCCGTGGCTGGTGGCAGGCCGTGCCGCGTCTGGCATCGCGGCGGGCATGTTTGCGTTCTATACGTTCACGCATTTGCCATTTGCGGAATCCTACGCTCTGATATTTTTAGCGCCTGTCTTTGTGACCATCCTCTCGATATTCTTTTTGGGAGAGCAAGTCCGCGCGTGGCGCTGGAGCGCGGTGGTGCTTGGGCTTATCGGTGTGTGGGTCATCGTGCGCCCGGGCTTCCGTGAAATCCAAACCGGACACTTAACCGCCATTGTGGCCGCCATGATGAGCGCCACGACTTTCGTCTTCTTACGCAAACTCGGCCAGACCGAGCGCCGCATCACGCTGATTGGTGTCTTGCTGGTTGCATCTGTCACCATAAACGGGTTGTTGATGATACCGGAATTCAAGATGCCCGATGGACTGGAATTTGCAAAATATGTCGGTGCAGGCATTTTCGCAGGCCTCGGTCACACAACGCTTCTAGCCGCTGCGCGCACCACGCCCGCCAATCTCATCGCTCCAGCGAACTACAGCCAAATCATCTGGGCAGTCATTATCGGATTGCTGTTCTTCAATGAAGTGCCTGACCGCTGGACCATCACCGGCATCGTGTTGGTGTGTCTGTCCGGCGTTATGACGCTCATCCGCGACGAAATGCGTTCCGGCTGGTTGACGAGAACTCATGTGGTAAAGAAGTTTCCATAGCTAAGATATTAGTGATGTCTCTTCAAATATAAAGCGGTGAGATCGTTTTGAAAAAGTAATATCCTGTTTCCCGCCGGTTTTCGGCAATGTCGCTTGCAAACAGGTCGAGGTAAGTCAAACACCAGCGCCGCACATTAGTGGCAATGAAATGATGAAACTCCACTGAGCTCTCATCATGATCAAATGCCTCCAACGCGTTATAATAGGCAAGACGGCTGGTGTTTTCAGAAGCTATAATTGTAACCGGATAGCCCGCTCTCATAAGCATGAGATTCATTGTTAATCTTGCTGTGCGGCCGTTACCATCAATGAACGGGTGAATTTTGACTAGTTTAGCGTGCATAATTGACGCCAATAATACCGGGTGCAGTCTGTCCTTTTCCAAATCATAAAACGCAAAATAGTCGTTCATGAGCGCCGGAACTTTTACCGGATTTGGGAAAAAATGGTCGCTGCCTTTAATGCGTACACGCACCGAACGGTACATACCCGCATTATCATGGTCGATGCCGCGAAGAATGAGAGCATGGATATTTAAAAGCTCGCGCTCAATAAAAGGCACCGCTTTGGAAATCAGCGCACGGATTTGAGCAATTGCTTGCTGATGATTGATCGCTTCCAAATGATCCTTTAGTGGCTTCCCGCCAATTGTCATGCCTTGGTTAACCACAAGGTCTGTCTCTTGGTAGGAAAGCGTGTTGCCTTCGATACGGTTCGATTCGTAAGTATACTCCGTATCGAATTGCTCTTGAAGAACTCGCATATGTCCAGCGCTAAACGGTCGGAAACTTGACACGCATTTTTCCAATTCATTCAATTGGATAAGCAGTTCATCCAGCGTGGCGGGCAGGGAAATAGCGTGGCAACGTTAACATTTGACTGTTCGGCAAACTCCACACGCCATGCATCCAGCTGCGCCTTTTGAGCCGCGCTCAACATAGAGGGTGAAAGATGTGCCGTATCAATCATAAGCGAAGAGTGTCTCAGAAATTGCGTTCAAACAATTGTCTAATGCATTTATACCGGAAAAGTAACCGGTTACTCAAGCCGCCGTGCGTTGGTCGTTCCCGGTACCCGGAGCCAGCGTGATTTCCAGTCCGTCCAATTCCGGGGACATCAAAATCTGGCAGG
Organism: Phyllobacteriaceae bacterium; assembly: GCA_043776635.1. GTDB lineage: Bacteria > Pseudomonadota > Alphaproteobacteria > Rhizobiales > Rhizobiaceae > JANMEX01. The sequence goes on from JAYVRA010000051.1 coordinate 50,981, forward strand.
ATAACCGCGAATTCTCATGCACACTAAACGCGCTGTCGAGCATGTCATGCTCCTCGTCATTGGCGGGGTAGAGCTTGCTCAGCCATTCCGGATCGACATAAACATGGCATGTCGCACAAGCGCAGGCGCCGCCGCATTCGGCTTTGATGTTGATACCCCAGTCGCGGATGATTTCCATAACGCGCCAGCCTTCAACGCCTTCCAGCGTATGGCGCACACCTTCTTGGTCTGTGACGTGAATGAACATTGCTGATCTCAAGAGTTTGCGGGAACACGACGCCACGAATAGCCCGCCGGTTTGGTGGCAGCGGCAGTGGCGGGCTGATAATAAATCGGCACGGAAGTATCCACGTGCTCTTCCAGCCGCTTGATAGCGACACTGTTTTTAAGTTCGAGCGAGTTAAAACCATTGCGTAACAGCAGCGGAATTTGATCGACGAGCACATCGCCGACGGCGCGAACTTCACCGGCATAGCCATATCGACTGCGTAGAAGCGCTGCCTTGGAGTGCGAGCGACCGTCATTATAGGCCGGGAAAGCGAGCGCAATGAGTGACACATGGGCAAGGTCGGGAACAATCTCATCGAGCTTTTCGCCTGGCAAAATCATCACACCAAGACGGTTTGCACCAGACTTGCGCTGTTCAAGCGACAAAGCCAAATAGGCAACCAGTGGCAGGATGACTTGACCGGAGCCATCGTCGCTTTCGCCATGATGCCAGCCGTCGCTCGCGAACGCGCCATCGCGCCAGTATTTGAGGTCAGCCATTTTTATATAGTCCTTACAATGTTTTTTCTGTCAGCGAGGCGTCTAGCCCGCCAAGATGAATGCCGCACTCGACCTTGCCCTGCCCCTTCCAGCGCCCGCCGCGCTGGTCATCGGCCGATGATGGTTCAGTGCAAGGGGCACAGCCGATAGAATAATAGCCGTAAGGAATGAGCGGATGCTCAGGCAGAGCGTGGCTTTCCTGATAGGCGGCAATATCATCACCGGACCAACCGGCTAGCGGATTGATGCGGATACGGTTTCCCACCGCCTCGAAGAATGGCAGTGCAGCACGGGTGGAGGCCTGAAAGCGCTTGCGGCCCGTGAACCAGGCACCAAACGGCACTACGGCACGGGCCATCGGCTCCACCTTGCGAATGGCGCAGCAGGCATCTGTGGATGATTTGTGTAAGTCACCCTGTGGATCATCAGTCGCCAGGGTTGATGGCAGCGGCTCGATGTTGCGTAGGTCTGTGAGGTGAAAGAAGGCGGCCAACTGATCGCGGTAAGTTAGCGTTTCTTCAAAATGCTTGCCCGTATCCAAAAACAGGATTGGCGTGTTGGCGTCAACATGGGCAATCAAATTGAGCAAAACAGCCGAATCCGCACCGAACGACGACACCGCGCCGATATCGCCCGCAAAGCCTTCTTGGACGCTGTAGGCAATAATATCTTCAGCGCTGGCGCCGGCAAAGCGCAAGTTCAGCGCTGTCGCCAAGTCCTTGGCGCTATCGGGATTTGTTGCTTGTTGAGGCACGGTTTGCATGATGCTACACCGAAGAATTCGTGCGTGAGGTGGCTACAGACTCAACGTAAAGCGCATTCTTGAATGGCTCTGCGCCAAGGCGACGGTAAGCGGTCAGGAAGTTCTCATCGGGTGACAGGCGGTTGCCCATATATGTCTCCACCACCAACTCAATCGCGTCGGTAATTTCATCCGCCCCAAAGCCGCGACCGACGATTTCACCAATCGTTGTGTTTTCATCCGCCGAGCCGCCAAGCGTGATTTGATAGAGCTCTTCGCCCTTCTTCTCGACACCTAAAATGCCGATGTGACCAACATGATGATGGCCGCAGGCATTGATGCAGCCGGAAATTTTGATCTTGAGGTCGCCGATGTCCTGCTGGCGCTTTTGGTCGGCGAAACGCTCAGAAATTTTCTGCGCCACAGGAATAGAGCGTGCCGTTGCCAGCGCGCAATAGTCGAGACCGGGGCAGGCTATGATATCTGTAATGAGACCGGCATTGGCTGTTGCCAAATCTGCCGGAACCAAAACATCATAAACCGTCTTCAAATCCGCCAGCGCGACATGCGGCAGAATGATGTTTTGCTCATGGCTGACACGCAATTCACCGGAAGAATATGTATCGCCAAGATCGGCCATCAAATCCATCTGATCGGCGGAGGCGTCGCCGGGAATACCGCCGATTGGTTTCAGCGAAATGGTTACGGCGCGGTAGTCCGGATTTTTGTGGGCAATGGTGTTTTGTTGCACCCATGCAGCAAAGCCTTCGTCAGACTTGCGCTGCGCAGCCAACAGGCCGTGGCCTTCAGCGCGTTCCGGCAAAGTTGGCATGGCAAAATAGGATTCGATGGCGCGGATGTCTGCTTCCGGCAAGGTCAGTTCTTGGCCTTTCAGATTGGCAAACTCGGCCTCGACAGCAGCCCGCAATTCTTCGGTGCCCATTTCGTGGACCAGAATTTTGATGCGGGCCTTATATTTGTTGTCGCGGCGGCCTTCCAGATTGTAGACCCGCAAGATTGCCGTGCAGTATGACAGCAAATCTTTTTCCGGCAGAAAATCACGGATTTTCTTGGCAACCATCGGCGTGCGGCCTTGACCGCCCCCAACATAAACCACGAAGCCGATCTCGTCTTGTTCATTGCGCACAACTTGCAAGCCAATGTCATGCACTTGGATGGCAGCGCGGTCGTGCGGCGCGCCGGTTACGGCAATTTTGAACTTGCGTGGCAGATAAGAAAATTCCGGATGGATGGACGACCATTGGCGCAAAATTTCAGATGCGGGGCGCGGGTCCATAACCTCGTCTGCCGCAACACCGGCAAAATGATCTGCCGTGACATTGCGGATGCAATTGCCGGAGGTTTGCAGGGCATGCATTTCAACGCTTGCCAATTCATCAAGAACCGCCGGCATGTCGGAAAGCGCGGGCCAGTTATACTGAATGTTCTGGCGCGTGGTGAAGTGGCCATAGCCGCGATCATAGGCGCGGGCGATGTGCGCGAGCTTATGCATCTGGCGACCGGACAAGGTGCCGTAAGGAATGGCGACGCGTAGCATATAGGCATGAAGCTGCAAATAAACCCCGTTCATCAAGCGCAGCGGGCGGAACTGCTCCTCGGTAATTTCACCGGAAAGGCGGCGCGTCACCTGATCTTTGAACTCGGCAACACGGGCATTTACAAACGCTTGGTCAAACTCGTCGTAGCGATACATTTGTGATCCTTAAACTGCCGGTTTGCCGACATAATCAATTGTTGGGCCGTCGGCGCGGATGCGCTCACGAAGGCGGACAGGGTGCGGCTTGCCTTGATTGTCCACCACATCGATGAGGTTGACATCAACCACTTCATTATTGGCATAGGCCAGCGCACCAATCGTGGCCAAGCGGCTTTCGGCATCGGCATCGCGGGCCACTTCCACGCTTGCAAACTCAGCTCTCCAGCCTTCCTGCGAATACCAAACAGCTTCGCCATCGGTAAGGCGGTTGGCAGTTAGAACCTTCATTGTGTGAACTCCGTAGCCGTATCGTGTGCGGCCTCAATCTGTGCCGCGCTTTTATATTGTGCCAGCGCGGTAGCGCGTGAAAGGTCAGCGCCAGCGACAGCCTCGCCAATAATGACCATGACAGGGCCGGTCAATTCATTCATGCCGGCCAGACTTGGCAGATCACTCAATGTGCCATGAAACATCCGTGCATCCGTGCGGCTGGCATTTTCGACAGCGGCAACCGGAGTATCGCAGTTCAGACCGGCATCAATAAGATTTTGCGCAACAGTAGCGGCGACCGAGCGGCCCATGTAGACGGCGACGGTTGCGCCATCGATAGCAAGCCGCGCCCAGTCCGGCAGGGCATCGCCCTGCAAATCATGGCCCGTGGTGAACACCAGCGACGAGGCAACACCGCGCAATGTCAGCGGCAAAGCCAGATCAGCAGCGGCGGCAAAGGCTGACGTTACGCCGGGCACAACATCATAGGAAATTGCAGCATTGCGCAACGCCGTCAGCTCTTCTGCCGCGCGGCCAAAAATCAGCGGATCGCCGGATTTCAGACGCACCACGCGCTTGCCATCCTTCGCCAGCGCAACCAGCAGCGCATCAATTTCTTTTTGGCTCTTGGAATGGCAACCTTTGCGCTTGCCAACTGAATAACGCTCCGCATCACGGCGGCCCATGGCCACGACGGATTCGGGCACCAGCGCGTCATAGACGATCGCATCGGCCTCCATCATCAGGCGTTGCGCACGAAGGGTAAGCAAATCTTCAGCGCCCGGACCCGCACCAACCAGCGACACATGGCCGGCATCAACGCCGCCCGTACGCAAGAGTTTCGTGGCAGCACGTCGGGCAGATTTTAGATCGCCCTCTTCGGCAAAACGCGAAGGCGAGCCTTGGAAAAAATTCTTCCAGAACGAGCGGCGGGAAATGCCCTTTGGCAGCAATACTTCCACCGCGTGGCGATAAGACTGCGCCAACCGTGCAACGCGGCCAAGGTTCAGCGGCAACATCTGATCGATACGGGCGCGGATCATTTGCGCTAAAACCGGGCCTGCACCTTCCGTACCGATGGCGACCGCCACGGGCGCACGGCAAACCAGCGCAGGTGTGAAGAAATCACATTGGTCCGGCTGGTCCACGGCATTGGCGGGAATCTTGAGCAATCGCGCGGCATCGACAATGGCGCGGTCCTGCGCCTGATCGCCGGTCGCGCCGAACACCAGGCACGCACCGTCTAAAAACTTTGCATCAAACACGGCATGTATATGCTCAACGCCTTGCCCATCTACAAATGCTAAAAGCCCGTCGGATGGTTCGTCGCAAACGAGGCGTATGGTGACAGACGTTTCGCTCAAAAGGCGGCATTTTGCCAGCGCTTCTTCGCCATTGCCCACGACCACAGCGAAACGCCCGGCAACCTTAAAGAATGCAGGAAACGATGAAAGCTTGTGGGTCTTTTCGGTCATGTGAAAAACCTTTTGTGCAGTGCAACTATAATCTCGTCCTTTTATGTCAAAAACATAAGAAATTGTCTCGCAAAGAATCGGCGCGGCTGGATTTCATTTTCTGTAAAAACTGAAAATATCGAAAAACTGTTCCAGATTTCTGGAATATCCGGATTTATGTTGCAAAGTCGTTAGCGCTGACCATGATGCATCAAAGGTCAATTGCCGTTGATAATATCCAGTATCGTCGTGTTTTTTATTTTCTTTTTATTTTGAACACCAACATCCAATGGCGGCACAGGACGCTTGGTTGAGCCTGTACTTTCGGGGGCGGGCGTATTGATGATACCTGCCACTTCATCTGCCACATCAACCGCAGCGACGGGCAATGGAGCAGCGGACCGTCCGTCGTTAACAGGTCCGGGGCGGCGAATTGTGAGCGGCGGCTTTGCCTCAACAGGTGTCACATTGTCAGCCTGCGATAATTGCGGGACGCTATCCATAACCGGCAATGGCTCCGCCGGATCAATGGCTTCGACCGTTTTCGATACCCAGCGACCGGGCAACGGTGTGGCTGGTAAATCAGCCTGCGCCACGCTCATAAATTCCTTCCACGCCAGCGCCGGAAGTGACCCGCCGGTGACTTTGTTGGTCGGCGAATTGTCGTCATTACCGAACCAGACGCCGGTGGTGATTTGAGCTGTATAGCCTATGAACCATGCATCGCGGAATTCTTGACTGGTGCCGGTTTTGCCTGCGGCCGGCCAGTCAAATTGGGCCTTTTTAGCGGTACCTTCGGACAATGTATGCGAAAGCATGGAGTTCATCATGCCGACAATTTCCGGCGCAATCACGCGCGGCGCATCATCATGTTTGTTTTCAAACAGCACCTTGCCATCGTCCGCAGTCACCCGCTTGATGAGGTGGACCGGCGCATAATTGCCGCCATTTGAGAAAGCCGAGTAAGCGCCGGTCATTTCCAAAAGTGTTACATCTGATGTGCCCAAGGCGAGCGAAAGATTGCCTTCCAGCGGCGAGTTGACACCCAGACGCTTGGCAACTTCAATCACCGCTTCCGGTCCTGTTTCCATCATCAACTGTGCGGCCACCGAGTTCAAAGACTTTGCCAGCGCTGTCGTCAAAGTCACAGCGCCAAGATATTTGCCCTCGTAGTTTTCCGGCTTCCACTTGCCGATTTTTATCGGCGCATCATTGCGAACTGAATCAGGTGTGCGGCCCATCTCGAGCGCTGCCAGATACACGAACGGCTTGAAAGTTGACCCCGGTTGACGCCGCGCCGTGCCTGCGCGGTCATATTGACTCAAGGCATAATCCACCCCGCCAACATAGGCCCGCACTGCGCCTGTTGTATCAACCGATACCAGCGCTCCTTGATGCACATTCAACTTTGTACCGCTCTTGGCAACACGCGCCTCAATGGCCGCTTCGCCTGCCTTTTGCAGGTCGGGATCAATCGTCGTATCGACGATAATGTCGTTCTTAATGTTCGCCAGCAGCGGCTTTAATTCAAGCATAACGCGGTCCGCCACAAATTGCCCGGAGCCATTCCATGAAGATGACGCTTGCTTGGCCGGCTTGGCTTCGGCGGAATTGAATTCCTTATCGCCAATCATGCCCTGTTCGCGCATGGCATTCATAACCAGCTTGGCGCGTTTGTTGGCAGCATCGGCATCGCGGGCCGGAGAATAAGTAGAGGGAGCCTTCAAGCAAGCAGCGAGAATCGCCGCTTCGTTCAGGCTGACATCGCGCGCGCCTTTGTTGAAATAGCGCCGGGAAGCCGCTTCCACCCCATAAGAACCGGAACCGAAATAGACGCGGTTGAGATACATTTCTAAAATCTGGTCTTTGGAATATTTATGCTCAAGCCACAGCGCCAACAGCACTTCTTGCACCTTGCGTTCCAATGTGCGGTCCGGTGAGAGGAACAGGTTTTTGGCCAATTGCTGCGTCAGCGTCGAGCCGCCTTGCACCATATGTCCGGCAACTATGTTGCGGCCTATGGCGCGGGCAAAACCGACGGGATCAAAGCCAAAGTGGCTATAGAAGCGCCGGTCTTCGATTGCGACAACCGCTTCCGGAATATAGGGAGACATTTCATGTAAACCGACAGCTTCGCCGCCATTGATGCCACGATTGGCGAGCAGTGAGCCGTCCTTGGCGACGATTTTTACATTCGGTGCGCGTTCAGGAATTGCCCAAGTCGTGGCGCTTGGCATTTTCGCGGCATAATAAACCACAATGCCTGCGACGCCGATTCCCGCCCACAGACCCAGCACAAACAGCCAATAGAAAATGCCGCCAATGATACCGCGCTTGCTTCGCGCTGCGACTTTTTTTGCTGAACTGACGCGGCGCCTTGGCGAATTTGGTCGTGCTGCGCGATCATCTTCAGTCACACTCATGCCCTCGCCACGCGTGCGTTTGGGTGCGATTTCAAAGCCGGGGTCTATGCGTTTGTTGCCGCGAGATGCCAAATTTTCACCGTAAATTGCCTGATCTTAATATTAATCAGTCGATGCAAACTAATTGCGGCAATTTAAGGTGGGGTTAACCGGCGCGCGATTTCTGCTCCGTGAATGCTGTTTTTCTGCAACAGTGTGGAAATACCTGAAAAGCGAATGCTGTCTTACACGTTGCGAAATCTGCCTCTTTTATTTCGAAGAGTTTCCTGTGTTTCATTTTAATTTGGAGGGCGTTATTTCCTGATAAACCAATGACCTCCACCTGACATCGATTTCAGCTGCAATGTAGCAAAAACGCATAGCCATCATGCAAGCTATGCGCTTGTCTATTTGAGCTATTCCGTATGATAGTGTGTAAAGAAATAAATCATAGTTGAGAATTTTGTTGGTAAGGCAGGCTTTTTGCGCTTGTAACCGCTTTCAATTCGGCGTTACTTTCATCCTTGGGAGGGGATGACCAATGGTATCTAAAGTTAAGGCCACTATATCTAATGCCGATGCGAAGGCGAAAGCTGAAAGCTTGCGTGCAGCCCGGATGGCGGAAGCCTTGGATGCAATTGCGCAAGGGCGCCATTTTGACCCCTTCTCAATTCTTGGGCTATTTGGTTCAGATAAAAATTGGACAGCCCGTGTCTTCGCGCCCGGAGCGGAGACACTCGAAGCTTTCACCCTTGATGGCAAGGCCGCAGGCACACTTACCCAAGTCCATGGCGCGGGCATTTTTGAAGGCCCGCTGTCGCTAGCCTCCCGCCAGCCCATCCGTTATCTAGCCAAAGCCAGGCATGGTGATTGGTCGTTTGCTGATCCGTATTCATTTGGTCCGGTGCTTGGGCCTATGGATGACTATTACATTGCCGAAGGCTCGCATCTACGGCTTTTTGATAAGCTGGGCGCCCATGTGATGGAGCATGAAGGTGCGCAAGGCGTGCATTTTGCCGTCTGGGCCCCCAATGCCCGGCGTGTTTCTGTTGTCGGCTCATTCAACAGCTGGGATGGCCGCCGCCATGCCATGCGCTGTCGCACTGATACCGGCATTTGGGAAATTTTCATTCCCGGCGTTCATGCCGGTGAGCCTTACAAATACGAAATCGTCAGCCGTGACGGCGTGGTGCTGCCGCTGAAGGCTGACCCTTTTGCTTTCCAGTCCGAGCTTCGTCCCAACACTGCCTCCGTTGTCGCGCGCCCTTTGAACCACAAATGGAACGACGAGGCACACTCCAAGCATTGGGGCAGTGTCGATGCGCGGCGTCAGCCAATGTCGATTTATGAGGTTCATCCCGGTTCGTGGCGTCGCCGCAGCGATGGCTCGTTTTTGTCATTTGACGAAATGGCCGAGCAACTCATCCCCTATTGCGTGGATATGGGCTTCACACACATTGAGTTTTTGCCGATTTCCGAGCATCCTTATGATCCGTCATGGGGCTATCAAACCACCGGCCTTTACGCGCCGTCCGCGCGGTTTGGCGATCCGGAGGCTTTTGCCCGCTTCGTTGATGGCGCACACAAGGTTGGCCTTGGCGTGATATTGGATTGGGTTCCAGCCCACTTCCCGACCGACAGCCATGGCCTTGCCAATTTTGACGGCACGGCACTCTACGAACATGCCGATCCGCGCAAGGGTTTCCATCCGGATTGGAATACGGCGATCTATAATTTTGGACGCAAGGAAGTCAGCTCTTTCCTGGTAAACAATGCGATTTTCTGGGCCGAGCGCTTCCATATCGATGCGCTGCGCGTCGACGCGGTCGCATCCATGCTTTACCTCGACTATTCGCGGAAAGAAGGCGAGTGGATACCCAACGAGCATGGCGGGCGGGAAAATCTCGAAGCCGTGCGCTTCCTGCAAGAGGCCAATAAGCAGGCCTATGCAGCGCGTCCCGGCTTTATGATGATTGCCGAAGAATCCACTTCGTGGCCAGGGGTTTCCAAGCCGGTTTATGATGGCGGGCTTGGCTTCGGCTTCAAGTGGAATATGGGCTTCATGCACGACACGCTGGAATATTTGAAGCGTGAGCCGGTGCATCGCAAGCATCATCATAATGAGATGACGTTTGGCCTGCTTTATGCTTTCTCGGAAAATTTCGTATTGCCTTTGAGCCATGATGAAGTGGTGCATGGCAAGGGTTCGCTGCTAACTAAAATGGCGGGCGACGACTGGCAGAAGTTTGCCAACCTGCGCGCCTACTATGGTTTCATGTGGGGCTATCCGGGCAAAAAACTTTTGTTCATGGGCCAAGAATTTGCCCAGCGCCAAGAGTGGAGCGAGGCCGGCAGCCTTGACTGGCATCACTTAAACGAAGCGCCGCACGAGGGCGTTCGCCTTTTGGTGCGCGATCTCAACCATGCCTACCGCGATAATTCCGCACTGCATGGCCGCGATTGCGAGGGCGAGGGCTTTGCGTGGCTCATCGCTGATGATGCCGAAAACTCAGTGTTCGCGTGGGCGCGTTTTGCGGGCGACGCCGCGCCTGCCGCCGTCGTTACCAACTTCACTCCGGTTCCGCGCGAGGGCTATTCATTGCCACTGCCGGCCAAGGGCCGTTGGCGCGAGGTTATCAATTCTGACGCCGCGATTTACGGCGGCTCGGGCAAGGGCAATGGCGGCGTCATTATCGCAGACGGCGCGGGCTTCAACGGCCAGCCTGCATCCGCGATGATCAACATCCCGCCGCTCGCAACGCTCATCTTCGTATGGGAGTCGCGATGATTTCGTGTCCTGTCCGTACGTTTTCCATATCCACTTCGGGCGCTTGCCGACCGCTTCTCGATTGACTTTTATAGACTTAAATTTTTAACTTCGGACTTTGGGAGGAGACCACATGGAAAGAAAATATTCACAACCACTTGCCCGTGATGCTATGGCTTATGTGCTGGCAGGCGGGCGCGGTTCGCGCCTCATGGAAATGACGGACATGCGCGCCAAGCCAGCCGTTTATTTCGGCGGCAAGAGTCGTATTATCGACTTTGCGCTGTCCAATGCGCTCAATTCCGGTATCCGCCGCATGGGCGTCGCCACGCAATATAAGGCGCATTCACTGATCCGCCATTTGCAGCGCGGCTGGAACTTCTTGCGGCCGGAACGAAATGAAAGTTTCGATATTCTGCCAGCCAGCCAGCGCGTTTCGGAAGATCAATGGTATGCCGGAACGGCAGATGCCGTGTTCCAAAATATTGATATTATTGAGAGCTATAGTCCTGAATACATTATCATCTTGGCTGGCGACCATATCTACAAAATGGACTATGAATTAATGCTGCGCCAGCACGTCGATCAAAATGCGGATGTTACAATCGGCTGTCTTGAAGTGAAGCGCCTGGAAGCCACCGGCTTTGGCGTTATGCATGTTGATAAAGACGACCAGGTGATTGCGTTTGTAGAAAAACCGAAAGACCCGCCTGCTATTCCCGGCAGTCCGGATTTAGCGCTTGCGTCCATGGGTATCTATGTTTTCAATACGAAATTCCTGATGGAAGAGCTGAAGCGCGATGCTGCTGATCCCGGTTCCTCCCGCGATTTCGGTAAAGATATCATTCCCTATATAGTGACAAACGGCAAAGCCGTAGCGCATCGTTTCGCCAAATCCTGCATTCGTTCATCCTTCGAGCGCGAAGCCTACTGGCGCGATGTGGGTACGATTGATGCCTATTGGGAAGCCAATATTGACCTGACGGATATCACTCCGGAACTCGATTTATACGACAAGGAATGGCCAATCTGGACCTACGCCGAAATCAAGCCACCGGCAAAGTTTGTGCATGATGAAGATGGCCGTCGCGGCTCGGCGATTTCCTCGCTGGTCTCCGGAGATTGCATTGTTTCCGGTGCTTCCTTGCGTAAAAGCCTGCTTTTTACCGGTGTTCGGGCCAATTCATTCTCATCTTTGGAAGAGGCTGTTGTGCTTCCAGACGTGGTTGTGAACCGCAATGCCCGTCTCAAAAGAGTGGTAATCGACCGTGGTGTGGTCATCCCCGAAGGATTGGTTGTGGGCGAAGATCCTATTCTTGATGCAAAGCGTTTCCGCATCTCGGAAAAGGGGATATGCCTTATTACCCAACCAATGATCGACCGTTTAGGATAGTCATGACCAAAGTTCTTTCGGTAGCTTCTGAAGTCTATCCGCTGGTGAAAACCGGCGGATTGGCGGATGTTGTGGGTGCGCTTCCAGCTGCCTTGGCAGCCAGGGGCGTGGAAATGCTGACGCTCGTTCCGGGCTACCCGAAAGTGATGAAGGCGCTGCAAAATGTCGAAACTGTTCTCACCGTCCAAACGCTGGGCGGTGAGGCTAAACTGCTTTCTGCCAAGGGCGGCGGTAAGGGCGGCGGCAAGGGCGGCGGGCCTGATCTCTTTGTCATCGATGCTCCGCATTTATACATGCGCGACGGCGGCATTTATGGCGATGCGGCAGGCAATGATTGGGGTGATAATTGGATGCGCTTTGGTGCGCTTTCCCAAGTTGCCGCGCGTATCGCCGAAGGCGATGTGCCGGGCTTTGTGCCGGATATTGTTCATGCCCATGATTGGCAAGCAGGCCTTGTTCCGGCCTATCTGAAATATGGAAAGGCCTATGCCACCCCTAGCATTTTAACCGTGCATAATTTGGCATTCCAAGGCCGCTATGCCGCTGATATTTTCCCGGCTCTTGGCCTTCCTGCCCATGCTTATGGCATAGATGGCATCGAATATTTTGGCGGCGTTGGCTATCTGAAAGCAGGCTTACAAGCAGCATGGGCGGTGACGACCGTATCGCCAACATACGCCCGCGAAATCCGCTCCTCTGAATTTGGTATGGGGCTGGACGGGCTTTTGAACGCCCGCTCATCATCTGTCTATGGCATCGTCAATGGCATCGATATTGATGTGTGGAACCCTGAAAAAGACAAGGATATTCCAAAGCAATTTAGCGCCAAATCCCTTAGCTCCCGAAATTTGAACCGCAAAGCGCTGGAAAAGCACTTTGGTCTGAAGTCCGGCTCCGGCCCGATTTTCGTTGTGATTAGCCGCCTTACATGGCAAAAAGGGTTGGATTTGCTGTCCGCTGCTGCTGATACCATCGTTGCGCTTGGCGCAAGCCTTGCCGTGCTTGGTTCGGGTGATGCCGCGATTGAGGGCCAGCTTCACGCTTGCGCGGCCCGTAACAAGGGCAAGGTTGGCGTTGTTATCGGTTATGATGAAAGTCTTTCCCATTTGATGCAAGCGGGCGGCGACGCTATCCTTATTCCCTCGCGCTTTGAGCCATGCGGCCTCACACAACTTTATGCTCTGCGCTATGGTTGCGTGCCTGTCGTGGCCCGCACCGGTGGTTTGGCCGACACCGTTATTGATGCTAACGACGCCGCGCTTTCGATGAAAGTAGCTACCGGTTTGCAATTCTCGCCGGTCGATACCGCCACGCTCAATGATGTGATTTCGCGTACCTGCGCCCTTTTCGCCGACAAGCCGGCATGGGCGGCGATGCAAGTGGCAGGCATGAGCAATGATGTCTCGTGGAACCGCAGCGCCGGCGCATATATCAATCTTTATAACTCCCTTTTGAAGAGCAAAACCTGATGATTACCTCTGTTGTCACCACACCGTTTATGGACCAAAAACCCGGCACATCCGGCCTGCGCAAAAAAGTGCCGGTGTTCGCGCAACCCCATTATGCGCAGAATTTTATCCAGTCCACTTTTGATAGTTTGGATGGCTTCAAGGGCAAAATTCTGGTGGTTGGCGGCGATGGCCGTTACTATAACCACGAGGTTATCCAGGTGGTCATCCGCATGGCGGCGGCCAATGGTTTTGGCAAAGTCATGGTTGGCCAAGGCGGCATTTTATCCACGCCTGCGGCCTCCAACATCGTCCGGAAATACCACGCATTCGGCGGCCTTATTCTCTCAGCCAGCCATAATCCCGGTGGTCCTACAGAAGACTTCGGCATCAAATACAACATAGGCAATGGCGGCCCCGCACCGGAAAAAATCACCGATGCAATATTTGCCAACACCAAAGTCATCAGCCGCTATTTGACGGTTGATACGCCTGATTTGGACCTTGATAGGATCGGCACGTTTGAAGTCGCGGGCATGAGCGTGGAAGTCATTGATCCTGTCGCCGACTATGCCGAACTGATGCAAACCTTGTTCGATTTTCCTGCCATAAAAGCCAAATTCGCGGCCGGTTTCACCATGCGCTTTGATGCTATGAGCGCCGTTACCGGCCCATATGCTCATGCGATTTTGGAAGGCCTGCTGGGCGCGCCGATGGGCACAGTCGTCAATGGCATTCCACTGCCGGATTTCGGTGGCCACCATCCAGACCCGAACCCTGTCAATGCGCATGACCTTTATGACCTGATGATGTCTGATAAATCGCCGGATTTTGGCGCGGCATCGGATGGCGACGGCGACCGCAACTTGATTATTGGCAAAGGCATTTTCGTCACGCCGTCAGATTCGCTGGCAATAATTGCCAACAATGCGACCTTGGTGAAGGGCTACACACGCGGTCTTGCCGGTGTTGCCCGCTCCATGCCAACCTCCGGCGCGGTAGACCGCGTGGCTGCAAAGCTCGGCATCGCCCTGTTTGAAACACCTACCGGCTGGAAGTTCTTCGGCAATCTGCTTGATGCCGGCAAAGTCACCATATGCGGCGAGGAAAGTGCCGGCACGGGCTCCGACCATGTGCGCGAGAAAGACGGCCTATGGGCAGTGCTTTTTTGGCTGAATATCCTCGCCGTACGCGGCGAAACCACGATGGATATCGTCCACAAGCATTGGGCGGAATATGGCCGCAACTATTATTCGCGCCATGATTATGAGGCCGTGGAAACCGACAAGGCCAATGGATTGATGGATGGTCTGCGGGCCGCCTCTGCCACCTTGCCGGGCCGGAAATTTGGCAATCTGACCATCGAAAAGGCCGATGATTTTGCCTATAACGATTCGGTCGATGGCTCATTGAGCGCCAATCAGGGAATCCGTATTCTGTTTGTCGGCGGCTCGCGTGTTGTGCTTCGGCTTTCCGGAACAGGCACGTCCGGCGCAACCTTGCGGGTTTACCTCGAAAAATACGAGCCAAATGCCGCACTTCATAACATTGAAACGCAAGCGGCTTTGGCGGATATTACTGCCGCTGCCGACGCAATTGCCGGCATCATGGCTAAGACAGGCCGGATGGAACCTTCCGTTATCACATGAAGCATCTGACAGCTGGAATAGAGTTTGACGCAACCGGCGTCCGTTTTACCGTTGCTTCGCATCATGCGGATGCGCTGTGGTTGTGCCTCTTTGACGAGACCGGCAACAAAGAGACCAAGCGGCTGGAGATGGAGCGTGCGCAGGGCGGGCTGTTCAGCATCCATGTCAAGGGCATCGCAAAGGGCCAGCGTTATGGCTACCGCGCTGATGGTGAGTGGGCACCTTGGGCGGGTCATCGCTATGATATTTCCAAACTTCTGGTCGATCCTCACGCCACAAAGCTGGACCGCGCCTTTGTCTGGTCGCCTGAGCTTGGCGCAAAGGGCGTGGACACGGGCAAGCTAACGCCAAAAGCCATACTCGAAGAATTTGAGCCGCAAGAGCCGCGCGGGCCGGAGCCTGTTCAAAATGCCGGATTGATGTACGAAGTGCCGGTGAAGGCTTTCACAAAGCTCAATATGGACATTCCGGAAGCGACACGAGGTCTTCTCGCCGCCATTGCGCATCCATCTTGCATCGCGCATTTCAAGAAACTGGGCGTCGCTGCCGTCGAACTTATGCCCATCACCGCTTGGATTGACGAGCGCCATTTGGCGCCGCACAATCTCACCAACGCTTGGGGCTATAATCCAGTTTCTTTTTTAGCGCTGGACCCGCGTCTTGCGCCGGGCGGCATCGCAGATTTGCGGTTTGTGGCCGAGGCGCTGCACAAGGAAGGCATCGCGCTTATTCTTGATGTGGTGTTCAATCACACCGGCGAGAGCGATCTTTACGGGCCTGTTCTGTCGCTTCGTGGCCTCGATAACGCGCTGTATTACCGCCACCATGCAGATGAGCCGGGCGCTCTTGTCAATGATACCGGCACGGGGAACACACTCGCCGTTGAACGCGCGCCGGTACGGGATTTGGTGATGGCAGCGCTCCGGCACTTTGTCAAAGAGGGCCATGTCGATGGTTTCCGCTTTGATTTGGGCACAACTTTGGGCCGCACGGCGCGGGGTTTTTCACCTCATGCGCCGCTGTTTGAAGCCATGCGTCATGATGCCGTTTTGACCGGAACTACGCTAATCGCAGAACCATGGGACATTGGTCCGGGCGGCTATCAATTAGGCCATTTCCCGCCGCAGTTCTTAGAATGGAACGACCGCTACCGTGATGATATTCGTCGTTTTTGGCGCGGTGATCCAGGAACTCTGGGTGCGCTGGCCACGCGGCTTTGTGGCTCATCTGACTATTTCAAAGACAGCGGCGCGATGACACGCTCTGTCAATCTTCTGGCAGCCCATGATGGCTTTACGCTGGCTGACCTCACATCTTACCGCCGCAAGCACAATATGACCAATGGCGAAAATGACATGGACGGCCATGGCGAGAATTTCTCGTGGAATCATGGTGCTGAAGGCGCAACGCCGGACCGCACCATCAAAGCCATGCGTAGTCTTGATGCCAAGGCGCTGCTGGCGCTGTTGTTCGTTTCGCGCGGAACTATGTTGCTCACCGCCGGTGATGAATTCGGGCGCAGCCAAAGGGGCAATAATAATGCCTATGCGCAGGATAACGCTATCACATGGCTGGATTGGGCGCACCGCGATAAGGGACTGGAAGACTTTGTGGCCGCGCTGGCAAAACTGCGCTCTGAGCATCGCACGTTGCAGTCTGCATCATTTCTTTCCGGCCACGCGCCGCTGGGTTTTGAAGAGCCGGATGTATCATGGTTCCGCGCCGACGGTGAGCCGATGGAGACCCGTGACTGGGAAAATCCAGCCAATCATTTTTTAGGCATGGTGCTGTCGCTGCCAGCCAATGGCAAAGCGCGGGCTGATCAAGTTGCCGTTGTTATCAATCGCAATGAGGGGATCTTGACGATCAATTTACCTAAAGCCGGCAAGGCAAAAGTCTGGCAATCCGCGCTTGCTTCGCAACCGGTCAAACCCGTCAATGCAGGGTTCGAGGTCAGACCCTATACGGTCGCCATATTCACGCCGGCCTCCAAATCCTCGCAGCCATAGGCCTTCATAAACACATCGACAGCGGCCAAGATGACGCGATCAACCTCGTCCTGCGGCGGCACGTCCGCCTGATAGCCAAACAGACGTTGGCGGAAGAATTTGGCAAGGCATAGCTCGGAAAATTGGTAAGTCGCCATATCGGGGTCATCGATGACACAGTGGCCCTTTGCAGCAAAACCTTCGAGCAGCGATCGCAAAAGCAGGAACCCGCGACGCGGGCCGCTTTCATAAAAACGTGCACCAAATTCCGGCTTGCGCTCCACAACCGCAAGCATAATCCGGTGGGCGCGAATTCCCTTATCGGAAAGCAACAGGCCGGTGAAAAGCCGCCCAAAGTCCGTTAGCGCCTGGCGCAGCGATGTCGCTTGTTGGACCACGTTAGAGAGACTGGCGAACATCTTGTTGCGCTCATTGTCCATCAGGGCTTCGAACAACTCCTCTTTGCCTTCGAAATAAACGTAAATCGTGCCCTTTGAAACTCCCGCTTCACGGGTAATATCGCTCATGCTGGCAGCATCAAATCCAACAGAAAAGAATACGCGGTGCGCGCCTTCCAAAATCTGGTCGCGTTTAGCCGGGTCTTGGCCCGCAGAAACAGGTCTTCCCAAGCGCGGTTTATCGCTCTCAAGGTCTAAAATTAATGATTTGTTAGCGATGGTCACATTCGTTCACTTGAAAATAACATAAATCGAACCGTTCAGTTCGATTTATGTTGCATAATCCATTCCGTAAGACTATGTCAATATTATTCTAGGGTCTAGACTACTTTGAAGCCATAAAATATGGTTTTACATTAACATGTCCAATGGCTTAAGCGATTTTTATGTTAGAAAAATAATCAGATGCTTTT
>JAYVRA010000052.1:0-27122 GCA_043776635.1 Phyllobacteriaceae bacterium
GGCCGAAGGCAAAATGCTAGCATTTCCGGCGCCTTCGCTTTTGGCACTCACCAAAAATCACCTCGACCATTTCGTCAAAATTAACAGGTCCAGACCCTACCCGTGGACCAGCCCTTGCACCGCCCGCTCTCTCACTTCTGCCAGCGTCCAATCCACCAGCAATTCGCCGTTTTTCCACACCGGCTGCAGCCAGTTTTTGCGCGTGCCCAAATCCTCAAGCGACACGGCGTCCAGTTCGCCATGATCCAGCACCACAGCTTGCCGGTCGCGCTTGGAGGCTTTGCCGGGGTCGGTCTTGGGGTCTTTGTTAACGCCCGTCCAATGATCACCCTCGTCCAGCCGCGCATTGGCTTTCATGGCAAAGCGTAGCGTGTCGCGGGTTAACTTTTGTAAGAGCCCCGCACCCATGCCGAACGCAATATTCTCCGCCGACCAGCCCTTGCGCATCATGCGCTCAAGAATGACTTTGATTGAATCCGGCGTGATGCCATCGCCCTGGATAACCCGAACACAGGGGTTCAAAACGCGATAGCCTTTGGAATTTGTAGTGTACCCATAAGACGCGCCCAGCATATCAATCGCGTCAATCGGCACCACGGTCGGATCGCCACTGTCAGGGCGAACAATCAGCGTGCCGCCCATGGTTTCAACCTCGGACTTCAGAGTTTTGCCCCAGATTTCGCGCACTGCACGATAGAGATCATAGCTGTCGGATACCACGGCGACGAGCTTACCCGGCCCGCCAAACTGGCGGATCATGTTGCGGTACGCATCCACCTCATGGTCTTCGCCCCATGATGTCATGGTCGAATGTTCGGCGGCGGGAATGGAGAAGCCCGCCATTTTTTCATGGTAATGCCGCCGCGCATAGACGATGCCGCTCACTGTATCGGTACCCATAAAGTTCACCAGATGCGCCAGCCCGCCAATGCCAGCCTGCTCAAAAGACGTCGTGCCGCGCGCGCCAAAATCATGCAGGCGGAACGGCAGCACGGGCGCAGGGTCGTCGCAAGTCTTATCCAAGAACGAAGATATAATCCCGCGCACATGGTGCGAAATTGTTGCCACAGTTGAGGGATACCACACCCCGCGCAGCAGCGCGGTTTCAATAAAAGTCGGCAGCCAAAAGAAATCCGGATCGGTATTTTTCACCTGCACCAACGGTGTGCCGCTCGGCACAATAATGCCCTCCGGCAGCGCCTCAATCGCCAGCGGCAACTGCCCCTTATGGCGCTTCACCAAAAGCTCCCAGCCCGGCCGGTTAAAAGGCATGCCGTGAGCCGTCACCAGCTCATCCGCTTCGTCGACATCATCCATGGTTATGCCCTTGGCCAGATAATCCTTCAGGAACATCTGCAATCCGAAAAACAGCACATGCGGATGGAGCCCGCCCGCCCGCGATTCAATATAGGCAGAAATCGCCTTCGTGCCCGGCGGATATTGCGCAAAGTGGGAATATTTATAGCTGTCGGTATTCAGGATCATGTTCATAGGCGCATGTGTGCCATGAGGGGTGAAGGGTGGGCAAGGGGATAATATTACCCGAACACCCGTAACCACCCGATCAGCTTGCGCAGCTTCGGGCTTCGTGCCAGCGGAGTATAGTAACTTGTCGCTGCCCGCTTTCCCGCTTCGCTTAGCGTCGGATAGGGCGAAACATAGCCTGCGATATCGCGCACACTTTGCTTTTTGGATACGGCCAGCGCCCAGAGATTTATCATTTCCCCAGCGTTTGCGCCCCCGATGGAGACGCCTAATATCAGGCCTTTGGGAGAGGTGATGATTTTGACGAGTCCGCTGGTTTTATGTTCGGCTTGGGCGCGGTCGTTATCAGCGAACGCCCAGCGCAACACTTTGTAGGGCTGTTTGGATTTGATGGCATCAAGCTCCGACAAGCCGACTTGCGCCAGCTCCGGCTCGGTGTAGGTCGCCCACGGAATGATGGAACAGTCCTCTTTTACAGGTACACGAAACAAGATCGAGCGCACGACAAGGCCCGCGTGATAATTGGCCATGTGGGTGAATTGCAGCGAGCCGGATACATCGCCAATGGCGAAGACTTTGCGGTTTGTGGTTTTCATGCCCTTATCCACTGTGATGCCGGAGCGGGTATAAGCAATGCCTGCTTTCTCTAAATCCAAGCCGCCAGTATTAGCGATGCGACCGACCGCCACCAACAGCTTTGTGCCGTCGATTTGTGCCTTGCCGTCGGCAGTTTCCACATTCACCCGCACCCCTGTCTTGCCGCGCTTTTCGACGGAAATGACTTTCGTTCCCTCGCGCACGTCCACGCCCTCAGCGCGGATGGCTTTGAGAACGATGCCTGCGGTTTCCGGGTCATCTTTGCCAAATGCCGTCATGGCCTCAATGACGGTGACTTGCGCACCGAGCCTGCGATGCGCCTGCGCCATTTCCATGCCGATGGGACCGCCACCGATGATGATGAGGTGAGCGGCGAGGCGCTGTTCCTCGAAGATGGTTTCGTTGGTGAGGTAATCGATATCACCTAAGCCCGCTATCGGCGGCACGAAGGCGGAAGAGCCGGTGGCGATGACGAAGCGGCGGGCTTTAATGTGGTAGTCGCCGGCCTCTACCGTACGCTTATCGAGAAATTTGGCAGGCGCTTCAATAACTTTGACGCCAAGCGCGGTGAAGCGTTCCATGCTGTCATTAGGCGCGATTTCGGCGATCACCTGATGGACATGCTTCATCACGGCTTTGAAATCGATATCCGGCTCGACCGGCCTGATGCCGAACTTCGCGCCATTGCGCATGGTGTGCGCTTGTTTGGCGGCAGCGATCAGGGCTTTCGAGGGCACACAGCCATAATTCAAGCAATCGCCGCCCATCTTGCCTTTTTCAACAAGTACAACTGACACGCCAAAGGCGGCAACGGCAGCAGCGACAGACAGACCGCCCGACCCGCCGCCGATAACGCATACATCCGGTTTGAGAATTATTGTCATTTACGAGCCTTATACCATCTCACAAGTGTCGGGATGGCGGCGACAAAGGCAAGCGCGGCAAAAGCTATGGTGATTTCCGGTGTGACCAATGACTTAACCGACGGCGTTGTGCCGCTGGCGGCTGCTGCATCCAAAACACTGCCAACACCCTCGCCCAAATAGCAAAAGGCAAAGGTGCCGGGCAAAATGCCGAAAAAAGTGGCAATGACATAATCGCGGGTGCGCACGTTGAACAGCGCAGGCGCGATGTTGACCAGAAAGAACGGGAAAACAGGCGCGAGGCGCAAAACGAAGAGATAGCTCAAGGCATTCTTTGCAAAACCATCTGCAAAGCTTGCAGCACTGCCTTTGAGTTTTTCACGAAGGAAGCCGCCGACACTGGATTTTGCCGCTAAAAATATCAATGTCGCCCCAAGCGTGGCGGCAAACGCCACCATAATGCCTGCCTGCAGCCAGCTGAACAGGAAGCCGCCAAAGATAGTCAGCACTGAGGCAGCCGGAAATGAGAAGGCTACGGCGGCTATATATATAACCATAAAAAGTGCTGCGGATAGCAACTTGTTTTCCGCCACGTACACCTGCAACGCGCCACGTTGTTCACCTAAATATGTCAGTGACAAATAATAATGCAGGCCGAACGTATAGCCTATACCAAGGCCACCGAGAATAATGACAAGGGGCAACCAACGCAGCGCAAAAGAGCGTTGTTCCGTCGTGCAGGGAGTCTTAAGAGGTTTTACTTTTTCCACCGTCATTGTCATATCAATTCATTGAGCCTCAATTGTTACAGATGACTTCTCAAGACCCGGTTTAGATTTTTAATTCATGCACTGAATATTGTAACGTCACAACATGAATCCAGCCGCCTCACTGCCTGTTGTCAGGGGCACTAAAACGCCTCACCAAAGCGTGATTTACGGTTGAAATGGCTCGTCTTTGCGAATTGACTCTTGGCAAACTTTTTCTTATATACCGCCCGACGTTCGGATTCCCTGTCCGGTGTGCAATGTCTATTGCCCATTTGGTGGAGTTTCCCTGTTAAAAAACAGATCCAAGAAGGGCCGCACTCCGCGGTAGATAAATAACATGAAGCGCACTTACCAACCATCCAGGCTTGTTCGCAAGCGCCGCCACGGCTTCCGTGCGCGTATGTCCACCGTTGGTGGACGCAAAGTTATCGCAGCCCGCCGTTCAAGCGGTCGTGCGAAGCTGTCGGCTTAAGAATTATATTACCGGCCAGGGTTCAAAACTTATGGCAGGTGAAACCATATCTACTTTAACGGGCTGCTTGAAGAAGCGGTCCGAATTTTTATTTGCACGAGGCGGTAAAAAACTACGCGGGCCGAACTTCCTGATTGAAACCATCAAACGGGACGACGAAAAGCCGGAAGCGCGGGTTGGATTTACGGTTTCCAAGAAGTGCGGCAACGCTCCACAGCGAAATCGCATTAAAAGGCGACTGCGCGAAGCGGTTCGTCTGCATGTTGGCATCGACATGGCTCCAGGGAGTGACTATGTAATCGTCGCTAGAGCTGAAGTGATTGGACTTTCTTTCCAAAAACTTGTCTCGGATTTAAAACGGCGCATTAAACCAAGCGCTTGAAACGGATTGAATACATGCAGCAAAATCGCAATTTTTACGTGACCATCGCACTGTCAGTGCTGATCTTGTTGGTCTGGCAAATTTTCTACATGAACCCTAAGATTAA
Source organism: Phyllobacteriaceae bacterium (assembly GCA_043776635.1). Lineage (GTDB taxonomy): Bacteria > Pseudomonadota > Alphaproteobacteria > Rhizobiales > Rhizobiaceae > JANMEX01. The sequence goes on from JAYVRA010000052.1 coordinate 4,676, forward strand.
AGCCCAGCAAGAGCAGGCCCGTATTGAGGCCACCCGTGTTGCGGACAAAACCACTACCACAGCTGGCGGCGATATCAAAGCGCCTGCGACCGGCTCGGACGCCGTGCCGGCAGTTATTGCGACAATCGGCGATGCGCTGAAACAAAGTGCCCGCGTGATGATTGATACACCGGCTCTCAAAGGTTCAATCAACCTTGTTGGTGGCCGCTTTGATGACGTGGTGTTGAAGAACTACCACGAGACCGTGGACAATACATCGCCGAGCATCCAGTTGCTTGCGCCGTCACCTGTGCATAATGGCTATTTTGCCGAACTTGGTTTTGCCGGTGAATCTGCCGTTGGAACGTTGCCGGGCGCGGATACTGTTTGGACTGCGTCCGGCGCGACGACTTTGACGCCGACGACACCCGTGACGCTGACCTATACCAATGACAAGGGGCTGACCTTCAAGCGGACGATTGCGGTTGACAGCCTCTATATGTTCACCATTGATGACAGCGTAACCAATGGCGGCGCGGCTGCCGTTTCTCTGGCATCATATGGCCGCGTGGTGCGCTACGAGAAGCCTGCTGTTGCTTCGACCTATGTCCTGCATGAAGGCGCTATTGGTTATGATGATACCAATCATTTGCAGGAATATAAGTTCGCTACCTTAGAAAAAGATAAGGAAGTGAAGCCGGAGAAAACCAACAATGGCTGGCTCGGCATTACTGACAAATACTGGGCGGCAGCGCTTATTCCGACCCAGAAAGTACCGCATCAAACGCAGTATTCCTACTTCTCAGAAGGCCGTCCGCGCTATCAGGTGGATTATTTGACGGACCCGATGACAGTGAAACCTGGCGAAACACAAACAACAGAAGCCCGGCTTTTTGCCGGTGCCAAGGACGTGAACGTGATCAACGCCTACCGCGATGATCTCAAAATTACCAATTTTGATCGAATGATTGATTGGGGCTGGTTCTGGTATCTCACCAAGCCGATGTTCTGGCTGATGGACCATCTGTTCAAGCTGTTCGGCAACTTCGGCCTCGCGATTTTGGCGACGACGGTTATCGTCAAAGCAATCTTCTTCCCGCTCGCTAATAAGTCATATGTGTCGATGGCACATATGAAAACAGCGCAGCCGAAAATGGCTGAAATCAAAGAGAAATATGCTGATGACAAGGTCAAGCAACAGCAAGCGATGATGGAATTGTACAAGACTGAAAAGATCAATCCGATCGCGGGTTGCTGGCCGGTGCTGTTACAGATTCCAGTGTTTTTCTCGCTCTATAAGGTGATTTACGTCACCATCGAAATGCGCCATGCGCCGTTCTTCGGCTGGATTCATGACCTTTCCTCTCCCGACCCGACGTCGTTGTTTAACCTGTTTGGTCTGCTGCCGTTTGGCGTTCCCCATGCGCTGGCAATCGGCGTCTGGCCGCTGCTGATGGGCATTACCATGTTCCTGCAAATGCGCATGAACCCGACGCCGCCAGACCCGACACAAGCCATGATGTTCACGTGGATGCCGGTAATGTTCACCTTCATGATGGCGGCATTTCCTGCGGGCCTTATCATCTACTGGGCATGGAACAACACGCTGTCGATCATTCAGCAAGGCATCATTATGAAGCGCCAAGGCGCGAAGATTGAGCTTTGGGATAATCTGGTAAAGCTATTTAAGAAAGAACCGGCGCCCACGTAAGTTGATGATGAGTGAGGGCAAACCTTGTTTGATAAAAGCAAGGTTTGTTTGTAAACGCTGTTTTGTTGAGTTCAGCGCTTATCTCACCCCATCTTCACGCCTTCTTTGATAAACTGCCCGGAACGCAATTCGCTCATAGCAGTAATCAGTTCTTCGCGGGTATTCATTACAATTGGACCATGCCAAGCCACCGGTTCTTGAATTGGTGCGCCAGAGATCAGCAAAAATCGTACGCCGTGTTCGCCCGCTGTCACCACAACTTCATCACCGGTATCAAAGACCACCAGCGTGCGGTTGCCTGACATATCGCGCAGGTGCAGTTCTTCGCCGTTGACTTCCTTTTCCACCAAAACACCGAATGGCTTTGAAGCATCGCGGAATGTTGCCGAGCCTTCAAAAATATAGGCGAAGGCCGAGCGGTAAGTGTCCACTTTGAACACTTTACGTTTGCCAGCTGGCACGAACATATCAAGATATTGCGGGTCGGCGGCGATGCCATCGACCGGGCCCTTTTTGCCCCAAAACTCGCCAACGACCACACGCACCTTTGTGCCATCGTCATCAATGATTTCCGGAATTTCCGATGAGCCAACATCTTGATAACGCGGCGTTGTCATCTTGAGTTTGGAGGGCAAATTGGCCCAAAGCTGAAAGCCGTGCATACGCCCGGAAAAATCACCCTTTGGCATTTCCTGATGCATAATGCCGGAACCGGCTGTCATCCACTGCACATCGCCCGCACCCAGTGTGCCGCGATTCCCGAGGCTGTCGCCATGCTCAACGGCTCCGGCCAGGACATAGGTAATCGTCTCAATGCCGCGATGCGGGTGCCATGGGAAGCCCTTGATATAATCTTCCTGCCGGTCATTGCGGAAGTCATCCATCATCAGAAACGGGTCCGTCAGCAAAGGATCACCAAAGCCAAACACGCGCTGCAACTGAACGCCGGCGCCTTCCACATGGGGCGTGGTTCCGGAGATATGTTTTACAGGTCTAATGGACATAGAGTTGGTCCTTTTAATTGGTTTGTTAAAGCTAATGTAGGACTACGATCGTAGATTTGAAAGGTGTGAACAATGGTTACGGATTGTTCAATGCAATAGGCTGTAATGGCCGTTGCCGCCCATTGCATTTCCCAATCTAACAGATATTTCCGCTTGCAACCTTTGGAAGGAGAGCATGAAGCTACTGTTACAGTGAATGTCAGTGTTGATTATTTTGTCCGGCTCGTTGTCGAGCGTCCGTCTCGTTGCCGAAAGGGTTTGAGGCGCATAAATTCAATAGACCGGTAAGGCCTGCGACCAAGAATGGCATCACCCATTTCCAGATATTTGACTGCCAATGTTCTAAGGTGGATTAATGGTGACGGGAGGGGTGAGAGTGATTGCCTTAACGTAAACGTTCTCTCAACCATTCGTTACATTCGAAACACTAGAATCGGTGAAAGTGTAGAGTACAAATTCGATTTCCGCCTTGATCCCGGTTTGGAATATAAGGGTTGGTACAACATGGCAGCAACGGGGTACTACCCCGAAAGCTGGGACAGTCAGTTGCGCTTGGCAACATGGGAGGGTGAATATCTCCACAACTTCATTTACATACTTAAGGCTGACAAAAAAACGGCGTGAGTTTTTTTGCCCGTCAATGTCAAATGCCTGAGGACTTTGGCAAATGGGTGACGTTCTCCCTCAAGGTTCTTTGGGTCAGCGATGAAAACGGGTGGGTGACGGCTAGCTGCGATGGGAAGATAATATACGCCACTGAAGGTGAGCCTTCCAACCAGTCGCCGCACTGTTGGGAGTCCAACCAGTGTGAGCCACTTAAAGAGAAAAATCCAAAGACGTTCAATTTTATTCTTGGCCCTAATCTGTCCGGCTGGGGTGGGGACTGGAAAAATTACGGAAAACATACATCCCAATTCGTGGACATCCAGCCCGACGGCATTGGCATGGATATGCGTAATTCCTCCGTGACCCGTGGAGTGAAAAACTATTCCGTGCAACAGACCGCAATGTTGAAGTCGCTCCAAACGCGTTTGGCGGAGCTTGGCTGCAAGCCAGGAAATACAGAGGGGGCCCCCGATAAAGCAACGCGGGAAGTGGCGCTGTCGTGCCGCAAATTCAAAGACGGAAGTTTACCCGAGTCGCTTAATCTGCTCACATTGCCGTTATTTGTAAAAGTATACGCTGATCCGGGAGCAACAACACTTTCGGCTGGCGGCGGAAAACAGGACATTGCAAAACAGGATACAAAGCCAAAAATCTACGTTAAGCTTGCAGAGACAGGTGCGTTCAAGTCCGGCAGGGACACCTCGGTCAATTCCAACTTTTTTGCTAAATTCAAGAATGCAAAGAATGAGCAGATTGAGTTGGACTTCATCGTGGTTGGCGGGTTCGACTATGCTGAAAATAATTTCACGGCATTGTCGTTCATTCTACAAGATAATTTGGACAAACAAGAGGTGAGTGAAAGTTCCAAATGCGGCTATAGCATAACAACTTATCCAGATGAGACGAAGCATGTCGAACTGCAAATGCGCAAGGACGGTGTTAATTTCAGCGCACCTCCAAACACAGACTGTCTAATTAAGGCTCTTGGCAAAAGGCCGGGACGCCAAGTTCCTTACCTCGTGACAGATTTTGGCACCTTGGCCAAGTCTATAGTGTCAGATGGTAGCTGGAAAAAGCTTCGCCACGAGGGTCTCAAGGCCTTTTTCAAGAGAGTGGCAGACGGTGAAATTACCGTCGGGGGATAGAGCCGTAGAAATCTGCCGGGGAGACGCAGGCATAATTTAATGCGTGTCGGGACACCAAACGACGGCAAGACCTATGGAGCTTTGATAATTGAGATTGCGTTGGCGATTAATGTTTGACACTCAATTTGTTCGATAATTCAGTTAGCTGAATCTTTTAAGGTGGCTACTGTTTTCTCCTTGAAAAAAGTAGCAGTAGTTGCCCGGTCCCGTCTGAATGTTATCGTCTCGCTGTCCTTGTACGGCGTGCGGGCCATCTCATGAAATCCGCATTTTTGCGCCAACTGTACGGACGCAATATTGTTCTTATCAATAATGCAGCTCACGGGGCGCGGATTTCGCGTATGGCTATACCAGTCCAGAATTGCCATTATGGCTTCGCTGGCGATACCTTTGCCCCACGTCTGCGGCATCAGCACCCAGCCCATTTCCGCAGTACCTTCCAGTGAGCGCGTGATGGTGCGGTGAAAATCAGCAAGGCCAATCTCACCGATAAACGCTTGCATGGTTTTATCGATGACTGCGAAACAGCCGAAGCCCGGCGCCTGCCAAAGCCCCATATAGCGCAACAGCTTGGACCAGCTTTCCTCACGGCTGAAGGGCTTGTCACTGATAAACGTGATTACATCAGCATTGGACCAAAGACCGCAAACAGCATCCCAATCATCGGGGCTATGAGGCCGCAAAATCAAGCGCCCGGTTTCGATCACAACGGGCGCGCTCATCGCAATCGCTCCGCCACCAACGCTGCAAGTCTCGTCGCCACCTCGTCCTTGTTCATTTCCGGCCAGTCTTCGATACCGGACGGAGTGACGAGCCGCACACGGTTGCGATCACCCCCCATCACGCCCTGCGCACCGCCGATGCCAGTTCCCGTGGAAACATCATTGGCGACAATTATATCCGCGCCTTTGCGGCTAAGTTTGCTCATGGCATTGGCGGTAAGGTTTTGCGTTTCGGCGGCAAAGCCTATCACTAGTTTCGGGCGCTGGGCATGATGGCCCACGGCGGACAAAATGTCCGGATTTTCAGTCATCGTCAGCGTCGGCGCACTTTCACCAGCCTGCTTCTTTATCTTCTCACCAGCCTCATTCATCGTGCGCCAATCGGCAACGGCGGCGACCATTATGGCAGCGTCAGCAGGTAGCAGCCCTGTCACCGCTTCCAACATTTGCTGTGCCGTCTCAACATGGTTGACGTTCACACCTTGCGGATCGGCTATTGCAACAGGACCGGAAACCAGCCGCACATCAGCGCCAAGTTTCGCCAGCGCCGCCGCTATCGCGTGGCCCTGTTTGCCGGAGGAACGGTTGGCGATGTAGCGTACCGGGTCAATCGGCTCATGGGTAGGACCGGAAGTGATAATGATTTTTTTGCCTGCCAGCGGCTTGGGTTTCGTATCCAGCAGCGCTTCGATTGCGGCCACAATTTCCAGCGGCTCAGCCATGCGCCCCTCGCCCGCCTCACCACTTTCGGCCATCTCGCCTTTAGTCGGCCCGATGAAATGAATGCCGTCTTGGCGTAGAGTCGCGGCGTTGCGTTTAGTGGCTTTGTGGTTCCACATGGCAGGATTCATGGCGGGGGCAATCAACACCGGCCTATTTGTGGCAAGCAGCACTGCGCTTGCCAAATCATTGGCCAGACCATTGGCCATCTTGGCCATCAAGTCCGCCGTTGCAGGCGCAACAACAATTATATCGCATTCTCGGGCGAGGCGGATATGCCCGACATCCTGCTCGTCCTCGCGGGAGAAAAGATCGCTGAAAACCTTGTCGGCCGTGAGTGCGCCAACCGACAACGGCGTGATGAATTCTTGCGCCGCCTTAGTCATAATCGCGCGGACTGAATAGCCCCGCTCGCGCAAACGGCGGATGAGATCGAGGCATTTGTAAGCAGCTATACCACCGCCGATGATGAAGAGAATGCGTTTGCCTGTTGAGTGGCGCGGAACGGTTGTTTCGGCAGTCTGTAATTCGCGTCTACCTTTAAGCAACGTACGCGCTTCCTCTTCCATCGAATGTCCATTGGCAGCAGCGCTCACGCGAAGCGCTTCTTTGACATCTTCTGGCAGGTTCCGAATTGTGATGTTTGCCATCAAAAAATCTCAAGTTATGCTATCAATGATAGCAAAATGGCATGTAATTTGCTCTCAAGCGAGTCGAAATACGATGTAAAGCAACGAAACTGCTATCAGCCACAGCGCCCAGCGACCTGAGCGTGAATGTTTGGCCTCAGCCTTGCCAATAGCATCCACAGTTTGCTCAGATAGACGAAGACCATTTGCGGTCATATCGGCCATTTCATGTGCAAACGCTTCAGACCGTTTGGCAATCTCCGGCAGTTGCTTGGCTAAACGCAGTGCCGAATAAAGACCAGCGCGGGTATCTTTCAAAATTGCCGCCGGTCCAAGGTTGCGAGCCACCCACTCTGTGACAATGGGTTCGGCGGCTTTCCACATATTAAACTGCGGGCTGAGCATACGGGCATTGCCCTCTGCAACGACCATCGTTTTTTGCAGCAGCAGTAGTTCGGGTCTGGTCTGCATGTCGAAAATATCGGTCACATCAAACAACAACGTAATGAGATTACCCATAGAAATTGTTTCAGCGGGCTGGTCGTGAATGGGTTCGCCAACGGCGCGAAGCGCTTGCGCAAACGCATCCACATCATGATGAGCGGGAACATAGCCAGCTTCAAAATGTACTTCGGCAATGCGCCGGTAATCGCGCCGGATAAAGCCAAACAGAATTTCCGCTAAAAAGCGCCGCTCTTTGATGCCAATCCGTCCGGCGATACCAAGATCAACCGCAACAATATCGCCTTTTGCATCCACAAATAAATTACCCGGATGCATGTCCGCATGAAAAAACCCGTCCCGCACGGCATGGCGCAAAAACGACTGAATCACTTTGACCGCCAGATCGTCAAGATCGTGACCGGCAGCCTTTAGCGCCTCAATGTTCGAGAGCTTAATACCATCAACCCATTCCATGGTAAGAACGTTGCGGCCCGTGCGCACCCAATCCACTTTCGGAACGCGAAAGCCGGGGTCGTCTTTGGTATTTTCACCCATCTCGGAAAGTGCCGCCGCTTCAAGGCGCAAATCCATTTCAATGCGGGTGGACTGCGCCAGCGTTTGGGCAATTGCGACAGGACGCAAGCGACGTGTGGCGGGGAAGTATTTTTCCTGCAGGTTTGCAAACAGAAAAAATGTTTCAAGATCCTTGGCAAACCGTTCACGCACGCCCGGTCGCACAACTTTAACCGCCACTTTGCGGCTTCCGCCTGTTTTATCTGCCACCCATGCGGGGTGCACCTGCGCGATTGAGGCTGCTGCTATCGGATCGTCAATCCGCTCAAAATTTGTTTTGATTGAACTACCGAGCGAATCTTCAATTGCAGCAAAAGCTTGCGCATTAGGAAAGCTTTCCATCTGGTCTTGTAAATAAGCCAAATCCAGCGCCATTTGAAGGCCGATGATATCGGGCCGTGTCGCGAGAAACTGGCCAAGTTTTGCGTAAGAAGGACCAAGGCGGGCGATGGCCGCACTCATCCGCTCCGCATTGCCCTTCGTGCCGGAGGTTTTGCGGGCAACCAATGTGGCGAATTTATGCGCCGTCAGCGCAGGGCCGGCCAAGCCTTCGCGCGGCATTGCCGCAACAACGCCTTCGCGGGCCATAACCCACGCGGCCCGCACCAGCCTTAAGCCTGCAAACAGAGACGACACCGGGTTACAGTTTCCAGCCGGAGTGGGCCGCCGCGATGCCACCTGAATAATTGCGGTACGACACCCGCGCAAATCCGGCTTTGCGTATCATGCTCGCGAAGTCTTCTTGATTAGGAAACTTCCGGATGGATTCCACTAAATATTGGTAACTGTCGCCGTCACCGGTCACGGCCTTGCCGAGGCGCGGAATGGCGTTGAACGACCATGAGTCATAGAACTTGTCGAGAAACGGCATGTCAACCTCGGAAAACTCCAAACACATGAAGCGTCCTCCCGGCTTCAAAACACGAAACGCCTCGGCAAGAGCCACATCAATGCGCGGCACATTGCGAATGCCGAACGCTATCGTGTAGGCGTCGAATGTCTTGTCCGGGAACGGCAATTCCTCGGCATTGGCCTCAATAAAGTTCAACCGGTCAGCGATTTTTTTCGTCTCTGCGCGGTCTTGGCCCACGGCCAACATAGAGCCGTTAATATCTAAAATCGTGGCGTCGGCGTGGTTGTCGGAAGCGTCAAAAATACGGAACGCAATATCGCCAGTGCCGCCTGCCACATCCAGCACTTTCCAGCCATCGCGCTTGGGCGGCGACAACCAATCGACAAAGGCACGCTTCCATACGCGGTGCATTCCAGCCGACATCAGGTCATTCATCATGTCGTAGCGTTTGGCGACATTGTGGAACACTTCGTTGACCAGCGGCTGCTTTTCGCCAGCATGTACCGGCGTAAAGCCAAAGGATGTTTCCATCCCGCCACGGTCGCTCACACGTTCATCACTCATCTCTTACAACGCTCATTTTTTTGAATTCCGCTAGCTGATATTGTCGTCGTCACGATAGCCTACCATAGACAGTATGGCTATCAAGCAGCGGCGCGGTGAAGCGTCACGGTTAGGGACGGATAAAACATGGTCGTTAAAGCGGAATTGCATTGCCATATTGAAGGCGCAGCCTCAACCGAACTAGTCACGGCGCAAGCCCGAAAATATAATGTCAACATTGACGGCCTTGTGAACGGGCCGGATTTTGTGTGGCATGATTTTACCAGTTTCTTAGGCGCATTTGACAAAGCCGCCGCGTTGTTTCGCACTGCTGATGATTATGCGCTTCTCAGCCAAACCTATTTTGAAAGCATCGCAGCCGACGGCGCGATTTATGGCGAAATTTTCATCTCTACCAATCATGCCATCAGTTGCGGCATGGACCCGCAGGATTATATCGACGGGCTGGCCGAAGGCATGGCCCGCGCCAAGGACAATACCGGCATCGAAACCCGAATGATCGCCACCGGCCTTCGGCATTTGGGACCGGAAGGAGTGGACCAAGCCGCCCGCTACCTGATCGCCCATCCGCATCCGCTTATCACCGGCTGGGGTATGGCGGGCGAAGAGCGGATGCATCATCCGAAGGATTTTGTGCGCTCCTTTGACATGGCCCGCGATGCGGCGCTTGGCATCACGGTTCATGCCGGCGAATTGGTTGGCTGGCAGAGCGTGGCGGATGCGCTGGATTATTTGAAACCCACCCGTATTGGCCACGGCGTGCGGGCAATCGAAAATCCGGATTTGGTCAAGCGTTTAGCCGATGAGCAGATTGTGTTGGAGTGTTGCCCCGGCTCCAATATTTCCCTCAAAGTGTTTCCAAGTTTTGCCGAACACTCGTTTATGAAGCTGCGCGCAGTAGGCGTTCCCGTGACGTTAAGCTCCGATGACCCGCCTTATTTCGCCACTAGCTTGAAACATGAATATGAGATTGGCTCTCAGGAGTTTGGCCTCAGCCACGCGGAACTGACGCAGATCACGCGCGTGGCTGTCGAGGCGGCATATGTAGATGATGCAACGCGGGCGATTTTGTTGGCAAAGGTCGCATAGAAAAAGTCGATATAAGTCCCGCCGGATCACTCCGGCAAGACTTATTATTGTTCGCGATACTTACTTTATCGCATCAGTAATCTCAGAAGTCCACGCGCCAGTTGGCTCCTTGGTGATGATTTTCTGTGCCAGCAACGCTGCGGCTGTGCGCTCATAAGCGGCGGGAATGAGCTTGCCTGCGCCCGATCCCAGGAGCTTGGCGACTTCGCCCATCATGCGCTTTTGGTGGTTTTCGTCTTGGCCGCCATTGTCCATGACGATACCTGCGGCTTCATCCGGATTGGCCATAGCATATTGCCAGCCCCTCATGGATGCAGCGACAAACTTCACCATTTTTTCCTTGAACGCGGGATCTTTCAGCTTGGCTTCGGAAGCATAGAGTCCGTCTTCCAACAGGTCATTGCCCATAGCTGAATAGTTGAACACTGTAAGGTCTCCAGCCTTATAACCGGCGTCAATCAGCTGCCAATATTCATTGTATGTCATAACAGAAATGCAATCCGCTTGCTTTTGGATAAGCGGCTGCACGTCAAATGACTGCTTCAAAACATTAACGCCATCAGCGCCGCCCTCGGTCTTGAGGCCCAGCTTGTTCATCCATGCGAAGAATGGATATTCATTGCCATAGAACCAAACACCTAGTGTGCGGCCTTTGAAGTCGGCTTCAGTTTTGATCGGGCCGTCTTTCGGACAGACCATTTCCATGCCGGCTTTTTCAAAAGGCTGGGCGATGTTTACAAGGTCCACGCCCTTTTCGCGCGCTGCCAATGCGCCGCCCATCCAGTCAACGATGACATCTGCGCCGCCGCCGGCAATGACTTGCTCGGGGGCAATATCCGGACCGCCCGGTTTGATTTCAACATCCAGCCCGGCTTCCTTGTAGAAGCCCTTGTCCTTGGCCACGAAGTAGCCGGCGAACTGGGCTTGCGCCACCCACTTCAATTGCAGTGCCAGCTTGTCTTCAGCATAGGAAGCGCTCGCCATTAGCGACAGTGCCAGCGCAGCGGTAAGTTTGACTATGTTTCTCATGTGCATTCTCCTCTTGTTAGGGCTCCGCCTTGTTATGATCGGTATGACGGATGCCAAAAAGTTATGGTGCGCTCCAGAAGTGCGAGCGCGCCGTAGAATAGTGACCCGACAAGGGCTGCAAGGGCGATTTCCGCCCACACCATATCGAGGTTCATCCGACCCACTTCGGTCGAAATCCGGAAGCCCATGCCAACGATGGGCGTTCCGAAAAATTCGGAGACAATCGCACCAATCAAAGCAAGTGTTGAGTTTATTTTCAAGGCGTTAAATATGAACGGCATGGCGGCGGGAAGCCGCAGCTTGAACAGGGTTTGCCAGTGGCTGGCGGCATAGGTTTGCATCAAATCCCTCTCCATTGTACCCGCCGCTTTCAGCCCCGCAATGGTGTTCACCAGCATCGGAAAAAACGTCATGACAATGACGACAGCAGCTTTTGATTGCCAGTCAAAGCCGAACCATATAACCATAATGGGCGCGATGCCAATTATGGGCAGGGCGGAAACCACATTGCCTATTGGCAAGAGACCATTGGACAAAAACTTATAACGATCCGCCAGCACAGCGACCAGAAAGCCGGTGAACGATCCAACGAAAAACCCGAACAGTACGGCCTTCAAAACCGTCTGATAAAAGTCAGCGGCGAGAATTGGCAGGCTTGTCATAAACCGTGTGCCAATTGCTGATGGCGGCGGCAACAACACAAACGGCACGCCTGAGCCGCGCGTAATGGCTTCCCATAATATGAGCAGCCAAACGCCAAAGAGAGCAGGCACAAAAATCCGCCCGACATAGCCTTCACCGGACCCGCGCGAACCATCGCCCGAAAGGACAGTGACCAGCCTCCATCCCATCAGCCAACAGGCCGTAAGGCATAAAAAATAGCCTACGGTCGCGGTTCCTTCATTGCCGTTTAGCATTTGTAAAAGCAGGAATACTGCCGCGTGAGTTAAAATGCCGATGAGAATGATGTCAAAATTTGTCAACGTTGCCCACATGGAACGGCCTGCCGCCATGGCCACCAATACGGCGGCGGCAACGCAAAGCCACTGCGAACCATTGGCGAAAAATGGTACTTTCGGCACCGCCACCATCGCCAGGATGACAGCAACAACCGCCTGCCAATTTGCCTTCACAATCATGCCGGTTTGCCTCCCATCCGGGTAGCCACATAGCGGCCCGCGAAATCAACCATCATCACCAGCAGCACGGCGACGATGGAGCCTGCAATTAGAGCCGCCCAAATGTCTATGGTCTGGCTATAGTAGGAGCCCGCCAGCAACTTTGCACCAATGCCGGCCACTGCGCCAGTAGGCAACTCGCCGACTATAGCACCGACAAGACTGGCTGCGACGGCGACTTTTATCGATGTGAAAAAGAAAGGCACAGAGGCGGGAACACGCAGCTTCCAAAAGGTTTGCCAAGGCGAGGCGTTATACGTGCGCATCAAATCCAAGTGCATCAAGTCCGGCGAGCGCAGGCCTTTCACCATGCCGACGGCGACCGGAAAGAACGACAGATAGGTGGATATCAGCGCTTTGGGTAAAATGCCGGTGATGCCGATTGCCGACATGATCACGATAATCATCGGCGCGACGGCTAACATGGGGATGGTCTGGCTGGCGATAACCCACGGCAAAAAACTGCGCTCAAGGGCGGGAATATGCACGATGCCAACGGCGATAACCACGCCCAAAATCGTGCCCATCAGGAAGCCGAGCAGGGTGGACGACAGCGTGACCCACGCATTATAGACCAGACTGCGCTTGGAGGTTATCGGCACGGTGAAGGTGTTTTTATAGAGATTTTCAAACACCTGATGCGGCGCGGGCAGCGTGGGTTTTGGCTGGGCCATGGTTTGGGCAATGAGCTCGGACTGCGTGACCGTTACGCCTGAGCGTACGTTTTGATCGCGCTGAAACGGCACATTCATGAAGTAAGTGGCGACATACCAAAGCGCGATGATGAGTACGACAATTGTGCCGACGGGGATGAGGCGGGTGTGGAGGAAGGAAGGGCTAGTCATCATAACTATGCCCCGCCCGCAGCCCGTCTCTCACCCGTTCCGCCACACGCAAAAATTCCGGCGTTTCCCTAATTTCCAGCGGGCGGTCCACGCCCAAATCGCAATCAATTATCTCGTGGATTTTTCCCGGGCGCGGGCTCATGACAACAATTTTTGTCGAGAGAAACACCGCTTCCAGCAGCGAGTGGGTGACAAAAACCACTGTCTTTTTGGTCTTTGCCCACAGCTTTAAAAGCTGGACATTCAAATGATCGCGCACGATTTCATCCAGCGCCCCGAAGGGCTCATCCATCAGAATCATATCCGGATCAAACGACAGCGCACGGGCAATGGACGCGCGTTGCTGCATGCCACCGGACAGTTGCCAAGGGAACTTTTTCTCAAAGCCGGTGAGATTAACCAGCGCCAGATTATCCTTGATGCGGGTGGCTTGGTCCGCCTTTGAAACGCCCATCACTTCGAGCGGCAGCGCGATATTATCCGCAATCGTGCGCCACGGATAAAGCGCCGCCTGCTGGAACACATAGCCGTAAGCACGCTTTTCCCGCGCCTGTTCGGGCGTCATGCCATTAACGCTGAGACTGCCGCCAGTTGGCTTTTCAAGATCAGCAATCACGCGAAGCAAAGTGGTCTTGCCACAGCCGGAAGGGCCGATAAGCGAGACAAACTCGCCCTCGTTAATATCGAGATTGATGTTTGAGAGCGCATGAACCGGACCGTCATTTGTGGTGAAGGTGAGGGATAGGTTGCGGGTGCAGATGACGGCACGCGCCTTCTCAACTCGCCTTTGAGGGGAGGGGATGGGGGTGGGTATGCTGGCGTTACCGCTCAAAATAATGCTCCTAATGCTGCAATCACTTTGTCTAGCATACCAGCTACCTTCAAAGCTGCCGCTGTAGTTAACATCGCACCTGCGGCCTGAAACGCCCCAGATTGAATATCAGTTAGTCTCGAAGCTACCCAATTTCTTATTTTATCGCTTTTCGTAGAAACCTTTTCAATGGAATTCTCGATTTCACTCCTATGCTTTTGGAGATCAAAAATGTTCACCCGCGTAGATTGAAGCGTCGATGCAAGATCCTTTAACTCTTCAACTGTAAGCGCATACTCGGGCGGGGGACCATTGTGTCCAAGCGAAGCAACTATCTGATCTTGTTCTTGGTCGCCAGAAAGACTGATTAGCTCAATTTCGAGCAGGGCCTCGTCAATAGCTACAAGTGCTGCTAACTGTTTCGCGTCTAGTGCATCGGCAAAATTTCGAGATTTATTCTCTAAAATCTTATAATTGACCGAGAGAACGGTACCAGACTCGCCTTCCTCTGAAACCTGAACTTCTTTTATTTTGATTGCGGCAGTGTAGCCATTTTCATTTTCTACCAATAGAACTTGACCAACGCGCGGTGTCCTAACGCGAGACGTAAAATTTGCTTGGGAATAGATAGCTTCGGTAACTTCTGCTATGTTTTTCGCAGTTGGAGCAACTGCAACTGTTCGGATACCAGGGGCGTCATTCATTGTGTGGATTACACCATTTCCGGCTGTGCTCCACCGAGTCTCAAAGCCCAATGAGCCATTTCCAATTACGATTTTTCTATCATAATTTCGGTAGTCGACTGAAAAGCTGCCTTCCAGTTCAGAGAAAAGTGGTGGGTTTGAATTCAATTACTCACACCCCGCTCGCCGGAATGCCCGTGCGTTCCACTTTCCTCGGCGCGACCACTTCCTTCCACTTCGACAAAGCAACATTCGCCGGCGCATTGGCTTCCCGCCCGACAAATTCGCCGCGCCCGACTTCCACTTCCACCTTGCCATCATTGATCGACACATGGCCGCGTGTCAGCACATATTTTGGTAAGCCCGTCAGCTCCATGCCTTCAAACACATTGTAATCAATGACCGACTGTTGGCTGTTAGCGTGGATGGTCTTAGTCTTTTTCGGATCCCACACCACAATGTCAGCATCCGCGCCTTCGACGATTGCGCCTTTCTTGGGATACATGTTGAGAATTTTGGCGATGTTGGTGGAGGTGACGGCGACGAACTCGTTCATCGTCAAACGGCCCGTATTGACGCCCTTGGTCCAGAGCACCGGCATACGGTCTTCAAGGCCGCCGGTGCCATTGGGAATCTTGGTAAAGTCACCTACGCCGAAGCGCTTTTGCGTGGTGGTGAAGGCGCAATGGTCGGTCGCTACCACTTGCAGCGAGCCGGATTGCAGGCCTGCCCAAAGCGAATCCTGATGCGCCTTGTTGCGAAATGGGGGTGACATGACGCGCCGCGCGGCATGGTCCCAATCCTTGTTGGCATATTCCGTGTCGTCCAGCGTCAAATGCTGCACCAGCGGCTCGCCGTAAACCCTCATCCCCTTTTGGCGCGCGCGGCGGATGGCTTCGTGCGCAGGCTCGCAACTTGTGTGCACCACATAGAGCGGCACGCCTGCCATATCGGCGATCATTATTGCGCGGTTGGTCGCCTCGCCCTCCACTTCCGGCGGGCGCGAAAAAGCGTGCGCCTCGGGGCCGTTATTGCCCTCGGCAAGTAATTTCTGTTGAAGTTGCGCGACCACATCGCCATTCTCGGCGTGAACCATCGGCAGTGCGCCAAGTTCTGCACAACGCTGGAATGATGAATACATCTCATCATCATTCACCATCAACGCGCCCTTATAGGCCATGAAATGCTTGAACGAAGTAATGCCCTTGTCCACCACTTCTTTCATCTCGTTAAACACCTGCTCGCCCCACCATGTGATGGCCATATGAAACGAAAAATCGCAACAGGCTTTCGAGGTTTTATTGTCCCACATGGTGAGCGCTTCTAGGAGCGATTGGCCGGGCGCAGGCAGACAAAAATCCACCACCATCGTCGTCCCGCCCGAAAGCGCCGCGCGGGTTCCGCTCTCGAAATCATCCGCCGAGTAAGTGCCCATGAACGGCATTTCCAAATGCGTGTGCGGGTCAATCCCGCCCGGCATGATGTAGCAACCGGTGGCGTCAAGGGTTTCATCGCCAATGAGATTGGAGCCAATTTCGGCAATCTTGCCGTGTTTGATGAGAACATCCGCCTTGTATGTGCGGTCGGCGGTGACAATGGTTCCGTTTTTGATGACTGTGGACATTAGGCGTGACCTTCCCGAAATCGGACGGTCATTGCCGTCGCGGCGCTGGATAAAAACCTTTGGCATGAAGCGCCCCCACCCCTAACCCCTCCCTTCAAAGGCGAGGGGAACAAGGGCGCGTTCTGGAACCCCTCCCCCTTGTGGGGAGGGCCAGGGGTGGGGGTGCCTCGCGCCAAGATTTCAATCATTGAATCACCCCCGCAGTCTCCACCGCCGCATGGAACAGCACGTCCGTCCCCGCAGCAGCCCATTCGGGTGAAATCTCCTCGGCCTCATTATGGCTCAATCCACCCACGCACGGGCACATGATCATCACAGTTGGCGTGACGCGGTTGGTCCAGCAGGCGTCGTGGCCGGCGCCGGAGACGATATCCCTATGAGCATAGCCCAAGCGCTCGGCGGCATTGCGGACGGTTTTTACCAATGCCGGATCAAACGTCACGGGGTCGAAATGGCCGACCGGTTCAATTGAGCAACCAAGCCCCAATTCCGCCGCCACTGCGAAAGCCGCGCGCTCGACCTCGCCGCGCATCGCGTCGAGTTTGGCTTGCTCGGGCGAGCGAATGTCCACCGTGAAAATCACCTTGCCGGGAATAACGTTGCGCGAATTGGGAAACACTTTCACTTGGCCCACAGCCCCTACAGCATTGGGCTGATGGCTCATGGCAATTTGGTGGACGCGCTCGGTAATTCTGGCCATGCCAAGACCCGCGTTAACGCGCATGTTCATGGGCGTGGAGCCTGTGTGGGCATCCTTGCCAGTCAGCGTGATTTCCAGCCACCACAGGCCTTGTCCGTGTGTGACGACGCCGATGTCCTTGCCCTCGGCTTCCAATATCGGACCCTGCTCGATATGCAGTTCCAGCATCGCATGCATTTTGCGCGCGCCGACGACCTCATCTCCTACCCAGCCGATGCGCTGCAATTCCTCGCCGAAAACCTTTCCGTCCAAATCCGTGCGGTCCTTGGCATATTCCTCTGTATGAATGCCCGCGAACACGCCCGACGCCATCATAGCAGGCGCAAATCTTGCGCCCTCTTCATTGGTCCAATTTGTCACCACAATAGGATGTTTGGTTTTGATGCCAAGATCATTCATAGTGCGCACCACTTCGAGCGCACCAAGTACGCCAAGCACGCCGTCATACTTGCCGCCGGTCGGCTGCGTGTCCAAATGCGAGCCTATATAGACCGGCAGCGCGGCACTATCTTGTCCCGCTCTCGTGGCAAACATGTTACCCATTGTATCCACGCCCATGGTCATTCCTGCAGCTTCGCACCAGCGCTGGAAGAGATGCCGGCCTTCACTATCTGCATCGGTCAAAGTCTGGCGGTTGTTGCCGCCCGCCACGCCCGGGCCGATCAGCGACATTTCCATCAAACTGTCCCAAAGCCGGGCACTGTTGATTTTCATGTTTCCGGTCAGTGCCATTGCTTGCCCCCACGGGTTTTCGCGCCGGTAAAATGTTGACTATCCGGTCAAATATCAAGCTATGAGGCAATCCAAAGCCGGTCAATAGCCATTGCGTTCTATCCTTGCTTTGTTTAGCGCTTTCGTGAACATTGATGTTCAACACTTATGTTAGGGGGGTCGAACTCAAGTGGTGGTTAAATCAAAATCCAAAGCCGGCGAAAAGTCTACACGTATTCAAGAGGCCAATCGCGGCATCATTTTGGATGCGGCGCTGGAGATATTTTCCACCTACGGCCTTCGGGGCACCACCATCGACCAAATTGCAGCAAAAGCTGAGATGTCGAAGCCCAATCTGCTCTATTATTTCAAGCGCAAGGACGATATTTACGCCGCCGTTTTGGAAATGACGCTGGAAGAATGGCTGGGGCCAATGCAGGCGATCAACCCGGATGGCGAGCCCATCGAAGAGCTGCGCCGCTATATTACCCTGAAACTCGAAATGTCCGCCAAAAAGCCGGCGGCTTCGCGCTTCTTTGCCAATGAAATCTTGAACGGCGCGCCCCATGTGCACGGTTTTTTGAAAACCGGTTTGAAAAACCTTGTCGATAAACAAGCAACCGTTATCAGAGGGTGGGTTGGCCAGGGGCGTTTAGCGCCGGTAGACCCGCACCATCTGTTCTTCGTAATCTGGGCTACGACGCAACATTATGCTGATTTCGAAGTCCAAGTCCGTGCGATTCTGGGCGGTCAGGTCGATAAGCCTGGTTTCTTTGAGCATACGGCTCAAGCGATACTGACTATTTTGCTCAATGGTGTGAAGGTGCGGTGAAGGTGCAGCTTCAAGAAGACGCAGGTTAGCGTAATTTAGTAATTCCAATAGGAATGCGCCTAAGCTAAGGAAATCTAATTAATTTTGTTAGTTAGGACTTCGGGAGCTAAGCATGAATGCACACACAAAACTCGTCACCGTCTTTGGTGGGTCCGGCTTTTTGGGCCGTCATGTGGTGCGGGCGCTGGCTAAGCGCGGCTACCGTGTGCGCGTGGCTGTACGCCGTCCCGACTTGGCCATTCATTTGCAACCTCTTGGCAATGTCGGGCAGATCCAAGCTGTGCAGGCAAACTTGCGCTTCCGCTGGTCGGTGGATCGTGCTGTTGAAGGCGCGGACCATGTTGTCAATTTGGTTGGTATTTTGTTTGAAGGTGGCAATCAAAATTTTGACGCTATACAGGATTTCGGAGCCAGAGCGGTTGCCGAAGCTGCACGTTCAGTGAAGGCCGGTTTAACACATGTGTCGGCCATCGGTGCGGATGTGAATTCGCGGAGCCTCTATGCAGCAACGAAGGGCAAAGCCGAAGCCGCTGTTTTGTCCACGGTTCAGGACGCCGTGATATTACGCCCGTCCATCATTTTCGGGCCCGAGGACGGGTTCTTCAATAAGTTCGCTGCAATGGCGCGATACTCGTTTGCACTGCCATTAATTGGCGGCGGCAACACCAAATTCCAGCCGGTTTATGTTGGCGATGTCGCTGAAATGATTGCACAATCTGTCGATGGCAAGCTATCCGGCGGCAAGGTTTATGAACTTGGCGGCGCGCAAGTGCGTACATTTAAGGAATTGATGCAGGACATGCTCACCGTCGTTGAGCGCAAACGTCTGCTCATTCCGGTGCATTTCCGGGTGGCAAGAATTCTTGGCAAAGTGGCTGGATTATTGCCAAGCCCTATTTTGACTCGCGATCAAGTGACACTGCTGGAAAGCGATAATGTGGTCTCTGAAAAAGCCAAAAAAGACGGGCTCACGCTGGAAGGCGCAGGCATTCAAGCGACGTCGATGAACGCAGTGTTGCCAACCTATCTGTGGCGCTTCCGTGCGCGAGGGCAATATCCGGGTGAAAAATCTGTTTGAAATCAATAAATAAAGTCCCGCGTTTGAAATTTTAAACGCGGGACTTTATTGACCAAAAATTATTTCAGCCAAAAGCATAAAGCCCGGCAAGGCCTGCAGCGCCGACGATGATGCGCCACCAGGCGAAAAACGCAAACCCGTTGTGCGAGACGAAACCCAGCACCGTGCGGACCACGAGGAGCGCGACAATAAAGGCGCAGGCGAAGCCGATGGCGATGAGCAAGCTGTCATCCATCGACAGTTCGTGGCGGTTTTTGAAGAGGTCCAGCGCGAACGCGCCGGCCATAGTGGGCATGGCAAGGAAGAACGAAAATTCAGCAGCCGAGCGCTTGTCTGTTCCCATCAAAAGCGAGCCGACAATGGTGGAGCCGGAGCGTGAAGTGCCGGGAATTAGTGCCAAACATTGGAAAAGGCCAATTTTGAAGCACAACGACAATGGGTAATCCATAATGTCGGTATAGCGCGGCTTGAAGCTCATTTTATCGACGGCCATCAAGATTAAGCCTCCTAAAATCAACATGGTGCAAATCAGCTTTGGCGATTCAAACAGGTAGGACTTGATGAAATCGTGCAATAGTGCGCCCAGAATTGCGGCGGGCAGGAATGCCGCTAAGATGCCGAGCACAAAGCGCAGCGTGCGCGGATCGTTTGGCAAATCTATTACTATTTTCAGCAATCGCTGAAAATAGACAGCCAAAATCGCTAAAATCGCGCCTAATTGAATGAGAACCTCAAATGTCTTGCCGGTGGAATTAAACCCCAAAAAATGGCCTGCAAGAAGAACATGGGCGGTGGATGATACGGGGATAAATTCAGTGAGGCCTTCGATTACACCCAAGATGACCGCTTCAATGATAGTCCCAGTTGCCATGGTGGCTCCGTTTGATTTTATCCAGCCAATTCGGCAAATGGATATGACAGTTGCTTGTCAGAATCGACACTTTCCCCTATAGCTGGGTAAGTAACAACCTGAAACGTCACGCGGCGATTTTCGGGCATAATTATATTTAATGTTTGCAAATAAGGCCTGATGCTCACACTTTTTCACCATATCATGTCCACAGATTCGCGCTTTGTCCGGCTTGGGCTCGGCGAATATGGCGTTGAGTTTGATATGGTTGAGGAAAAGCCATGGATGCGGCGGCGCGAGTTTTTATCCATCAATCCGGCGGGCACGATTCCGGTGCTGGTGGCCGAGCGCAACCAGATTATTCCCGGCGCCATGGTGGTGGCAGAGTATTTGGATGAGACCAGAGGCGTCTTGAAACGTGAGCGCAGGCTTTTGGCCGAAGACCCGTTTGAGCGTGTGGAATCGCGGCGGCTTTGCGACTGGTTTTTGGGTAAAATGGAAAATGAAGTGACGCGGCACTTGGTGCGCGAGCGGATTTTCAAACTTTTGATGACCACCGAAGAAGGCGGCGGCGCGCCGGATAGCGCGGCAATTCGCGCTGCGAGAGCCAATATCAAGCAGCATTTGAAATATCTCAACTGGCTGGCCGGAACGCGCAATTGGCTTGCTGGCAGCCGCTTTTCTTACGCAGATTTGGCGGCAGGCGCGGCAATTTCCATTCTCGATTACATTGGCGAGGTGGATTGGAAAGACGCGGGCGCAGCCAAAGATTGGTATGTACGTGTAAAATCGCGGCCCTCGTTCCGCCCGCTTTTGGCAGACCGCGTGCGCGGCATTGCGCCCGCCTCACACTATGCTGATTTGGACTTTTAAGGCTCATGGCGGGCGATCGTAAACCGCTCGAAGTTGATACGCAAAGCACACGGAATCCGTACGGAGTGGATGCGCAAAGCGTGCGCCGAACGCTCGAGCGCGACGCGAAGGCGCACGGGTTCGCGATCGTGGGGATCACGAGCGCAAACGTCAGTAATGACAGTCGCTCAAAACTCCAAAATTTTCTCGATCGAGGTTTTCACGGTTCCATGAGTTGGCTCGAAGAGACGTTTGAACGCCGCACCAATCCAAATGAGCTGTGGCCTGAGGCTAAGTCTGTCATCATGCTGGCGATGAATTATGGGCCTGAAACAAACCCGCTGGAAAATCTCGTAAACAGAAGCGTAGGCAACATCTCCGTCTATGCCCGCCATCGCGATTATCATGATTTGATGAAGGGCCGGCTGAAGGGCATTGCCGGACGGCTGAAAGCCAAGACCGGGCACGGGGTCAAAGTTTTCGTGGATACAGCGCCCGTGATGGAAAAGCCGCTGGCGGTAAGCGCTGGACTTGGCTGGCAGGGCAAGCACACAAATCTGGTCAGCCGCGAACATGGCTCCTGGTTATTCTTGGGTTCAATTTTTACCAGCTATGAGTTCAAGACCGACACGCCGGAGGTAGACCATTGCGGCTCTTGCCGCGCTTGTCTTGATGCCTGCCCGACCAATGCTTTCCCCGCGCCCTATCAACTGGATGCGCGGCGGTGCATTTCTTATCTTACGATTGAACATCAAGGTTTAATCCCGCACGAATTTCGCAAAGCCATCGGCAACCGGATCTATGGCTGCGATGATTGTTTGGCGGCGTGTCCGTGGAATAAATTTGCGAAAAGTGCTAATGAGGCCATGCTGGTTGCGCGGGAGGATTTGGTTGCGCCAAGTCTGGCATCGCTACTTGCCTTGGACGACGAACAGTTCCGCATCCACTTTTCACGCTCGCCGATAAAGCGAATCGGACGCAATCAGTTTATCCGTAATGTGCTGATTGCGGCTGGCAACAGCGGGGATGAGGGGCTGGCAGCGCAGGTTAGTGAGTTGGCTAAGGATAGCGACGGGACCGTGCGGGAAGCGGCGACTTGGGCTCTCGCAGAGCTTAAGGTCCGGCCCTGTTAATTTTGGCGAAATAGTCGAGGTGATTTTTGGTGAGTGCCAAGAGCGAAGCCGCAGTAAATGCTGGCATGTTGCCTGCGGCCTC
>JAYVRA010000053.1:0-7245 GCA_043776635.1 Phyllobacteriaceae bacterium
GGTGAACTCAATTCCTGTGCGCATAACCCTGAATCGCACATCCAGCAAAACAAGGGAATCCAAATCTGGACTCCTTCGTTGCGATCAATCCACTAGGCATTATCGAAAACGGGCACACGATCAACCTCACGTCCAAAGGCTTCAATAAAAAGTACGAGCTTGAAGGCAGTGCTAAAGTCATCGAGCGACTGCGAAATTGTTCGCCTGACAACTAACGGATCACAAGCCAGCAGGCACTCTAAGAAATTCTCCGGATGGTTTCATGCGCTGGAAGAAATACCCGTAATAATCGATATAGGAAAATAGTCCTTGACAGCGCGGCGGTCATCGGGCATACATATGTCATAGTCACAAATCCACGCCTTCAGCGAAACTCGCGAACGGCGAAAATACCAAGGTGGTCCGGTTTACCGTGCCGCCTTTTTGTTGCCAAAATTAATAAAGGAGAACGGTATGCCGGACGCTAATCCGCGCGTAAGCGCTAAACCATTGGCTGCACCGCCGCAGCGGCGACCCTTAAACATCCTGCCCCTGTCCGTTTGGGAGGCGATTGCCTTTGTGCAAGGTCAGTATGGCGTGCCGGACAAATTGCTGGCGCAAGTGGCGCAATGCGGGAAAACCACGCTGGTTGAAAAACGCGCAAAATATGGCTGGAAGGTGCGTGCACTGCCGGAGGATTTCGACCAGTTGCAAAGCGAAATTCCGCCAGCGCCGCTGCCCGAAAACACCGTTGAAACGCCATTATCGCTGGAGCGGATTGCAGAAAAAATTATGGCGCAGATTGCCAGCGAACTTGTGGCAGGGGACACGGACAATTTTGACCCGCAGTCTATCAGGCGCGTTACCGTTCTCTCAAGTATTGCCAAAACCGCGCTGGCTCTGGCCGAACGCAAGCGCGATGTGCCCCCGCCCGTCAATGAGCACGGCTTTGCGCCACCAACCGCCGAAGAAACCTCCGCCATTTTGCACAAGATAGGAAAACGAGTGAATGAGCTTGCTGCCAAACGAGCCGCTGAACTTAATGGATCTATTGGGAACGGAGTTTTTTGAGGGTCTCACAACCAAAGAAAAATGGGTGGCCCATTGCGAATGGTGGAACAAAGGAAGAGCTGAACAGGTGGAACAGGGCGAGCCAATAACATGGCTGCTGGTCGGCGGGCGTGGCGCAGGAAAGACGCGCACCGGCGCGGAATGGGTCAACGGTATGGCCATGAATTACTGGCCGATGGCGCATGAAATAACCTCGCCGATGGCGCTGGTGGGCGAAACGCTGGCCGATGTGCGCGATGTGATGATTGAAGGCCCGGCTGGCATTTTGAAATGCGCACGTGCAGGAACCCCCCGCTTTGAATCCTCCCGCCGCCGCGTGGTATGGAGCAACGGCGCGGTGGCACATATGTTTTCATCCGAAGACCCCGAAAGCCTGCGCGGCCCGCAATTTGCCGCCGCCTGGTGCGACGAGGTGGCCAAATGGAAAAACGCCAAATCCACATGGGACATGCTGCAATTTGGCCTGCGCCTCGGCGCCCGGCCACGCATTATTGCAACCACCACGCCAAGGCCGGTGCCGCTTATCAAGGCACTGATGGCAGATGAAAACGTGCGTAAAACAAGAATGCGCACCGTGGATAATGCCGAAAATCTTGCAGAGAACTTTGTCCAAAACGCGCTGAAAACCTATGGCGGCACGCGGCTGGGGCGCCAGGAATTGGACGGAGAACTGATCGAAGACCGCGACGACGCGCTGTGGACGAGAGCGCAGCTGGAAGGCTTAAAGGTGGCCCAGCCGGAAGATTTAACCCGCATCATTGTGGCGGTGGACCCGCCTGCGACATCGACCAAATTATCGGACGCTTGCGGCATCATCGCCGTCGGTCTGGACCGCGCAGGCAAAGCCTATGTTCTGTCCGACCAGTCCATCAAACCCGCCACGCCGCACACATGGGCGACGCGGGTTTGCCAGCTATACCGCGAACTCAACGCAGATTGTGTGGTGGTTGAGGTCAACCAGGGCGGTGATATGGTGGAAGCGACGCTGCGCACCATTGACCCCGCTATTCCGGTGCGCACCGTTCGCGCAACGCGGGGAAAATGGCTGCGGGCAGAGCCGGTCGCCGCGCTCTATGCGCTGAGCCGTGTCCATCACACCGGACATTTTCCAGCGCTCGAAGACGAGATGTGCAACTTCGGCCGCGATGGCCTCGCCGGTGGCAAGTCGCCGGACAGGGTCGATGCGCTGGTCTGGGCGATTACGGAATTGATGCTTAGGCAGAGTGATGCGCCAAGGGTGAGGGCGCTGTAAAGTGTGTCATCGGGAAAAGAGATTAATTGACAAGTTTAATTTGATGCTTGAAAAGACTGGTAGTTGAATAAATGAAAGATAATTTCAGTAAAATTAACCTTTCTGTTCGACTTTGGGATTGGACCTGTTGAAATGACACATTTAATGCCTAACACAGGCATCATGAAAAAACGCAGTATAATTGGAACTGGCTCGCGCAAGGACGCTATTTTTGGCGGGTTTCTGCGTGGCTTTTCTGCGCCTGCATTTTTTTTTGCATCTCATTCAATTGATGTACCCAGCCAATATAATACCAGTGTTGAAAAGGCATGGTCCGATGTAGGTCGAACCATGCGCGTGGTTATTGAGCGGGAGACCAGTGGCGTAGATGGCAAAAATACCGGGCAAACCAACAGAAAGCGCAGAGTCGCAGCCTGAAAACGCAGCTGAACAATCAATTGAAGCTGAATTGGAGAGGCAACTCGCCCCAGTTCTTTCCAATATGTCAAATGTTCAGCGTGGACAAATTCTTGGTAAAGTCGTTCAAATTGTCCGGTCAGAGCATTATTCCGGACCATTGCCACATCCACGTCACCTGCAAGAATATAACAATGTTGTGCCCAATGGTGCGGACCGCATAATTGCGATGGCCGAGCGCCAGTTGGCACATGATATGGAAATACAAAGCAAAATAGTGAACTGTGAAATAAGGGACCGCCATATCGGTATGGGTTTAGGGTTTCTCTCATTCACTGCGCTGGTTGTAATGGCATACTGGGCAGGTATGGCCGGAAACAATATGCTTGCTGGCCTTCTGTTGAGTGCCGCTGCAATTGGCGGGGTCGCCGCGTTTATCAAAGGTCGCTTTAAGTAACCAATGTTTGAAAGCAATGCAGTTGCTCCACATGCTCGAGTGGCCACGCATCGCTGTGCAACATCGCGGACTATTGTGAAGCACTGCTGTCTCAAAGATTCACCGTCAAGTTAACACGCTCCTCACGCCCACCACCACCATCCTTAACCTCAAGGAACCCCCATGAACCTAAATTGGCTAAAACCGCCCCGCCGGGCGGAACGCGCAACCGTGCCTGAAACCAAAACGCAAGGCGGTTACGGCTTTATTCAAATGGAAACGCAAGGCGCGGCGCGGTGGACGCGGCGTGAGCAGAGCGCGCTTATCCGCGAGAGTTATTTGAAAAACCCTGTCGCTTACCGCGCCGTGCGGCTGGTGGCGGAGGCGGTGGCTGATGTGCCTTGGCTGCTTTCAGAAAATGGCGAGGATGTGGCGGCGCACCCGTTGCTGGATTTGCTCACCAGGCCCAATCCGCGCCAGGACCGGCGCACATTTCTCGAAGCGCTGACAACCAATCTGCTGCTCACCGGCAACGCCTATGTTGAGCAGGCGGGCACGGACATGAGCCGCGAAATGCATCTGCTGCGGCCGGACCGCGTGACGATCGAAACCGATGCTTCCGGCTGGCCTGTCGCGCTGCAATGGAAAACCGGCAACGCGCGGCGCGTGGTGGCGCTGGAGCCGGATGGCGATGCGCCCGCTGCCGCTTGCCACATCTGCCAATACCATCCGCTTGATGATGTCTACGGCTTTGCCCCGCTGGAGGCGGCGGCAATGGCGATCGATATTCATAATGGTGCCAGCGATTGGAACAAGGCGCTGATTGACAATTCGGCACGGCCATCCGGTGCGCTGGTCTATGCGCCGAAAAGTGGCGCGAACATGAGCACCGATCAGTTTGAGCGCCTGAAAACTGAGCTGCAAGAAGGCTATCAGGGTGCGCGTCAAGCTGGACGGCCATTGCTGTTGGAAGGCGGGCTGGACTGGAAACCCATGGGCCTTACGCCAAAAGACATGGATTTCTTCGAGGCCAAAAATGCCGCCGCACGCGACATTGCGCTGGCATTCGGCGTACCGCCGCTGATGATCGGCTTGCCCGGCGACGCCACCTATTCAAACTATAAAGAGGCCAATCGCGCCTTCTTCAGGCTCACGGTTTTACCGTTGGCAAACCGGCTGGCAGATGTGCTGGGCGGCTGGCTCGGGCCTCTTTATGGGTCAAGCCTCAAGCTCATCGCGGACCCCGACCAAGTGGATGCGCTGGCCGCAGATCGCGAAATGTTGTGGACCCGTATCGGCAATGCAGCTTTTTTAACTGAAGACGAAAAGCGCGAAGCAGTCGGCTATGCGCCACTTCAAAACAAGGAAGGTGTTTTATGAGCGGTATACCTGAAAGCATAGTGCTTTGGAGCGCAAAGGCGGCTGGCGCAACGGCAGGTTCAGCAGTTTCTATAGCCTTCATGTTGCCCGCATCGCGCAGAGAGGCCGCCACTCGTTTTGCGGTGGGCATCGTGTGCGGCCTCGTGTTCGGCGGCATGGCGGGCGTGAAATTAGCAGTCTATTTTAATCTTTTGGATAGGATTGGAGCCTTTGAGATGATGCTAACAGGTTCCGCAGCGGCAAGTCTTTGTGCCTGGTGGGGCCTTGGAGTTTTGTCGCGCGTCGCAGGCCAGCTGAGTGCAGGGCCAGCTCAACACACGGAGCGGAGTGAAGATCATGGACGTTAACGGGGGCACACAAAAGCAAAATCAGGATTGCAAATTCGCTGATATAAAGATCGGAACGATAGCCGAGGATGGCACATTTTCAGGTTACGCCAGTCTGTTTGGCGTGACTGATTTAGCCAATGACAGCGTGGTGAAAGGCGCGTTTGCCAAATCTCTTTCGGCGCGCGGTATCTCCGGTGTGCGCATGTTGTTTCAGCATGATCCGGCAGAACCAATCGGGCATTGGCTGGAAATACGTGAAGATTTTCGCGGGCTGTTTGTCAAAGGAAAACTGAGCCTTGGCGTGAAACGTTCACGCGAAGTGTTGGATCTGATGCGCAGCAAAGCACTTGACGGGCTGTCCATCGGCTTTCGCACAGTCAAAGCCCGCAAGGATGCGGGCAGTAACATCCGACACATTCTGGAAGCGGATTTGTGGGAAATATCCATCGTGACATTTCCGATGTTGCCAACAGCGCGGGTGGCGCAAGTGAAATCGCAAATCATGCCTTTTCCCACCACGCGTGAATTTGAAATCTGGCTCAGGCGGGATGCCGGGCTGTCTCGAGGTGAAGCACGCGGCGTCATCGCCCGTGGTTTTGCCACAGTAAAGCGCGAGCGGGATGCCGCATCAACTCAACAGTCAAAATTGGAGCGTCGCATTCGTGTTGCGACCGCCAAATTGAACCATGAAGGAACTATCCATGCTTGAACTAAACCAACAGACCGCACCGGAAATGAAGGCGCTGAACGAAGATGTATCCGGCGCATTCGATGAATTTATGGGCGCGTTTGACGCCTTTAAAGATGCCAATGATGAGCGCCTCGGCCAGATCGAAAAGCGCATGTCGGCGGACGTGATTACATTTGAAAAAGTGGACCGTATCTCGCGTGACATGGACCGGATGCAAATGAAAAGTGCCCGACCGCCCCTGGTGCGCGAGCGTGCCTCGCCCATCGATAATGAGCACAAAACGGCCTTTGAAAGCTATGTGCGTCGCGGCGATGAGCGGGCAATGAACCAGCTTGAGGCCAAAGCCATGTCAGTCGGCTCATCCGCCGACGGCGGCTATTTGGTGCCGACGGAAATTGAACGGGTCATCGGCAAGCGCCTCTCGCAACTCTCGCCGATCCGCGCGATTTCGACGGTGCGGGAAATGTCAGTAGCGGTTTTGCGCAAGCCATTCGCTACCGCAGGATTCTCTGCCGGATGGACCGCAGAAACCGGCGCTCGTACGCAAAGCACCACTCCGACGCTAGCCGAGCTTCAATTTCCCGCAATGGAACTTTATGCCATGCCTGCGGCCACAACATCCCTCTTGGATGACGCTGCCGTCAACATGGATGAGTGGATTACGGCAGAAGTCGAAGCGGTATTTGCCGAGCAGGAGGGCGCGGCGTTTATCAACGGCGATGGCGTCAACAAACCGCGCGGGTTCTTGAATTACACCCAAGTGGCGGAAAATTCATGGTCGTGGGGCAATATCGGCTACACAGCAACCGGTGTTTCCGGCGCGCTGCCAGCTGCCAATCCGTCAGACATTTTGATTGATACGATTTATACGCTCAAAGCCGGATACCGCCAAAACGGCAACTGGGTGATGAACCGCAAGACGCAAGCCGTGGTTCGCAAGTTGAAGGATGCGCAAGGCAACTACCTCTGGACACCGCCGGCAACTGTGGGCGCGCAAGCCACCTTCATGGGCTTCCCGCTGGTGGAGGCGGAAGACATGCCGGATATCGCCGCCGCTGCAACGCCCATAGCGTTCGGCAACTTCCAGCGCGGCTACCTTGTGGTGGACCGTATGGGCGTGCGCATCCTGCGTGACCCATACTCGGCCAAACCCTATGTGCTGTTCTACACGACAAAGCGCGTCGGCGGCGGCGTGCAGGATTTCAACGCCATTAAGCTGTTGAAGTTCAGCGTTTCGTAAGGCCTAATTCAAGTCGCTCACTTCAGCATGTCAGTGATGATAATGACGAAGTGGGCGGCGGGTCGCGCTGGTTGCCCGTTACACGGATATAAAAAGCGTATCAGGGTCTGGACCTGTTAATTTTGACGAAATTGCCGGTGTGATTTTTGGTGAGTGCCAAGTGTCAAGGCACAGGAGCGAAGGCGCAGGAAATACGGGCATTTTCAAACCTTTGCGACAACGCAATCGCCGGAAAGCGCCCGATCTTGGCACCAACAGGCAACTGGCTTCACTCTGCGGCGTCAAACAGTTTGAACGGGCCCTAAGCCCGTCCTGCACTGTTTTCCTTGGATAGTTTCGCCATTCGCCTGCCATTTCATCAAAATTAACAGGCCCGGACCCTAGTGGATTGATTCCAACATTTGGAACCCCCGATTTCTGGCAGCGATGATTTCGTCTGGGTTTGCGCGCCATGTGAAGGGTTTGGCTTCG
>JAYVRA010000054.1:0-7163 GCA_043776635.1 Phyllobacteriaceae bacterium
TTGCGTTGAGCAGATTGAACGGGCCCAGCCCATCCTGCACTGTTTTCCTTGCATAGTTTCGCCATTCGCCTGCCATTTCGTCAAAATTAACAGGTCCAGACCCTAAAACAGCGCGGCAAACAGAGCAAATGAAAAGGGCCCCGTTTCCGGAGCCCCTGCATCACTATCTCAAAGCAAACTTACGCCGACTTCTTGTCGTCGTCCATTTCTTCAAACTCAGCATCAACCACATCGTCCTTGGCCATATCAGCTGCCGCGTCGGCCTCTGCCTGATCGTTTTGCGTGGCTTCATACATGGCTTGACCAAGTTTCATGGAGGCTTCCATCAGCGTTTGGGTCTTGGCCTTAATGTCCTCTGCGTCATCGGAACCAACCGCCGTCTTCAGCGAAGCAATCGCGTCAGAAATGGCTGTGCGATCTTCCTCGCCAACCTTGTCACCAAATTCCTTCAGCGACTTTTCGGACGAGTGGATCAGCGCCTCCGCCTGATTCTTGGCTTCCACAGATTCGCGGCGCGCCTTGTCAGACTCGGCATTGGCCTCAGCATCCTTCACCATCTTTTCGATGTCAGCATCGGACAGGCCACCGGAGGCTTGGATGCGGATCTGCTGCTCCTTGCCTGTGCCCTTGTCCTTGGCGGACACTTGCACGATGCCGTTGGCGTCGATGTCAAATGTCACTTCGATCTGCGGAACACCGCGCGGTGCCGGTGGCAAGCCAACAAGATCAAACTGGCCAAGTGACTTGTTATCCACGGCCATTTCACGCTCGCCCTGAGACACACGAATGGTCACAGCGGACTGGCTGTCTTCAGCGGTGGAAAACACTTGGCTTTTCTTAGTCGGGATGGTGGTGTTACGCTCGATAAGACGAGTGAACACGCCGCCGAGGGTTTCAATACCAAGCGACAGAGGCGTTACGTCCAGCAACAGAACGTCTTTCACGTCGCCCTGCAACACGCCGCCCTGAATGGCCGCGCCCATCGCTACAACTTCGTCAGGGTTCACACCCTTGTGCGGGTCTTTGCCGAAAAACTTCTTCACGATTTCTTGGATTTTCGGCATACGGGTCATACCGCCAACCAAAACCACTTCATCGATATCTGCCGGATTAATGCCGGCATCTTTCAACGCTGCCTTACAAGGGGCAATCGTGCGCTGCACCAGATCATCCACCAGGCTTTCAAACTTGGCGCGTGTCAGCTTCATGGTCAAATGCTTTGGACCCGATGCGTCCGCCGTGATGAACGGCAAGTTGATTTCGGTTTGCGCCGCAGACGACAATTCGATTTTGGCCTTTTCAGCCGCTTCACGCAGGCGCTGCAAGGACAACTTATCCTTGGTCAAATCAATGCCATTGTCCTTTTTAAACTCGGCTGCAAAATATTCGACCAATCGAATATCAAAGTCTTCACCGCCAAGGAATGTGTCACCATTGGTGGATTTAACTTCAAAAACCCCATCGCCAATTTCGAGAACCGAAATATCGAACGTGCCGCCGCCAAGGTCGTAAACAGCAATTGTGCCTGCTGCTTTTTTATCAAGACCATATGCGAGCGCTGCCGCTGTCGGCTCATTGATAATGCGCAGCACTTCAAGACCGGCAATCTTACCAGCATCTTTTGTGGCCTGACGCTGGGCGTCATTAAAATAAGCTGGAACAGTGATAACGGCCTGCGTCACATCTTCGCCAAGGTAGGCCTCGGCTGTTTCCTTCATCTTCTGCAAAATCATAGCAGAAACTTGAGCCGGTGAGCTCTTCTTGCCGTTGGCTTCTACCCACGCATCGCCATTGTCACCTTTGACAATGCCGTAGGGAACCATTTTCTTGTCTTTTTCTACCAAGGGATCACCATAACGGCGACCGATAAGACGCTTTACCGCAAACAAAGTGCCGCCCGGATTGGTCACAGCCTGACGCTTTGCGGGCTGGCCAACAAGACGTTCGCCGTCTTCTGTGAATGCTACCATTGACGGCGTGGTGCGCGCGCCTTCGGCATTTTCAATTACCTTCGGATTTTTGCCGTCCATGACGGATACGCAGGAATTGGTTGTTCCAAGGTCAATACCAATGACTTTAGCCATTTTTTTAGTTCTCCATTCAGCAAGCTATCTGGACCCATGGGAGGCGTTCCGGCGATAGCTCCAAGTTTACATTTCATATTTTGCGATCGGTCCGGTTTTTTTCAAGACCGGAACCAAATCATTGTCTTCGAGGCTCATATAAGAAAGTCACTGCTTTCCTGCAAGGCACACGAAAAAATAGGATTTTTGCCACCCGAATTATTGTTTTTTGATGCGCCATACGCGCAGCGGCAACTCCATAGTCTGTTGAACGGGTTCAATCCAGTTAAAAGTTTGCCCTTTCAACAATTGCCCGACAAATCCATCGGGAGCGGCCCGCAAAAAGTCGCGCTCGTCCGGATCGTCGGGGCAAACTGCCAGCAAAGTAACTTCCGCATCAGTGAGGATTTGTCGCGCCTCGCCTGGCGTTCCGATCATGGCGTTGATCCAAGCAAGGTTGCCATCGACATTGCGATGGTACGGTCCGGCGAGCACGCGGTGCGGCGTGGCAAAAAGAATATCCGGGCCAAGGCCATTGGCAGCGGCGACCGTGCCGTCTGGTTCGGCCTTTAGTGAGGCTAGAGACTGTTCAGAGTGGCACGATGCGCCGGATGATATTGTGTTTGCGCCTGCAATTAACGGACCCGAATGGCCTCCCGAAAACAGGCTGATGCCAACAACTGTGAGCAGTTTCCAGGTGATAGCGGTGGAAGCCAAGACTAATCCCAAAGCAGGCAATGGTTTTTGTTTGCCAGTGCCTTGCGCAAACGCAATCACCAGCCCCGCAAGCGCCAGTGCGCTGAACGGCGTTGAAAACCCGGCGCCACGCATTTGGAAAACGGTCACAGCGGTTGATATAACAATCACAATCAGCATGGTGGAAGCGGATCGCGACGCCTTCCCCGATATAAGTGACAAAATCAGCCATCCCATTGCCAGGAGCGGCATGGCAAATAGCGATAGGAGCAGCCATGGATCAAGTTGCGAAATCCGGTAAGCGCTTTGTGCTTCGAACACGCTATCCAACCAAAACATTTTTAATTTAGGATCAAGGTTCGCATAAGGGTCGGCCAAACAAGGTCTGAAAAATACAAACGCAATTATTAGGGATGCCAGCGCGGCAAGCACCGGCACCGTGATAAACGGTCGTGGAAGGCGTGAGCGAACTGCGTCACTAAGACCAACATATAGTGACAAACCGCCAATTGCACCGCAGCCAACATGAAACAATGAATAAGCATCACACGTTCCGGCACCATAATTTTGCGGGCCGACCAGAGCAAAAAATAACACTGTTAGCGAAATTGCTAAACTTAAACCAAAGCCGCGCACTGCCGGAACGAGATCTTCACCCTCAGCAATCAACCGCACAATCACAGCTGCGCCAGCGGCGATGATAATCGGGAGTGATTCCATGCCTATGGCAAGCATGAGGCTTGCAAGCACGCCTGCGATTGTAAAATCACGGATCTCAGTTGGCGATGGCAGAATAAGTGTAATCAACCAAAGTCCCAATGATAATTGCACGTTATGATGATCAATAGATCCGGTTTCATAACCACCGCTGGCCACGAGCGCGAAACCGCCTATCACCATTGTATAAAGCATGGTGATCTTTCCGGCTATGCGCCCCGCACCAATCATAAAGCCCATCATGCCCAGCACAAAAAGTAACAATGGCCATAGCGTTGCGGCAAGTATTTCGCCATTTCCCGGGTCAACCCATGTGCCAATCTTGACCAATATTGCAATTGGCAAATCCACCAAGCGAGACCAATGCATCATTGTGCCGCCTGTCAAACCCAACCTGTATTGCGTTAAATCATACCAGCCTTGCCCTGCCATAAGATCGCGCACATTGACCATGCGTAACAAATCATCGGTGCCGGTCAGAAACCTCGGCTTATTGAACGGCCACTCTTTGCTCCAACCGAGTATCGTAAAAAAAAGAGCACATAAAAATGCAGCGCTCGCTACTTTAAACGTGTCCGTTGGCAATGGCTTTGTGCCAATCATTGGACCGGCGTCTTCGAATGGTTCATTTTGCAAGGGTTAAATCTCCGTCGCGCCATTCATCGCCGATCGCGGCAAAGAATTCGTTAAGTCTATACCAAACTCATTGAGCGGCCATGAGCGGCGGCGATACTGCCTAACGATGCCTTAACTCAAGACCGTCATAATGCGGAAGGTTCCAGCAAGCCCGGAACATTTGAATTCATATTTTAGAATGCAGGTTCAACAAATGTCAGATGTGTTAGCGGGATATGACGTTGCAGTGCTGCTGCCCTGCTACAATGAAGAGCTGACGATTGCCGATGTTGTGGCAGGTTTCAAAGCCTCGTTACCGTGCGCGCGTATTTATGTGTACGATAATAATTCCAAAGACATGACGGCGCTGCGTGCCCGTGTTGCAGGGGCCGATGTCGTGCGCGAGCCGCGCCAAGGCAAGGGCAATGTGGTGCGCCGGATGTTCTCTGACATTGATGCCGATATCTATATTATGGCAGACGGGGATGGCACATATGCGCCAGAGGATGCCCCTGAGCTCATCCGCACACTTTTGTCCGAACGCTCGGATATGGTGGTCGGCGTGAGAAAAGGTGTGACTGATGATGCTGGGCGCACGGGACATGCCTTCGGTAATATGATTTTTAACACGCTGTATCAGGCGCTGTTTGGCAAGGATTTTACGGATATTTTCTCAGGCTACCGCGTATTCACGCGCCGCTACGTGAAAAGCTTTCCGGCAGTATCAGGCGGGTTTGAAATTGAAACGGAAATGTCTGTTCATGCCTCGCAGCTTAAACTACCTGTTTGTGAAATAGAGCTCGAATATGGCCGTCGTCCTGAAGGGTCTAATTCTAAATTATCGACATTTAAAGACGGATATAAAATCCTGAAAATGTTTCTGTCTTTGATGAAGGAAACCCAGCCGATGCGGCTGTTTGGTTATATCGCCGCATTCTTTGCGCTGTCAGGTTTTGGCTTTGCCCTACCCGTAGTCATTGAGTTTTTCCAGACTGGCCTTGTCAACAAGATGCCAAGCTGGAATCTTGGCATCGGCATGTTCACAATTTCAATGCTGTCAATTTTTACGGGGCTGATATTGGATTCCGTGGCACGGGGCAGGGCTGAACAGAAGCGGATATTTTACCTAAGCATGCCGGCAGACGCGGCGAGCGTTATGATCCAACGAAAGTCATTGAGCCGCCGCAGAAGAGATAAAATATTGTTGAAATCGGTAGCTTAAGGCAAACTTATGCAGAAAAAAATTCAATTTGCACTCATCGGTGTCAGCGGTTTTCTGGTGGATGCCGCGATTCTGAAACTGCTATTATTTGCCTCGCCACTTGATGCTTATTCGGCGAGGATCATTGCAATTGCTCTGGCTATGATAGTGACGTGGACACTCAATCGCACATTAACATTCGGTCCAAGCGGTCGCACTATAGTCCAGGAAGCGGCGCGCTACGGCGGCGTTGGTATCAGTGGCAGCGTGTTAAACTACGCCATTTATGCAGCTGCGATCTTCACATTTCCGCAGATGAATGTATTCATAGCGCTGGTTTTCGCTTCGGGCACTGTGATGGCGTTTTCTTGGATGGGGTATTCAAAGTTCGTATTTCAACAAAACTCATAATGATTATGTCTATCGCCTCGTTTTGCGGGGCCGCCAATTTAGCCAGCGCCTATTCAAGCGCGGAGAAAAATGCTTTCATCAAAGCTGACGCTGATGGCAGCCATACCATCGACGACAAAGAAATTGTTGTGCTGATGAACGAACTGGCCGCCAATGGCTCTAAACAAGCAGCTCGCGTCAAATTACTAGGCATCTACGGCATGGCCTTCCGCACCATTGATGCCAATGCCGATGGCAAAATCACGCCAGTAGAACTGGAAGCGCAGCGGAACTAAACCGTTTCCCAATTTCCGCTTTTGCCTGCTTTGAAAATCGCATCAATGAGCTTTTGATTGGACTTTGAGCTTTCCAGTGAGAACAGCTTCTGGTCGCCGCCAGTGGCGGATTTCACGAAGGCTTCGCACTCCAGTGTATATTGGTTGACACCCGGAAAGCGAAAAATCTGCGCGCCATCGTGGGCACGGTTATGCAGCGTGATATGGTCATGATCGTAAAGGCTGGCGTTAAACGGCGCTGCCACTTCGATATATCCGGCATCGCCATGGAAGGCCATGGTCTGGCGGTTGGCCATCTGCGTGGAAAGATAAAACGACAATTCAAATGATCCGAAATCGGCTCGGATAGAGGAATAGGTATCAGTCTTGAACACCGGATCAAACTCGACCTTGGCGCTGACTTTTAGCGGCTCTTTGCCGGTGGCAAAGCGGGTGGAGACAGTCGGGTAAACACCTATATCCGGCAATGCGCCTCCGCCCAGTTCCAAAATATTGCGCATGTTGGTCGGGTCTGTGTTGAAGTATGTGAAGGCTCCCTGCACATGGCGCAACGTGCCGATCGCCCCGTTGGCAATAAGGTCCCGCACTTTGATCCATTGCGGATGGTAGGTCACCATAAAGGCCTCGGAGATGATGACCTTGTTCTGGTCGCGCGCGGTGATGAGCTTATCAATCTCAGCCGCATCCAGCGAGATCGGCTTTTCGCATAGCACGTGCTTTCCGGCAGCGGCCGCTTTCAGCGACCATTCAACATGCTGTGAGGTTGGAAGCGGAATATAGACGCCATCAATATCGGGCGATGCCAGCAACTCTTCATAAGAACCAAAAGCCTTTAGCGCACCAAAATGCTGCGCCAACGTTTCCGCTTTGCTGAGTTCACGGCTGGCTATGCCTGCCAGAATACCATTGTTGGAAGCGATGATACCGGGAATCACATGCTCGCGGCCAATCTTTGCAGTCGATAAAACACCCCAACGAAACATAGTCATTCCTTCAGTAAACAGGTTGAATTTTACCGGACCATAGACTGGTAGCGGGGAGATGTAAAAGACAAAAAGACTAGGGTCTGGAACTGTTAATTTTGATAAAATGGCAGGCGAATGGCGAAACTATGCAAGGAAAACAGTGCAGAACGAGCTAAAGCCCGTTCAAACTGTTTGACGCCGCAGAGTGAAGTCAGTTGCC
>JAYVRA010000055.1:0-26598 GCA_043776635.1 Phyllobacteriaceae bacterium
GGTGAACTCAATTCCTGTGCGCATAACCCTGAATCGCACATCCAGCAAAACAAGGGAATCCAAATCTGGACTCCTTCGTTGCGATCAATCCACTAGTGCTTCGCGCAATTCAGGAATGCCGCGTTGCCACGTGTAGAAAGTCTCGCCATTTTCCAGCGCCGCTTGCCCCGCCTCGCGGATGAAATCAGGGCTCGGCAAATCGCCTTCGCCAGCCCATAGCGGGATCATACCCTCCTTGCGACGGCCGTGGTTCATCACCGCGACAATGCCGCTTTCGGGGGCGTTCCCGGCTTCGGGGCGCAGGCTATTGATGAGGGATGACAATTGGAACTCCGCAATTTTTTGCGATTGTGGCCGCTA
This sequence comes from Phyllobacteriaceae bacterium, assembly GCA_043776635.1. GTDB lineage: Bacteria > Pseudomonadota > Alphaproteobacteria > Rhizobiales > Rhizobiaceae > JANMEX01. Next base: position 361 of record JAYVRA010000055.1, read on the forward strand.
CCAATCATGCTGGCAACAAAAAACCCCGAGCTTTCGACCGGGGTTCGTTGAATTTTGATAGGCAAACCTATCAATATTTTTGAAGTGATTACTTCTTGCCGCCTTTGGCGAGCAAATCACGGATTTCGCCGAGCAATACTTCTTGCGGCGCTGGTGCGGCTGGTGCGGCAACCTCGGCCTTCTTGGAAGCGTTCATTGCTTTGATGATCATGAACAAAATGAAGGCGATGATGATGAAGTTGATCAGCAATGTTATGAAATTACCATAAGCGAGGGTCGGGCCGGCTTCTTGAGCGGCCTTCAATGTTACGGCAGCAGGCACATCGCTCAGCTGAATGAATTTATTGGAAAAGTCCGCACCGCCAGTAAGCTTGGCAACGATTGGCATGATCAAATCATTCACGACAGAGTTTACCAACCCGCCGAATGCACCGCCGATGATAACACCGACTGCCAGATCAACCACATTGCCCTTCATGGCAAATTCTTTGAATTCTTTTAACATTCCGTCTCTCCGATTTGCTGCCACATCCCCGTGGCAAACCCCAAAATCAGCGGATTTTGGGGAAATCCCAAGATATCGCGCGGAAGTTTTACTAGCACAACCAGAAAAAGATGGAAGTGCCATGGTAAACAAACAATGAAGCCCGAAAAAACGTAATTTCGTTGGCCGCTACGCAAATAGTCGGTGTGGACATTGTGGCTGCGCCATGCTTGCTTTTTCCGGCATTTTGAAAGGCCCGCGTTTTGTCTGATACTATAGTGATACTGTATGTTATTGCGTACGTCTGCCTGCTTTTTGGCATCGCCACCTATGGGGATAAGCAAAAAAGCAGCAACCAAACCGCACGCCCTTTCGTTTACGCGCTCAGCCTTGCGATCTACTGCACATCGTGAACATTTTTTTGGATATGCGGGTTTGGCGGCTGAACGGGGTATTGAATATTTAAGCACTATATCGGTCCGGTGCTGGTGTTTATTTTTGGCTTTAAATTTCTCAAGCGCATCATTCAACTGGCAAAGTCTGAGTGCATCACATCGGTGGCCAACTTTTTGGGCTCGCGCTACGGCAAGAATTTCGCGTCTCCTCGCTGGCAACAGTTATCGCGGCGATGGCGGCGGTTCCCTATATTGCCATTCAATTGAAAGCTATGTCCGGTTCGTTCGGCCTTTTCACCAGCCATCCCGGTGGCTCGTTGATGGCAGGCAACTTTGTTATCGCAGACTTTTCATTTCTGGTGGCAGCAGCGCTGGCGCGGTTTGCAATGCTGTTCGGGACGCGCCATGCTGACGTGAGCGAGCATCAAAATGGGCTGATTTTGGCAGTGGCTGTTGAATCTGTCATCAAGCTTACAGCATTTTCTGCAGCCGGAATTGCGGTCACTTTCATCTTGTTCGGGCAACCCGGCGATCTTGTAAGCGCGATTCAGTCCAGCGATGCGGTACAAGCTGCGCTTGCCTACCGCCCGTCGCTTGGCACATGAATAGTGCAGTTCGGATTGTCGGGTCTTGTGGCAATTCTGCTTCCACGGCAATTTCATATATGAGTGTTGAAAACATCGATGTGAGCGAACTTCGAACCGCAGCATGGTTATTTCTGCTCTATTTGATTTTGATAAATCTTTTCGTTATGCCCATAGGTTTGCCAAGCCTCCATTTTTGTGCGGCGTGAGGCAACGCCGATGCCAAGTCTGCGGCGGCTAAGAACAGCGGTCACGGTGGATGATCTCCACGCGACGATTGTCCGCTACCTTGGCGCGAAGCGAACGGAGCACTCATTCCAAACGTTCGAGGCCAGCGAGGGGCGCAAGGTGCTGCGTTTTGCTCCGGCGGATGTGGCAACTATCCGCTTTGCCGGACAATTGCTCGCGAGCGCTGTTGGCTTTTCGTCAGCGCGGCTTATCCTATGCCTCTTGTTCCAGCGCAACGACCAATCCAGCCGCAATGCGTTTCGATTGCTTGATTATGCGTCTGAGTCGCTGCAACATAATCGCGATCTATTGCAAACTCGCCAATGGCAAGCAGGGCTTCTTTTATCGCGCCCCGAAACAGCGGATGATCGTCAGCGACCACAAATATCAGATTTGCCGTCAGTGTGCCCCGCCCAGTGCCTAAATCGGCGCAGAGATAGCGCCGGTTGCGCAATCACTACAAGGCAATTATCGGAGATTTTTTCATGCTGCGACTATAGTTTTAAGTTTGCGCACGGCTGCGCAGTCGTGACGCAATCTCTGGCAGTCGTACCACTAACCACACCACAGTCCACACATTGCCCAGAACCGGCAGTGGCAATATCCATAAAACTGCCAGCCAGCTACGCTCAAACAAAGCAATAAAAAGCGCTAAAATCGCAAAACCGAGGTAAAGATCGGCCAAAGTTGTCAGTCCCCACGGGTCGCTCATCAGCCAGCGACCGGCACTTCCAAAGTCACCGGTTTTCATCGCAAAAATAATGAGTGCGGCAAGGCCGAGGCCCGGCAGTGTGTAGATCAGGCGAATAATATTCATGTTTTCTGCGGTGTCCCGTCTTCGTTCAAGTCTTTGACTACGCCCATAAAGCGGCGAAAGAACTTTTCCATCAACGTCATGGATTTTTCAAACTCTTCATCCGTTGGAAGTGTGGAGTTGGACATAGCAGCGGCACCAGTTTTCATGACCTCCTCCAATTTGGTCACGCGTCCATCAAGGCGGGCGATTTCATCTTCCATCGCCACGCGATCATCCGCCGCGATACGGCAGACCAGCTGGTCGGATTGCTGCGTGCAGATCGACATTTCGCCGGTTGATTTATCCATGCGGATGTAGCCATCGATAGTTTTTTCCAGAGTGAAGCGAGCGGTATCTTCGGCAAAAGCCGCACCAGTGAACAGCGTTGCGGCAGCGGTAAGAATAATCGTGCATTTCATGGCAATATGTCCTCCGTCAAATCCAGTCTCACCAAAATACTATGTGTGCAATTTGCCTAAAATACGACAGCGATTTTGTATTCCGGATAGAATGGTGCTAGCGGCATTTCGAACAAGGTGACGGGCGACAAACCATGATTATTTATAAGATTTTACCAGAAGCAGAGTGGGCGGCAGCGCTAGCGGAAGGCTCATTCACAGGTTCGGGCATTGACCTTGCCGATGGCTACATTCATTTTTCCACTGCCATGCAGATGGTGGAGACGGCGGCGCAACATTTTACGGGCAAGGCAAATCTGATGCTCGTCGCTGTAGACGACACTGTTCTCGGCGATGCGTTAAAATACGAAGTGTCGCGCGGCGGCGCACTGTTTCCGCATCTTTTCCGACCGCTTTCCGTATCGGAGGCGATCTGGGCCAAACCTTTGACGCTTGATGAAAATGGAGTTCATATTTTTCCTAAGGAAGCCAAATGAGCGGCGTGATTTTTGATCTTTTGCGGCGCGGGTTATTTAGTTTTGATCCTGAGCAGGCGCATGGGCTTGGCATTGCGGGTCTCAAATCTGGACTGCTCCCGCCGTTCGATGGCGGAAGAGATACGCGGCTGAACGTAAATGTTGCAGGCCTGAAATTCCCCAATCCGCTCGGCATCGCCGCCGGATTTGATAAAAATGCCGAAGTGCCGGATGCATTGATGCGTATCGGGCTGGGCTTTTCGGAAATTGGCACGGTTACACCCGCGCCGCAAATCGGCAGCCCCAAGCCGCGCGTATTCCGGCTGGAGGAAGATCAAGCGGTTATCAACAGGCTGGGTTTTAATAATGAGGGCCACGAGGCCGCACTTGCACGGCTGAAGGCGCGGGGCGCGAAGTCCGGCATCGTTGGTGTGAACATTGGCGCTAACAAAGACAGCCCGGACCGTATCGGTGATTATGTACTTGGTATTGAACGCTTTTATAATGTCGCCAGCTATTTCACCGTCAATATTTCATCGCCCAACACGCCAGGCCTGCGCGATCTGCAAGCCCGCGCCAGCCTTGCAGCACTGCTTTCCAAAGTGATGGCTGCGCGGGATGTGGCCGCGAAAGCCTCGGGGCGCACGGTTCCCGTATTTTTGAAAATCGCGCCGGACTTGGTCGAGGGTGATTTAGATGATGTGGCGGCGGAAGTGCTGGAGAACAAGCTCGAAGGCGTAATTGTTTCCAACACTACGCTTGCACGCATTGGTTTGCGCAGCGCGAAGTCACAAGAAACCGGCGGCTTATCCGGCGTGCCGCTCTTTGAAAAATCCACCATCGTGCTCGCCAAAATGCGCCAGCGGCTGGGCAAAGAGGTAGCAGTTATCGGCGTCGGCGGCATCAATTCGGCAGCTACTGCCGTTCAAAAAATTGAAGCTGGTGCGGATTTGGTGCAGCTTTATACAGGCTTTATTTACGGCGGGCCAACGCTGCCGAAGGCAATTATCAACGGCCTGTCTGCGCATTTGACTAAAACGGGGGCCAAGACAATTGGCGAATTGCGCGACAGCGAACTGGATAAGTGGGCAGCAAAATCAAACAGTTAGCGTTTGCGCATCGCCCAAATACGCAGCAAAATAAACGCCGGAACAACCACGGCCGCGCCCAGCAGCAGATAGTCTCCAAACTCGGCAACGGCAGCAAATCCCATATTCCAAATGCGTTGGAAGAATGATTTGAGCAGCCGCAGCACATCCAGCGGCAACCAGCCGAACGAGCGCATGATAACGCCAACAACAATGGAAATCAGCGCCAGCTTGATAAATACGCGCAGCGGCGTATCACCGAGAAATCCATTCACGCGATCAGCCATTGCAAAAATTCCTTTGAAAATTGGAGCGGGTAGCGGGAATCGAACCCGCACGATCAGCTTGGGAAGCTGACAAGCTACCACTACATCATACCCGCAGCGCGATGTTTAATCGCCTTTTTGAGGGTGGTGTGTCAAGGGAAGTTTCATCTAAAATGCTTCGACAACTTCAGCCCTTGTGCCTGATAATTCGATTTCAAATCAGCGCCATAGAGTGCGGTTGGCCTCGACAGCATGTGTTCATAAACCAGCCGCCCGACGATTTGGCCATGCTCCAGTATGAAGGGAACTTCGTGGCTGCGCACTTCGAGTACTGCACGGCTGCCGATGCCGCCGGCACTGGCGTTGCCGAAACCGGGGTCAAAGAAGCCGGCGTAATGCACGCGGAATTCGCCGACCAGCGGGTCAAATGGCGTCATTTCGGCGGCATAAAGCGGGGGAACATGGACCGCCTCGCGCGAGGCAAGGATGTAAAACTCATCCGGGTCCAGCACCAATTCCTGCGCGCCGCGATCATAGAGCGGCTCCCAGAAATCCAACACATCATGCGCGGCGCGTTTATCAACATCCACCACGGCGGTGTGATGCTTGCCGCGATAGCCGATGAGGCGGTCGGCCTTGCCGATAAGATCAATGGACAGAGCCACGCCGCCGCCGGAAATATTCGGCTTTTCGTCATTAACCAACGTATCGGACACATGCAGCGCGGCGAGCGCGTCCTCATCAATTTGCGCACGTCCTTTGCGGAACCGTATCTGGCTGAGACGCGAGCCTTGGCGCACCACGATGGGGAATGTTCGGGGCGAAATCTCGATATAAAGCGGGCCGCAGTAGCCAGCGGGAATTTTATCAAATTCCTGCGCACGGTCTGAAATGATACGGGTGAAAATATCGAGGCGGCCTGTCGAGCTTTTGGGATTGGCGGAAGCTGCCATATCCTGCGGCAGGTTGAGGCTCTCCAACAGTGGCACGACATAGACGCAGCCGGTTTCCAGCACCGCGCCATTGGCCAAATCAAACTCGTGCAACGTGAGCTGTTCGAGCTTATCCATAACCGTTTTATGGGGACCGGGCATAAATGAGGCCCGCACGCGGTATGCCTTTGCGCCGAGGCGTAGATCAAGGCTGGCAGGCTGCACTTGATCTCCATCCAGCGGGCGCTCTGTGATGAGCGAGCGCGACGCGAACAGATCGTGGATATGATGGTCAGCCAAAATGCCAGAGATACGCGACACGGGAGTTACTCCAATTATAGAAATGTCTTAACGCTCAAGTGAATTGACGCAATACACAGAAGCGGGTAATGCACATATATCAGTGGTGATTTGGCCGGTCGGCTTGCAGCCACTTAAAATAATTTGCTAAAGGGCCGCTTGCGAAACGCTATTCTTGCGTTGATGGAACCGGCTCTTTGCATTAGTGCACAGCCGGTATTTTTTTGTCCGGCCTTAATCGGGAAGATGGTGATGACTGTAGAAAATAATTGGCGTCCTGCAACGCAAATGGTTCACTCGGGAACTTTACGTTCCGGCTTTGGTGAAACATCCGAGGCTTTGTACCTGACGCAGGGCTTCGTCTATGACACTGCCGAAGCCGCCGAGGCGCGGTTTAAGGGCGAGGAGCCCGGTTTTATTTATTCGCGCTATGCCAACCCGACAATTGATATGTTTGAAAAGCGCATGTGCGCGTTGGAGGGAGCCGAAGATGCCCGCGCCACCACTTCCGGCATGGCAGCTGTTGCAATGGCGGTGCTTTGTTCGCTGAAAATGGGCGATCATATTGTTGCCGCCCGCGCCCTGTTCGGCTCGTGTCGCTGGGTGATTGAAACGCTCGCGCCGCGCTATGGCATTGAGTTCACGCTTGTTGATGGCCGCGATATTGCTGCATGGGAAGCGGCGGTGAAGCCTAATACCAAGTTGTTTTTTCTCGAAAGCCCGACCAACCCTACCTTGGAAGTGGTGGACATTGCCTCCGTGGCCAAAGTCGCCACTTTATGTGGCGCGGTTTTGGTGGTGGATAACGTGTTTTCCACGCCGATGTTCCAGAAGCCTTTAGCGCTGGGTGCGCATGTTGTAGTCTATTCCGCGACCAAGCATATTGACGGTCAGGGGCGCTGTCTTGGCGGCATTGTGTTGTCCTCCAAGGAATGGATCGACAAGAATTTACACGAATATCACCGCCACTCCGGCCCTGGCATTTCGCCGTTCAATGCCTGGGTTTTGCTCAAAGGCTTGGAAACACTGCCGCTGCGCGTAAAAGCCATGACTGAAAATGCGGCGCAAATTGCCGATGTTTTGGCAGAAAGCAGTGCAGTTTCGCGCGTGATGTACCCGGGCCGCAAGGACCATCCGCAGGCCGATATCATTGCCAAGCAAATGACCGGTGGCTCATCGCTGATTTGCTTCGATTTGAAGGGCGGCAAGGCGGCGGCGTTCGCATTTGAGAACGCACTGAAGATCATCAAGATTTCCAACAATCTTGGCGATGCGAAGAGCCTCATCACCCATCCCGCTACAACGACGCACAAGAACCTTTCCGATGATGCCCGCGAAGAACTAGGCATCGGCGGCGGCACTGTGCGGCTGTCAGTTGGCTTGGAAGATGTCGCGGATTTATTGGAAGACGTGGCAAACGGTTTGGACGCAGCGGCTAAGGTCTAGCTTTTGCCTAAATCCGACGCGTCGAAATCCATTGCGCCGTGATAAATACGGATAATTCCAACTTGTTCTGCTGCAACTTTGTAGAAAATTACATAGTTGCTGTAAACACGCTTGCGAATGTAATCGTAACCGGCCACTCGCTCAAAGCGCTCAGGCATTTCGCTCAACTTTTGTCAGGCTAAGAGCAACTCTTTGGAAAAGGATTTGGCTCGCGGCAGATTGTATTTGGCGATAGTGAGTATGATTGCCCGCAATTCACGCCTTGCGCTTTCAGTATGTACGACTTTCATCAATGCTGCCGATGCCCCATTTACTCAAGCTCTGCATCCAACTCGTCAAATACTTGCTCCATGGGATAAATTCTTCCAGCCCCAACATCCGCCAGGCCGCGGGCAATGGCTGCATCGAGGGAGGCGAGCTTGGCTTCACGGTCTTGGATCAGGCGCACACCTTCACGCAAGACTTCGCTTTTGGAATTATACCGGCCGTTTTCGACGATCTTGTTCACAAAGGCTTCAAGGACATTTCCTAAATCTGCACTGATTGCCATTTTGATCTCCATCATCAAGTTGGTATAATCAATAACAGTTATTGGAAATGACCTCAACTAAATTGAACCCGTGCCTCCAGTATTCGCACAGCAGCCGTGTAAACACACACGGCTGCAAAGCCGTAAGCAAGTACGGGAAACCACTGCGGCCAGACGCAAGCGACGATGAAAACCGCCAGCGTTTCGGTGGCTTCTGCCAATCCGGTTGTGAAGAAAATCGATTTCTTGCCGCGGGCCTCGCTCACCACTTTGTGCTTCTGTGCCAAAATTGCGTAGGCCAAAAAGCTGGCACCGTTGACGTAGAAACTAAAGATCAGCGTGGCGGCGGCTAGACCATTTGATTCCAACGCAGCAAACGCAAAGCCTAAGGGGATGATGCCGTAGAAGGCAAAGTCGAGCACTATATCGAGATAGCCGCCGAAATCGCTCGCATTTGTTTGTCTGGCGACAACGCCGTCCAGCCCGTCGCAGAGACGGCTCACTAAAATTAACACTGCGCCGATCCAATAATAATTCATTGAGATTGCGCCAGCTGCGAAAACGCCGATGGCAAAGCCCGCAATTGTTACGCCATTGGCAGTAGCGCCGCGTGCGGCAAGTGCTTTGCCCAGACTATCCAAAAATGGATCAATCGCTTTTCGCGCCACGCCATCCAGCATTGTTGCTCCTTAAAACTTTCAGCCCATGCGGCCGCGTTTCACTCTTGACGCATTCGTCGCACAGTTCCAAACCAATAAAATGTGAATGCAAGAAAGCCCGCCATGTACCGCGCCACCACGCATGATATTGAAGTTATAGCCGAGCCTTGGTATTTGCCGGACCAATCGGATGGCGACCAGCCGCGCTATGTATGGTCTTACCGTATTACCATTGTCAACCACTCTAACCGCACAGTGCAATTGCAATCACGCTATTGGAAAATTGTTGATGGCAATGGCCATATCGAAGAAGTGCGCGGGCCGGGCGTCGTGGGCGATCAGCCGATTTTAGGACCGAATGACAGCTACCAATATGCCTCCGGCTGCCCGCTCGGCACGCCATCAGGCATGATGGCCGGGCATTATGATATGATGGACGAAGACGGCAATCATCTTCGGGTGATGATCCCGGCGTTCTCGCTGGATATGCCGGATGCCAAGCGGGTGCTGAATTAGGGGCATCCATTATTAGGAACCTTTCTTGTGTGTCGTCATACCGGACGAGCTTGACCGCCGCAGCTCTTGCGAAGGCGCAAGCGATGATCCGGTATCCATGCCTCACAGGTGATGCGTAGATTTGGTCTTCAATTTTGCGATAGCACGCGCTATGTGCACCCACTTTGAGCAACACAACCAAGGCATGAATCACGGGTTCCGTTTGAAGCGTTCGCAAGAAATACAAATGGAAAGGGCTCAGAGATACTGAAACCTGAAGTGAACACCAATCAGCAAGCATTTTTTGAAATTTGTAAATTTTGCTTGCTATTTTTTTGCAAGCATTGAAATAACGTATCAGCAAGCATGGAGTGATTCCCCAATGACTGAAACACCACAAAGCATGGGCGGCAAAGCTCGCTCGGAGCAACTATCTGCGGACGAAAGAAAGAGGATTGCAAGTGAGGCGGCAAAAACTCGTTGGGCAGAATCTTGCCCAAAAGCAGTATCTGGTGAGCAAGACAAACCAATTCGCATAGCCGACATTTTGGTACCCTGTTACGTGCTCGATGATGGCAGACGAGTAATCACCATGAATGGTATGCTCGATACCTTTAGTATGGCAAGAGGCGGCGCCATGGTTAAAGGTATGAATAGGTTAGAACTTTTCATTTCCCAAGATCGAATAAAGCCATTCGTTTCTGATGATCTTCGTACCAGAATCAGCAATCCAATTAAATTCAGAACTGGGAAAAGTATTGCTTATGGTTTTGATTCAGACACACTTATTGACGTTGCTGAAGCAGTCATACAGGCAGACAACTCAGGTTCTTTACAAAAGCAGCAAGCAGGAATAGCGCATCAATGCCGAGTGATAACGTCAAGTCTTACTCGCATCGGGCTGATTGCACTAATTGACGAAGCTAGTGGCTATCAAGATAAGAGAGATAAGGACGAGCTCCAACAGATACTAACAATGTATCTTTTGCCGGAACATCGGCCATGGATGCAAACAATTCCAGATGCATTTACGAATGAGATTTACCGCGTCTATGGTTGGGTTCGAACTGCAAATAATCGCGGGCCACGTTATGCCGGAAAGCTAATCAGAAAACTTATTTATGAAAAATTGCCAAAGCCCGTATTGCCTGCATTGGATGACGCAAATCCGTCAAACGCAAAATATCAGCGGAAGCACAAGCATCATCAGTTTTTGACAGAAAAGCAGGGCTTAGATCATTTTAGAAGCCAAGTAATAACGGTCATGACTCTTCTACGAATTTCCAAAAATAAGATCGAGTTCAATCGACACTTGGAATCATACTTCGGTTCACAAATGTCGTTTGATTTTGACGAATAGATTCTCCCCCAAATTTGAATTGAGGCATGGATCACGGGTTCCGCTTGAAGCCTTCGCAAGAACTATGGCAACAAGCGGCCCTGAGATGACGAAGCATCGGGAGGTTATCTCTTACCCCTTCGCAAACTCTTCAGGCGCGAAACTATAATGCGTTGAACAAAACTCGCATGACACGGTGATCTTGCCGTCCTCAACGCTATCCAAAATTTCCTGCGCTGTGAACCCCGACAACACGCCAAAAATTCTATCGCGCGAGCAGGCGCATTCGTCGAAAACTTTGGTGGCCGGATAGGCTGTTACGCCGCGTTCGTGGAAGAGGCGGTAGAGTAGAGTTTCAACGCTGACGTACGGGTCCACCAGTTCGGCATCAGAGATTGTTGCCGTCAGCGCTTTTACCTCGATCCAGTTATCGTCTTCGTTGAAGACATAATCATTTTCCGGCCCGTCGCCGCCGTGCAAATCGCGGGTGCGCATACGCTCGGTGGAGTCCGGCAGGAACTGCACGATGATGCCCCCTGCCCGCCACGAGGTGCGCAACTCGCCGTTTTCCAGGCGCTCAAAAAGCTGCGCAGTGGCAAGTCGGATGTCTGTCGGGATTTGTTCGGACTGGCGAAAGTAAACCTTGGCGACTTCCTCCAGCGAAGAGCCATCGAGCGGCACAATGCCTTGGTATGTTTGCGTAAATTCGCCTTGGTCAATGGTCATGGCCAAAATTCCTGTCCCGAGTAATTGTTCAGGGCTGGTCTCGCCCGCGAGGATAGCCGCGTTCAGGCGCTCCTCGTTGAAGCGGGCATAGGCGCGCACGGCGTGCGGCGTGCGAAAATCTGCCACCAGCAAATCCACAGGACCATCGGACTTGGTTTGTAAGATAAACTTACCTTCAAACTTCAGCGATGTGCCGAGAATGACTGCCAGAGTCACCGCTTCTGCGACCAGCTTGGCAACAGGTTCAGGATAATTATGGCGACCCAGGATGCCATCCAACACCGCGCCAAGCTGCACAGCGCGGCCACGGGCATCGAGCTCGGCAATCTGAAACGGCAAAACGGCATCATCACCGGCGGGCGCTAAAACTACGCTCTCAGCCAACATTATTTGGTGCCTCCCAAGCACCACGCCAAAATTGCCTTCTGCGCATGGAGCCGGTTTTCTGCTTCGTCAAACACCACCGACTGCGGGCCGTCGATGACTTCATCGGTCACTTCCTCGCCGCGATGGGCGGGCAGGCAGTGCATGAACAGGGCGTCTTTGTCAGCGTGGCGCATCAAAGCTTCGTTGACTTGGTATGGCTGGAACACATTGTGGCCGCGCGCCTTGGCCTCTTGGCCCATAGAAACCCAGCAGTCCGTGACCACACAATCCACACCCGCAACGGCGGCAATGGCACTAGTATCCAGATTGATTTGCGCACCATTTTTGCGCGCCCAATCAATATATCTTTGTTGTGGCTCGGAGCCTTTTGGCACGGCGATATTGACTTTAAAATCAAACCGCGCCGCGCCTTCCACCATCGAATGCAACACATTATTGCCATCGCCGGCCCAGGCAAATGTCTTGCCTTTGACAGGGCCGCGATGCTCCTCATACGTCATGATATCGGCCATAATCTGGCACGGGTGTGTGTCATCCGTCAGGCCATTGATAACTGGCACAGTGGCATGTTCCGCCAGCTCCGCCATGCGGGCATGGTCCGTCGTGCGGATCATGATGATGTCCACGTAGCGTGACAAAACTTTGGCGGTATCCGCGATGGATTCCGAGCGGCCCAGCTGCATTTCGGAGCCAGTGAGCATTATGGTTTCGCCGCCGAGCTGGCGCATACCGACATCGAACGAAACACGGGTGCGCGTGGAGGGTTTATCAAAAATCATCGCCATCACTTTGCCGGCAAATGGCTTTTCCGGTGTGCCGGCTTTTTGCAGTGCCTTCAAGCGCTTGCCATCGTCCATAATAAAACGAAGATCGGCGGCGGAAACGGCTGAGAGGTCCGTAAAGTGGCGGGGCTGTGAAGGCATCATTTTGGCTTAGCTGGCTTTCAAATGGGTAGACACGCGGATTTTTTGTGCGACGTTTTCAAGCGTTTCGAGGGCGATGCGGATTTCATCTGCCGTAACTGTGAGCGGCGGCAGGAGGCGCAGCGCGTTATCGCCAGCCACGACTGTGAGCATATTGTGATCGCGCAAAGTGTTCATCAGGATCGTATTTGGAACCACGCATTTCACGCCGCACAAAAGGCCTGAGCCGCGCACATCGGCGAAAATATCGGGGTAGCGGTCAATCAGAGAGGCGAGGCCTTGTTTGAACTGTAAGGCGCTTTGTTGCACCTGCTCCAAGAAGCCATCGGCCAGAATTACATCCATCACCGCATTGCCGACAGCCATGCCCAGCGGATTGCCGCCGTATGTCGTACCATGTGTGCCGGGAGTCATGCCTTTGGAGGCCTCGTTAGTGGCAAGACACGCGCCCAGCGGGAAGCCGCCACCAATGCCTTTGGCCGCCGCGAGAATGTCCGGCTCGATGCCTGCCCATTCATAGGCGAAGAATTTACCGGTACGGCCCGCGCCGCACTGCACTTCATCCAGCACCAACAGCAGCCCGTGCTCGTCGCAAAGGTTGCGCAAGGCACGCAGCGTTTCCAATGGCAGCGGGCGGATGCCGCCTTCGCCTTGCACAGGCTCGACCAGTATGGCGGCAGTCTCGTCCGTGATCGCGGCTTTGACGGCCTCTAAATCACCGAACGGCACCTGGTCAAAACCATCCACCTTTGGGCCGAAGCCTTCGAGATATTTTGCCTGCCCGCCAGCGGCAATAGTCGCCAACGTGCGTCCATGGAAGGCTCCTTCCATGGTAATGATCCGGTAGCGCTCGGGCTGACCATTGACGAAGTGATAGCGCCGCGCGGTTTTAATCGCGCATTCAAGCGCTTCCGCGCCGGAATTGGTGAAAAACACTTTGTCAGCGAATGAATTATCCGTGAGCTTCTTGGCAAGCGTCTCCTGCCCCGGCACTTCATATAGATTGGAAACATGCCATAGATTTTCGGCCTGTGTCTTCAGCGCTTCAACCAGTTGCGGATGCGAATGGCCGAGCGAGTTAACGGCGATGCCGGCTGCGAAATCCAGATAACGGTTGCCTTTTTCGTCAATCAGCCAGACGCCTGTCCCGCGCACAAAGCGCAGTTTTGCCCGGGTAAATGTTTGATAAAGCGCGTCGCCAGATGCTGTGTGTTCCACGGTCTTAATCCACGTTCATGACGTTACGAAAAGCAGTTTCTCAAAATAAAAAAATAAAAAACCGCCTTACCGGCGGCCTTGTTAGAGCGAATATCATGTCTTGTCGGGCGAAAGTCAAGAAATCCGTATTTTCGCTAAAAAAACATCCATGGACTAAAACTGTTGCCTTTATGACTCACTCCAAAACTAAATAGTCATTTCAAGAAATTGACCGGAAGGTAAACTGGGGAAAACTCCGAAAATTGGAGTCGTGAGGGCGCGCGACTCTTGTCAGGAAGTCTGCAATAATTGTAGTTTGGGTTAACAATAACTACATGTTGCGTGGCGGTCCCGGTTCTGATTGCAGATGTTGTGTGCACCAATTGGCCTTCCAGTTGGTGGGCAAGGCATTGCGGGTTCGATTTGACGGTAAGGAATGGTTGTATGAACTGGACGGATGAACGCGTTGAATTGCTAAAGAAGCTCTGGAGCGATGGCCTCAGTGCAAGCCAGATCGCGGGCCAACTCGGCGGCGTGACGCGCAATGCGGTCATCGGAAAGGTGCACCGTTTAAAGCTTTCCGGTCGCGGTAAAACCACATCTTCCCAGCCTCGTGCCAAGAAGCCGGTGACGGCGGGCGTAACCGTCAGCCAAGGCCGCGCCGCAGTCCCGCGCTCAAGCGGCGGCTCAGCAAAGGTCAGCAGCTACACTCATGCCGTTGGCGCGACAGCCTTGAAGGCGGAGTACAACCAGCAGCCGGTGGCGCTGAACTCCCGCGTTCTCGAATTTGCGGCGCCTTTAGTCGCGCCGGTGTCGCGCGAATTGCGTTTGGTCGATCTTTCCGAGCGTACGTGCAAGTGGCCCGTTGGCGATCCGATGTCGGTGGACTTTAACTTCTGCGGTCACGAAGCCGGCAATGCCGGTCCTTATTGCAAGTTCCACGCCAAGATGGCCTATCAGCCAGCCTCCGAGCGCCGCCGCGCGCGGTAAAATTCAAATTTACGTCCAACTACCGCGACTTAATGCGCTTCTGGTGCTCACGTACAAAATGAACGCTCTGCTCAGGTTGTCTAAAGTTGGGATATTTGACCCCTCATCGTAAATTTTTTTAACCGTTTGGTTCAGAAAACTAAAACCTAGATCTGTTCCAAGGAATAGCCGGAGCCGCGCACGGTGCGTATCGGGTCTTTTTCTTTGCCGCGATTGATGGCTTTGCGCAGCCGGCCTATGTGGACATCGACGGTTCGGTCATCGACGTAAATATTCTGCCCCCACACACTGTCCAATAATTGTGTTCGGGAGAATACGCGGCCCGGCGCTTGCATAAAAAACTCAAGAAGCCGGTATTCGGTGGGGCCGAGTTTCAACTCGCGGCCATCGCGACGCACACGGTGGGTTTCGCGGTCCATCTCTACATCGGATACTTTGAGCAGGTTTGAAACCATTTCCGGCTTTACGCGGCGCAACATGGCTTTAACCCGCGCCATTAGCTCCGGCGTGGAGAAGGGCTTGACAACATAATCATCCGCGCCGGTTGCCAGACCCCGCACCCGCTCGCTCTCTTCTCCGCGCGCGGTGAGCATGATGATGGGAATGCGGCGGGTTTCCGGCCATGCCCGCAGGCGGCGGCACAGCTCAATGCCGGAGACACCGGGCAACATCCAATCCAAGATAATCAAGTCCGGCGCATTTTCACGCACTGCGAACTCAACCTCATCGCCGCGCATAATCGTATCAACGCGATAGCCTTCCGATTCCAGATTATAGCGCAGCAGGGTGCTGAGCGCATCTTCATCTTCAATCACAGCAATCTTGGGGGTATTGGACATTACTCTTGATTAACCCGCTGTGAGTTCGTGGCTGGAATCGTGCTTGGGGCGCTCAAGTGGCATGTGCTCGCCGGTCACGATATAATAAACGGTCTCAGCAATGTTCGTTGCATGATCGCCGACGCGTTCAAGATTTTTGGCGCAGAACAAAAGATGTGTACAGGCCGTGATGTTGCGCGGATCTTCCATCATATAAGTCAAAAGTTCGCGAAACAGCGATGTGTACATCGCGTCGATTTCATCATCGCGGTCACGCACAATGTTGAGGCGGTCGATCGTGCGCGAGGCGTAGCTATCCAGCACGTCTTTGAGCTGGGTCAACGCCAATTCCGTCAACGCTTCAAGGCTTCGAAACAGCTTCACCGGTTGGCGGCTTTCGGAAACTGCGAATGAACGCTTAGCAATGTTTTTGCCCATATCGCCTATGCGCTCCAAATCACCGGAAATTCGAATAGCGCCGATAATTTCGCGCAAATCTCCGGCCATTGGCTGGCGTTTGGCAATAGTGGTCACGGCCTTTTCGTCGATCTCGCGCTGCGCGTCGTCAAGGAAGCAATCATCCGTG
The DNA here is from genome assembly GCA_043776635.1 of Phyllobacteriaceae bacterium. GTDB lineage: Bacteria > Pseudomonadota > Alphaproteobacteria > Rhizobiales > Rhizobiaceae > JANMEX01. The sequence goes on from JAYVRA010000055.1 coordinate 16,403, forward strand.
ATGATATTGCGGGCAAGGCGCTCGTCGGCTGTAACGAGTGCCTTAACCGATTGGTCAATCATGCGCTCAGCATGACCGCCCATTTCGGCAATCTTCTTGACCAAAAAGTTAAGCTCTTCGTCATAGGACCGGACAGTGTGTAGAGTTTGCATGTGGTTATTCCCTTACCCGGATATTAGCCGAAGCGGCCGGTGATATAGTCTTGTGTGCGCTTTTCCGAAGGATTGGAGAACATTTTCTCCGTCGGGCCTTCTTCCACCAGATTGCCCAAATGGAACATGGCCGTGCGCTGCGAGACGCGGGCTGCCTGCTGCATCGAATGTGTTACGATGACGATGGTGTAGTTTTCACGCAATTCGTCGATGAGCTCTTCAACCTTGGCCGTGGCAATCGGGTCCAGTGCCGAGCACGGCTCGTCCATCAAGATCACATCAGGGTTGACTGCAATTGCGCGGGCTATGCATAGGCGCTGCTGTTGACCACCGGAAAGGCCGGTGCCCGAATGTTGCAAGCGGTCTTTGACCTCTTCAAAGAGACCCGCCTTTTTTAAGCTTGCTTCCACCACTTCGTCGGTCTCGGTCTTAGAGCGAACAAAGCCATGGATACGCGGACCGTAAGCGACATTATCATAGATGGATTTTGGAAACGGGTTTGGCTTTTGGAAAACCATGCCGACGCGCGCGCGAAGCTGCACCACGTCCAGTTCCGTGTCATAAATATCCTTGGCGTCAATTTCTATTTTGCCCGTGACACGGCAGGTCGAAATTGTGTCGTTCATACGGTTGATGCAGCGCAAAAATGTTGACTTGCCGCAACCCGAGGGTCCTATAAACGCGGAGACGGCCTTTTCCGGGATGTTAATCGACAGATCCTTAATGGCGTGCTTTTCGCCATAGTAGACATCAATGTTTCTGGCGCTGATTTTGTATTTCGGCTCGATCATCGTTGCGCCTGTTTTCAAAGTTAGAGGTTCAATAAGAGCGTTCATGTATCTATTGCCTTCCAGCTTACCAGCGACGTTCAAAACGCTTGCGGACAAAGATCGCAATGGCATTGAGAACAAAAAGGACGCACATCAAAATCATGATGGCAGCAGCGGTTCGTGATTGGAACGCGATTTCGGGCAAATCTGACCAGAGGAAAATTTGCACGGGAAGCACGGTAGCGGCATCAGTAAAGCCCGTCGGCACGTCAACGATGAAGGCGATCATGCCAATCATTAACAGTGGCGCAGTTTCGCCAAGCGCACGGGATACACCGAGGATGACCCCTGTCAGGATGCCCGGAACAGCAAGAGGCAATACGTGATGGAACACCGCTTGTTGATGCGAGGCGCCAACACCCAGCGCGGCTTCCTTAATAGAGGGAGGAACGGAGCGGAAGGCGGCGCGTGCGGCGATGATGATTGTTGGCAATACCAGAAGCGCGAGTACAAACCCGCCAACCAGCGGCGCAGAGCGCGGCATACCGAAGAAATTGAGGAACACGGCAAGCCCCAGCAGACCGAAAATGATTGACGGAACAGCGGCAAGATTGTTGATGTTCACTTCAATCAAATTGGTCAGGCGGCCTTTGGCGGCAAACTCTTCCAGATATATGGCAGCTGCAACACCAATAGGAACACAAATCGAAAGTGCAACGATGAGGGTCAATAGCGAGCCAACAAGTGCACCCTTGATGCCTGATAATTCCGGCTCGCGGGAGTCGCCCGAAGAGAACAAGCGCCATGAGAAATTCTTGGAAATGACGCCTTGATCTTTCAGCGCTTCCAAATAGACCGCTTCCCTGTCATTGATCCGGCGGTCGGATTCTTTGACCGACAATAGAAGTTGGTCCCACTTGCCGTCAACTACAGCACCGGCCGAGGTCAGCTCAAGCAGTGTCTCGGTTTCAAGCGTTACATCGTTGACTTTTGAGACCCGCAGTGCGCCGCCGTTAAGACGCAGAATTGATTGCTCATGGATGCCCGTAATATCGCCGGTAACTGTGTAGGCGTCACCAGTCTTGGTGAGTTGCAACGCGCCAATGCCGCTGCGCTTTTCAATGCCGGTTTCGTTACCTTTCAGATAAAGGTCGGCATCGGCGCTCATTAACAACGGCAATGTTACATCGGTGCCGATGAGCGTTGGATTGGCAACCACCATTTCGCGCAAATCATCAGACGCGCCGGAGGATAACAGACCGAGAAGCGCCTTTTTATCTGCGCGGTTTGTGACGGCGGGAAACGCGCTCTTCAACGCCTCTTTGACCAGCGTCGAATATTCGCCCTTTTCAGGAGCTGCCGCATCCACACTTATTGCCGAAACCGCAACAGGAATGTTCATCGTGTGCTCAGTGAATGCCGGCAGGCCTTTGGTGACGATATCCAAAAGCAGGAAGACAAGGAACGCCACCGTGACGCCAAGGGAAATCAGGCCATAGGTCTGAAAGCGGCGTTCACTACGATAACGCTTGGCGACATGTGCCGAACTGGATACAAAAGCGTCAGTCATATTGTTCCCGATATTTCTGCACAACACGCAAGGCAATATAGTTGAGAATGAGGGTGAGGACAAAAAGTACCAATCCCAGAGCAAAGGCTGACAGGGTTTTTGCTGAGTCGAATTCCTGATCGCCAACAAGAAGCGAGGCGATTTGCACCGTGATCGTTGTCACTGCCTGCAACGGATTGAACGTGAGATTTGCTGCAAGACCGGCGGCCATAACCACAATCATCGTTTCGCCAATGGCGCGGGAGATTGCGAGAATGAAGGCGGACACGATGCCCGGCAGCGCTGCGGGCAGCACCACCTTTTTGATGGTTTCAGATTTCGTCGCGCCCATTGCATAGGAACCGTCGCGCAGTGCTTGCGGCACAGCGTTAATAACATCGTCAGATAGCGACGAAATCAGCGGCACGATCATCATGCCCATAACAAGACCGGCAGCAAGCGCCGACTCTGAAGACACCGAAAGACCAAAATGCTCGCCGCTATTGCGAATAAGCGGGGCAACTGTTAGCGCGGCGAAGAAGCCGAGCACGACTGTCGGCACACCGGCCAGCAATTCCAGCGCCGGTTTGGCAATGCTGCGAACGCGCGGTGAAGCATATTCAGCCATGTAGATCGCGGAGAACAAGCCCAGCGGACCGGCCACTACAATCGCTATCAGCGTGATGAGAAGCGAGCCTATCAAAAGCGGTAGAAAACCGAAGGAAGCGGGCGTTCCGGTCGGCGCCCACTTCAATCCGGTCAAAAACGACGTCAAAGGTATTTCGGCAAAGAAGCGAAACGCCTCGAATAGTACTGAAAAAACGATGCCAGCGGTGGTCAAAATGGCGAGGCCCGAGCAAATGGCAAGGAATGCTAGAACAACCTTCTCAACCTGATTACGGGCGCGGAAATTTTCGGTGATTTTGGGGTAGCTCACAACTGCGGCAATGATGGCAGCCGCGAGGGCGACATACATTACGAAAGGAATATTTAGCCAAGTGGCGATGCCGTAAACAACGCCGCCTGTAATTGCAGTCATCAGAGCCACAAACGCGCCGTGATAAAAAGGAAGTGAATGGGCCTGAGCAAGGTTCCCCGCGACCAAAGCTTTGGCACGGCCGGCGCCAAGCACATAGGAGGCAATCATCAAAGCAAAGAGGCATAAAATGAATATCGACATAGACGCGCCTCTTGGAACCCTAAACTGATAACCACAATTATATTTGCTTTGCAAAAAATTTGTAAGGCGGCCGGTACATCCGCGGCCGCCCCACAAGAAAGCGAAGCTTACTTCAAGCCATCAGCCTTCATTACTGTCATGTCTTTTACTACTGCCGCGGACACAGCAGCCTGATCATCAGGCAGTGTTACGAGTCCCTTATCGGCCAAGTAGCCATCCGCGCCCAAAGCTTCCTTAGAAACATATTCAGCAAGGAATTCAGCCATGCCCTTGGTGGTCCCGGCGTTCTGCTTCTTTGCATAGATATAAAGCGGACGGGAAACCTTATAGTCGCCGGAAGCGATGGTTTCGTATGTTGGTACGGAACCTTCAACCGAAGCACCCTTGATGGTGCTGGCGTTTTCTTCAAGGAAAGAATAACCGAAAATGCCAAATGCATCCTTGTTGGCTTGCAGCTTTTGAACGATCAAATTGTCGTTTTCGCCAGCTTCAACATAAGCGCCATCTTCACGGACTGACTTCCAAACGCCTTCGAATGCCTTTGCATCGGCCTTCTTCATAGCGGCCAAGGATTCGATGCTCTCGGCACCCTTTTCGAGAACCAATTCAGCGAATGAATCACGTGTGCCGGATGTTGTCGGAGGGCCAAGCACTTCAATTTTTGTCGCTGGCAGGGCAGGATCAATTTCATTCCACATTTTGTATGGGTTGGCGACCAGCTTGCCATCTTTTCCCGGAACTTCCTTGGCAAGCGCCAAGAAGAGCTGCTGCTTGGTGAATGCTACATCAGGAGCATTTTTGGATTGGGCGAAAGAGAGGCCGTCAAACCCAACCTTAACTTCAACGATATCGGTCACGCCATTCTTGGCGCAATCATCGAATTCACTTTTCTTGATCTGGCGTGATGCATTGGTGAAATCCGGGTTGGCATCGCCGATACCGGCGCAGAATAGCTTCATGCCGCCGCCTGTACCTGTTGATTCAACAACCGGAGTCTTCATGCCGGTCTTCTTGCCGAAATTTTCGGCAACAGCTGTTGTGAATGGATAAACAGTTGACGAACCAACGATGCGGATTTCATCGCGCGCCTGCGCAACAGTGGTAAAGGCTGTGGCGGCAAGCAAAGTTGCGGCAGCGATATTAAGAATTCTCATTTGTAACTCCCTGTGGGCTTAATTTCATTCGATCTTGCATCGACGATGCACCGTCTAAGCATTCCATGCGAAGGGAATATGACAAAAGAGAAACAGTTTTATGACAGTCTAAGCCTATGTAAAAATTTAATTTTTTATATTATCCGGCTTCTACTTGTCACCAATCGGCAGGTGAACGGCAAAGGTCGAGCCATTTCCGGGCTTTGATTGGATAGCCAAGCGGCCTTTATGGCGCGAAACGATATGTTTTACGATCGCCAAACCCAATCCTGTGCCCTTCTGCACTGTGCCAGTGTTCGGTGTGGCGCGATAAAAGCGCTCCGTAAGCCTTGGGATATGCTCGGCCGAGATGCCCGGGCCGAAATCACGAATGCTGATAATCACCTCTTTACCGCCGCCGGTTTCGGGAACATCAATGCTGACCGCAACCTTGCCGCCGGACTTGCCATATTTGCAGGCATTTTCGATGAGATTCTCCAGCACCTGAATAAGCTCATCACGCAATGCCGAAATCCTGACTGGTGCGGAACCAAACTTGCGCTCAATCTCCACACCAGATTCTAAAGCCATAGGGGAGAGCGCATCAATAACTTGCGAGGTCAGCGCTGCAATATCAATCACCTCAGTGCGATCCACATTAGGGCGCATTTCCAAACGTGACAGTGAAAGCAAATCATCAATCAGGCGCGACATGCGGCCTGCTTGTTCAAGCATGATGCCCAAAAACTTCTCGCGTGCCGCCACATCATTGCGAGCCGGACCACGCAGCGTTTCGATAAAGCCGGTGAGCGAAGCCAGAGGCGTGCGCAATTCATGGCTGGCATTGGCCACAAAATCAGCCCGCATCCGCTCTATATTATGTGCCTCGCTTATATCGCGGAACAGGATTGCGTAGCGCTGCGTCGGCAAGTTCACTTCGAGCACCGGACAAATATCAACGCGATACCAGCGCTCAAACGGAATGCGCTCGTGCATTTCAAAATTTACCGGCGCATCTTGCGCCACGACTTGGTTGAACGCGGCGACCATTTCGGGTTCGCGGAATTTTAACGTGAGAAAATTGCCAATCAACAATTGGCCAAACTCGCGGCCTGCAGCGCGATTGGTTTGCAAGATTTTCGATTGGGTATCGACCATAATCGTCGGTAAAGGCAGCACATCAAAAACGCTGAAGTCGCTGGGCATAGTTGTCGCCGTCACGTTTCCAGCGACCGTTATGTTATTTTCAACTCCTGCGTGTTCTCTCACCTGATACAATAGCGCCGCTACCGCGCCAGCGGCAGCTTCGAGCATCCAATTCATGGCAGTTGGATTTGCGAGCGCTTGGATCAGCACCAAAAGCGCGACAAGTATCGCAGCCCAAAAGGCGTAACCTATAAAGTTGTTTTGTGAGGCTTTCAGGCGGGCCGCAGGATTGGCATCCAAGGACATGGCTGGTCTTTCATCATAAAATCGAAAATCTGTGGACGGTAACGCAGTTTGAAAATAGCATAAGGCAACGCCCAAGCTGCAACAATAACGAGACGGTGAGTTAGATGGCTAAGAAAACAGATAAGATGCGTCAATCAAATGACAAAGCTGCAAATGACAAAGCTGCAAATGACAAACCCGTAAACAACAAACCCAAAAAATCCGCACCGGTTGTTGCCGCTCCAGATGCACTCGCACCGGTGGCAAGCGGGCCGGTTCCTCTCACTTATGAGGGCAAGAGCTATTTGTTTGATATCAATGATCCGGTTTTGGCGACTTGGGTTGACGAAAGTTCGATGGTCTCCGGCGGCTATCCATACAAGAAAAAAATGGAAGAGGACGAGTATCTCAAGGAGCTTGTACAGCTACAAATTGAGCTGGTGAAGCTGCAAGAGTGGCAGATTGCTTCCAAAGAGCGCATTATCGTGGTGTTTGAGGGCCGTGATGCGGCTGGCAAGGGCGGCACCATCAATGCCGTGCGCGAGAATATGAACCCGCGTACCGCCCGCAATGTCGCCTTACCAAAGCCCAGCGATACCGAGCGCGGTCAATGGTATTTCCAGCGCTACGCCAGCCAAATGCCTACATTTGGTGAGTTCGTCACGTTCGACCGTTCCTGGTATAACCGCGCAGGCGTCGAACCGGTAATGGGCTTTTGCACACCCGCCCAATATGAAGAGTTTTTGCAGGAAGCGCCCAATTTTGAAAAAATGTTGGTGAGCGATGGCATTCATCTGTTCAAAATTTGGCTGGAAGTCGGGCAAACCATGCAGCTTAAGCGCTTCCATGAGCGCCGCCACAGCCCCCTGCGCCATTGGAAATTCTCGCCTATGGACGTTGCCGGACTTTCCAAATGGGCGGACTATTCGGAAAAACTCGCAACAATGTTCAAGCGCACGCATACCAAAACCGCGCCATGGACAGTGGTGCGCTCAAACGACAAGCGCCGCGCACGGCTGGAAACAATCCGCACAATATTGCTGGCCATTGATTATACCGGCAAAAATCTGAAGGCCATTGGCAAGGCGGATGACAAAATTATCGGGCAAGGTCCGAAACTTCTGAGCTGACCGATGGCAAGTGAGGCGTTTTTTCCCATAGGTGGGGCTTAAAAATTAGCTGCCCCACCGCCCGCCAAGCGGCGCGGGAGAGGAAAATCCAATAGAACGGCAACGACAGCAACATTTTTAGATGCTCTGCAAGGGGCTTTTTAGCCTCGCACCTTGTCGCAAGGCAGTAGAACCCGATGTGACCGCAGACAAATAGCGTAACATCCAAAAACAAAATGAGATCAATTTCTAAACTGTTTTGCGATCTTAAAAACATAAGTGCACTGAGTTCAAATACGGAAATAACATAAAGAAGCGGGGACAGGATAAACCCAAGTAGAATAATTTGGAATATTAGGTAGTGGCGTGGCCCGAGCACTTTGAATAGTTGTTTACTTTGTCGGTTATGAACTAAAAATGTCTGCATCCAACCTTTTTGCCACCGTGTTCGCTGCGGCAACCAGACTTTAAATTCGGTCGGCGCATCTTCTAAAGTAGGCTTGGTGATGACACCGCAGCGATACCCTAAACGGCTAAACCTTATACCCAAATCAGCATCCTCGGTGACGTTGTACGGGTCCCACGCGAGGCTTTTTACTAAGGCGTCGCGGCGGAAATGGTTTGAAGTGCCCCCTAAAGGCAACGGCGCGCCAATGCGGGCTAAGTAAGGCAAAAGCCCATAAAAATGCGCCGCATATTCAAACGCGAACAGCCGTGACCACCAAGACTGACTGCCGTTGGATATCGCCAGCGGGGCTTGGAGACAAACAAGTGTTTTGTCTTCATTTGAAAAGCGTGTCCAAGCTTCTTTTAACTGAGCAGGATGCGGCCGATCCTCTGCATCATAAATTACGACAAACTCGCCGGCACATTGTGGCAAGGCGAATGTTAACGCCTTCGGCTTTGTGCGTGGTAACGCAAAGGGCACCCGAATAATGCGATGTGTCGGCGGTAGCTTTTGCGCGTGAAGCGCGTCGATTGTTGAATTATCATCATCCTCACAGACATAGAGCACTTGCAGCCGTGATTTTGGCCACTCCAGCGCACTCAAAGCCGTTACAAGCTGAGCGACAATCGAGGCCTCGTCATGCAACGCCACGATAACTGAATAGAGTGGAACTGTGCGGTGGTTATAATCAACACACAGTTCACCATCAGTCTTTTTAAACGACCAAAATGCCATCAGGCGCAACAAAACTGAGCTCCCAAAAAGCAAACTGGCGATCACATGAAGGAATAGCAGGACACTCCAAAATGCAAAAGTGAACGCAACTGGCAAGGCAACAATTGCCGCGCCACAGATAAACGCATGATAGGGCGTGAAGGTTTGTTTTGCCGAAAACGCGGGCTGCTCATCGTTGAGGATGGCAATAGATCGTGCCACGCTATTGGCGGCAAAACGCACCGATATTGCGTCCTCTATGGTTGTTGGCAACGCGATTTTGATTCTATCCCTGTTCTCCGGTTCTCGCTCTATGAGTTCAATTAGCGCGGCCTCGGAACGATAATCAGGCGTGGTGTGAAGTATGGCTATACCCATTTGATTGCGACAAAATAACTGTGATATTTGGCTGGTGATGACCTTAGGCGGCATCATATCCGTCAAAATTTTACTAGCATCAATTATCGTTACAAACTCTATCCCAAGGTCAAATGCCATACGCCTGTAATAAATTTCCGGGTCCAGTCGTTTTGACACGATTAATTCTTGCAAAAGCGATGCGCCAGTTGACTTGGTTTGGGTCAACGCAACCATAATGTCTTGCTTTGATACCCCCAAATCCAAGAGGCGGGAAAAGCTATTGGATTTTTTTGATTTATGCTCGCTACGACGAGCCCTAATGCGTGCAAGAATACCGGTAAATACCATATCCCGGGGTGAAGCCGCCGCTGTCAAACGGGCGGCGGCTTGGTGCAAAGCACTAATGTCTTGCTCACGCAGGCGGCTCATTTCTGCTTTGGTTTTATCCAACTGCTTCCCCTGAACTTTTAATACGTTATTGGTGTTTACAATTCAGGACGAAGCTTCAGCTCCGCACTTAAGCAGCAACAAAATTGCGGCTTCGGCTTTCTTCATCAATGAGGATTTCTGGCAGATTCCAGACTTTTTTGAATGCTGACAAGGCAATTGGATTGATGTCAAACAGTCCGGCGTAGGTCTGAACTCGGCCAAAACGCACAGGCTTGCCAATAAGCGCCTCCGCGCATCCTGTTTGGCGGATAATCCGGCGTAAAAATGCATCGTAAACGGTCACAATATGGTCAAGACCGGCAAGCATTCCAACTTCTCCCATAGCGGCAATCAGCTCCACCGTCGCCTTGCTAATAATGTTAGTTTCTCTTTGATCCCTATTGTGTTGTGCCGCCTCGTGTGTAGCGGCGCTTCTTGGAAAATTTTGTTGCGGCTCGCGCTCGTTGGAAAAGCGAATGCAAAAACGACTGCTCTCCCAAACCAAAGGATTTTCTACCGGTTGAGCATCTTCAGTTATCGCAGAAAAAACATCCCGCAACATGTTCGGGCCCGTTGTCGGCAGTAATCGAAGCGAGCCTTGGACTGCGCCTTTTGGGTCTAGAACAAGAACATAAAGCGGGTTTTCTTGATCAAAACTATCAATTTCCCAGTCACCCACAATAGGTACGTCCCACTTTAGCCTGTCGTAAAACACCGCTTTACGCAGGCGGTGCATCTGGTCAATTAGTTGCGGAAATTTTGCCCGTTCGTGTCCATTGATTAGTTTAATCATGATGCCCCCCGTTGAATTTCACGGCATCTTCAACTAGTGGATTGATTCCAACATTTGGAACCCCCGATTTCTGGCAGCGATGATTTCGTCTGGGTTTGCGCGCCATGTGAAGGGTTTGGCTTCGCTGT
>JAYVRA010000056.1:0-6932 GCA_043776635.1 Phyllobacteriaceae bacterium
GCTCCGTCCGCCTCATCGCCCCGCCCCAAAAAGGGCGAAGCTTAAAGCCGGACAGATGACATGTTACATAAACCGGTCATATCGTGTGTTCTCGACAAACCAAAATCTTCAATCTTGAAGAAAATTTGCCGGCGACCTAAAATAAACCTTGAAAGCGATTTTAAAATAGCTTATTACCCTTACGTAAGAGTGAGGAATTCGAGACGCTCAACGGTAATGACGGCAGCTCGAATAATTTCCATGCGGTCAGAGGGAAAAATCGCCCCCACCGCTCTCCCCTGTTTAATTAAGGTTACAAATATGACGAATGTGAATGCGGCATATGCTGCCGGCCTAATCGTTTCGCTCGGAGAAACTGACGTCAAGTCCGAGACCATAATGCGCATTGGTGATGTGTCTGAGATGTTTGATGTTTCACTGCGCACTTTACGTTTCTACGAAGATAAGGGCCTGATTTCACCGACAAGAAATGGTGTGACGCGCCTTTATGATCGTAAAGATATTGCGCGGATCAAACTGATTTTGCGCGGACGTAAAATCGGCTTCTCTTTGCGCGAAGTGAAACAATTGATTGATCTGTACGAGCCTGATGGTGCTAACATTTCCCAGTTGAAAGCGATCTCTGAAAAGGGAAAGCGTCAATTGGAAAAGTTGAAGCAGCAGCGGCTGGAAATTGACCAATCCATTAATGATCTCACGGAAGGATTGAATCTTGTCGCAAGCCGTTTAGACGCCCCGCGCTTGGTTGCTTAATCCACTCAAAAAAAGTCGGGGGCAGAGTGAATTGGTTGAAAAAATCGCTCAGCTCTGCCCCTTGCTATTAAATTGACATCAAAAGTGCCTGGTTGAGTTCAGAAAGCTAAAATAAATATTGACGTTTACGCAAACGTCAATATTTTGGTATTATAAAATTTGAATTAGCCCGTATGCCGATTCACTCGTGGAGGAGATTTCTATGCCTAGCTACCGCGCCCCCGTGGAAGACACTTTGTTCATCGTCAATGATGTCCTCGGTTATCAAAAATACAATAATTTGCCCGGCTTTGCCGATGCCACACCAGATGTGCTGGAAGCGATTTTGGCCGAAGGCGCAAAGCTCGCCGAAAACATTATCCAGCCGACCAACCGCGATGGCGACACTATTGGTTGCGTGCGCAACGCGGATGGCAGCGTTTCGACACCGCACAGCTTCAAAGATGCTTATAAGCAGTATCGGGATGGTGGCTGGCTGGGTCTTGCCGCTGACCCGGAATACGGCGGGCAGGGTCTCCCCTATATCATCCACTCGGCAGTAGGCGAATATTTCTCGTCCGCCAACATGGCCTTCACAATGTATCCCGGCCTCACCCAAGGCGCGATGGCCGCAATTCATGCCCATGGCTCGGGCGAGCAAAAGTCAACCTATTTGCCAAACATGACCGATGGCCTCTGGACCGGCACCATGAATCTCACCGAGCCGCATTGCGGCACGGATTTGGGACTGCTCCGCACCAGGGCGATGCCACAGAGCGATGGAACTTACAAAATCTCAGGCCAGAAGATTTTCATCTCGGCCGGCGAGCATGATCTGGCAGAAAACATCATCCATCTGGTGCTCGCAAGGATCGAAGGCGGACCGGAAGGCGTGAAGGGCATTTCGCTTTTCATCGTGCCGAAGTTCAATCTGGATAGTTCGCGCAACGCCGTAAGCTGCGGTTCCATCGAAGAAAAAATGGGCATCCACGGCAATTCCACCTGTGTGATGAACTATGACGAAGCTGTCGGCACACTGCTGGGCGAAGAGCACAAAGGCCTTCGTGCCATGTTCACCATGATGAACGAAGCCCGCCTCGGCGTTGGCCTGCAAGGTCTCGCGGTCTCGGAAGTCGCCTACCAAAACGCCGCCATTTACGCCAAGGACCGCATCCAGGGCCGCGCTTTGACTGGCCCGAAGGCGCTGGACAAAAATGCCGACCCTATTATCGTCCATCCTGATGTCCGCCGCACTCTGATGACAATCCGCTCATTTAACGAGGCTGGCCGCGCGTTTATTCTTTGGTCAGCGTTAAAATCAGACATTGCGCACCGCTCACAAGATGAGCAGGAGCGCATAGTAGCTGACGACGTGCTCGGTCTGTTAACGCCAATCATCAAAGGCGTGCTGACCGACAAAGGCTTTGACCATGCGGTTATGGCGCAGCAAATGTTTGGCGGCCACGGCTACATTGAAGAGTGGGGCATGAGCCAGTTCGTGCGTGATGCCCGCATCACCATGATTTATGAAGGCGCAAATGGCGTGCAGGCGCTCGATCTGGTGGGCCGCAAACTCGGCCTTAATGGTGGCCGCGCTCTGATGGCTTATTTCAAGGAAGTCGGTGATTTCTGCGAGGCCAACCGCGCCAATGAGGCGATGGCTCCGCTGACTAAGTCTTTGAAAAAAGGCCTCAATGATCTGCAAGCCGCATCCATGTGGTTCATGCAGAACGCGATGGCAAAGCCGGACAATGCCGGTGCTGGCTCGACTGACTATATGCACCTGTTCGGCCTTGTTGCGCTGGGCCACATGTGGGGCATGATGGCCAAAACCGCGCATGATAAGATCGCCGGGAATGGCGCGTCGGATTTCATGAATACCAAGCTGGCGCTTGCCCGCTTTTACATGGAGCGTATGATGCCGGAAACGGCGCTTCGCCTCACACGCATACAGGCAGGCAGCGATTCCATGATGGAATTGGCGGCTGAAGCGTTTTAACGACCTTGACTGCCGGAGATTTCGGCAGAAACTACACATATATTTGAGAATTAGTCTCGCTTGAGAGGACCACAAAATGGCTGACGCCTTCATTTACGATCATGTGCGCACCCCGCGCGGCAAAGGCAAAAAGGACGGCAGTCTGCACGAAGTGCCCGCCGTTCGCCTCGGCGCAAAAGTGCTGGAAGCGCTGCGCGATCGTAACGGCATCGACACCTCAAAAGTCGATGATATTATCTTCGGCTGCGTCGATCCTGTCGGAGAGGCTGGCGCGGTGATCCCTAAATCTTCAGCGTTTGAAGCGGGCTATGCGTTCGCCGCGCCCGGCCTTCAAATCTCACGCTTCTGTGCTTCGGGACTGGACGCGATCAACCTCGGCGCGGCTAAAATCGTGCAGGGTGCGGATGATATTGTTATCGCTGGCGGCGTGGAAAGCATGTCGCGTGTCGGCATGGGCGCGGCGGGTGGCGCCTGGTACATGGACCCGTCAGTCGGCCTGCCATCCTACTTCATGCCGCAGGGCATTTCAGCGGATTTGATAGCCACGAAATACGGCTTCTCCCGCGATGATGTTGATGCCTATGCGGTGGAAAGCCAGAAGCGTTCGGCCCATTCGTGGAAGAATGGCTACTTCAGAAATTCAGTCATTCCGGTCAAGGACCAAAACGGTCTTTTGATCCTGAATCACGACGAGCACATGCGCCCCGCAACAGATATGCAAGGTCTTGCCAGTCTCGCTCCCGCCTTTGTGATGCAAGGCGAAATGGGTGGCTTTGATGCTGTAGCCATTCAAGCCCACCCGGATGTTGAAGTGGTCAACCATGTCCATCACGCTGGCAATTCGTCCGGCATTGTAGACGGCGCCGCTGCTGTTTTGCTTGGTTCAAAGGCTGTCAGCAAAATGCTGGGCATCAAGCCCCGCGCGCGCATCCGTGCCTTTGCCAACATTGGTTCTGATCCCGCGCTGATGCTGACAGGGCCGGTTGATGTCACAGAAAAGCTGTTGGCCCGCGCTAAGATGAAGCTATCGGATATTGATCTCTTCGAGCTGAACGAAGCCTTTGCCGCTGTTGTGCTGCGCTACATGCAAGCCTTTGATATTCCACACGATAAGATCAATGTTTGCGGCGGCGCGATTGCCATGGGCCATCCGCTTGGCGCAACCGGCGCAATGATCTTGGGCACGGTTTTGGATGAACTTGAACGCCGCGATTTGAACGTCGCGCTGGTCACGCTCTGCATCGGTGCCGGCATGGGCACAGCCACAATTATCGAACGGGTTTGAGGATATTCACATGACTTACAATAACTTCAAATACGAAATCGATCTCGACGGTATCGCCCTTATCACGTGGGATATGCCGGGCAAGAGCATGAATGTTTTCACCGAAGAGGTGATGAACGAATTGGAAGCCTTGGTGGATGCCGTGAAAGCCGACGAGGCGATCAAAGGCGTCGTGTTCACCTCCGGCAAAGAGTCTTTCTCGGGCGGTGCAGATTTGACAATGATCAAAGCCATGTTCGAAATGTACAACACCGAAAAGGCCAAGAATCAGGAAAACGCCACCAAGCTGCTGTTTGAAACCGCAGGGCGAATGACATGGCTGTTTCGCAAGATTGAAACCTCCGGCAAGCCATGGGTTTCGGCCATTAACGGCGTGTGCATGGGCGGCGCGTTTGAGCTGTCGCTGGCCTGCCATGGCCGCGTGGTCTCGGATGATCCCAAGGTGAAACTGGCGCTGCCTGAGGTAAAAGTGGGTATTTTTCCCGGCGCTGGCGGCACGCAGCGTGTCCCACGGCTGACCAACCAGCAAGACGCTTTGCAGATGATGACCACCGGCACCAGCCTCACCGGTTCCCGCGCGAAAGCGATGGGCTTGGTGCATGAAGTGGTGCCGTTTGAAAACCTTGTTACCGCTGCCAAGACCATGATTAACAACGGTCTCAAACCTGTTCAGCCATGGGATGAAAAGGGCTTCAAATTGCCCGGCGGCGCGGTTTACTCACCGCAAGGCGCGAACCTTTGGCCGGCAGCAGGCGCGATTTTGCGCCGTGAGACTCAAGGCAATTACCCCGGCGCAACTGCCATTTTGAAATGCGTTTACGAAGGCCTTTTAGTGCCGTTTGATACGGCGCTGAAAATCGAGCAACGCTATTTCACCAATGTTTTGCAGACAACGCAAGCCGGCATGATGATCCGCTCGCTGTTCGTTTCCTTGCAGGAGCTCAACAAAGGCGCGCGCCGCCCGAAGGATGCCGCACCAAGCAAAATCACCAAGATTGGCGTTATTGGTGCAGGCTTTATGGGCGCCAGCATCGCCTATGTCACTGCAAAGGTTGGCATTTCTGTCGTGCTGATTGACCGAGATATGGACGCCGCCAACAAGGGCAAGTCCATTTCTGAAGACCTCATCACCAAGGATATGCAAAAAGGAAAGGCAACGGCAGCAGACAAAGACGCGCTGCTCGTCCTCATTCATCCAACAGCGGACTATGCTGATTTGGAAGATTGCCAGCTCGTCATCGAAGCGGTATTTGAAGACCGCGACGTCAAGCGCGTTGTGACGCAGAAGGCGGAAGCCTCACTGAAATCCACTGCGATTTTCGCTTCCAACACTTCCACTTTGCCGATCACCGGATTGGCCAAGGTCTCTGCGCGCCCTGAAAATTTCATTGGCATCCACTTCTTCTCACCGGTTGATAAGATGATGCTGGTCGAGATTATTTTGGGCAAAGAAACAGGTGATAAAGCGCTCACGCTGGCACTCGATTACGTCCGCGCCATTAAGAAAACGCCGATTGTTGTCAATGATACGCGCGGCTTCTACGTCAACCGCTGTGTGCTGATGTATATGTCTGAAGCCTACAACATGCTCATCGAAGGCGTGCCGCCGATCATGATCGAAAATGCCGCCCGCATGGCCGGTATGCCGGTTGGCCCGCTGGCGCTGAACGATGAAACGGCTATTGATCTGAGTCAGAAAATCCTCAAGGCCGCAGTCGTGGATATGGGCGAAAAAGCCATAAATCTCAAACACATAGAGCTTGTGAACAAGATGGTTGATGATAATAGTCGCCTTGGCCGCAAGAACGGCAAGGGCTTCTATGATTATCCGGCAAAGCCAGCGAAAAAGCACATCTGGGCGGGCCTGAAAGACCTCTATCCGCAACAGGATGCCGACAAGATCAACGTTGCCGAATTGAAGCAGCGCTTCCTCACGGTTATCGCGTTGGAAGCCGCCCGCGTCATGGAAGAAGGTATCGTGACAGACCCGCGCGAAGCGGATGTAGGCTCAATATTGGCCTTCGGCTTCGCGCCCTACACGGGCGGCACACTGTCCTATATCGACGGCATCGGGGCCGCCAAATTCGTGGCGCAGGCGAAGGCCTTGCAGAAGAAATACGGCAACCAATACAAGCCGAACAAGCTGCTTGAAGACATGGCTGCCAAAGGTGATAATTTTTACGCCCGCTTCGACCCCTATGCAAAAAGCAAAGCAGCATGATTTCAAAACCCGGCAGAAATGCCGGGTTTTTTATCCGTAGAGGGCGGCAATAATCAGCGACATAACAACAAGCGACGTAACAGAAGCTCTTGTTTGCAAGTAATGTTTGGCAATTTTTCCCTCGCGGTAAAGATTGTAATCCGTCCACAAAAGGCAGATAAATCCTAGCGTGCTTGCTGCATAAAACCACTCGACGGGCATCAGCAAGAAGGCAAACCAACAAGCAATAGCCAAAACATTGCTTTCTACCATCAGGTTCACACGAGACTTAATCCCTTGCAAATATTGGCCCCAGTGAACGCCTGCCATGAAGGCAAAAATCAGCACCGTGTAGCTTGAAAGCGCACGATTTAGACTGCCCACAATGGGTAGTTCTTTAAAGCCAATGACTAGAAAGAGGCTGCAAACCAAGAAGGGTATGACACCGGAAAATGCCAGTTTACGGCGAAGACTTTCGTTAGATGCGAAATTCATAGCGATCATTCCGACCCTTTCGAAGTCTCTTTATCGGCGTGCAGGCGCGCTTCCTGAAATATATTGGCGCACGTAGTTTAAATTCACAGGAAAAATCGACATAATTTCTGTGGCATAAACAGAAAGGGTCTAGACTATTTTGAAACATACTTTTTGAGCATTTTCAGGATTATTTTATCCAAATCTTGATCTCTATTATTAAACCTAAACTCACATTCTTT
>JAYVRA010000057.1:0-26034 GCA_043776635.1 Phyllobacteriaceae bacterium
GCCCGTTCAAACTGTTTGACGCCGCAGAGTGAAGTCAGTTGCCTGTTGGTGCCCAAATCGGGCGCTTTCCGGCGATTGCGTTGTCGCAAACGCTTGAAATGCTAGCATTTCCTGCGCCTTCGCTCCTGTGCCTTCGCTTTTGGCACTCACCAAAAATCACCTCGACTATTTCGTCAAAATTAACAGGTCCAGACCCTAGGTAACACTGGCAGCGCGATGGCGGATTATATCCACAAATTCGCTCCTCCTCCAGTCTTCCCCCTTGCGGGGAAGGTGGCCGCACTTGCGGCCGGATGGGGGTGGTGGTGAAAATTCGATGGTGAGTTTAAGCTGCTGACATTGCTATATGGTGCTTGGCTATACTGTGCTTGCTCTTTGAAATCACAACGAATTTAAAAATGCTACAAGCGCATCGCGGTCGGATTTTGGCGCATTTTTAAATCCGTCTTTGGCTGCCTCCGCCTCGCCGCCGTGCCACAAAACCGATTCTGCAGGGCCACGGGCGCGGCCGTCGTGCAGCAGGCGATTGTGGCCGTTGACTGTTTGAATGAGGCCGATGCCCCACAATGGGGGCGTGCGCCACTCGGAGCCGGTTGCCAAATTATCGGGCCTGTTGTCAGCTAAATCTTTGCCCATGTCGTGCAGCAATAAATCCGTGAAAGGATGGAAAATTTGGTTTTCCAGCTCGGGCAACGCGGCTTTCGCACCAGTGGCTAGTGTAGGGTTGTGGCATGAAGAGCAGCCGAACGAAGTGAATAGCTTTTGGCCTTTTAACACAACGGGATCGGTCGGATTGCGCTGCGCTGGAACCGCTAACAATCGTGTGTATAAGTTCAGTTTTTCAAAAAACTTGTCCGACATGTCTATCTCATTGCCGCCGATGGGCGCAGCTAAACATTCGGCTTGGGCCGCAGAGCAATTCTCGATATTATGCAGAGGATTGGTAATTCCGATATCACCACCCGCCGCGCCGCCATTTTGCGCGTCGAGATTAGGCTGGTTGGCCTTCCAGCCGAAGCGTCCGATTTGTAGCGTGTTGGTAAGCGGGTCCATCACTTCATTCGCGCGACCGGAAATGCCATTACCGTCTTTATCGTCCGGATCAGCATTGGCTAGCAGCGCCTCTGCGGGCACTGCTTCCAGCAACCCAAGCCCGATCATTTGCGGTGCAACGCGAGGCGAAAGCATAATGCCTTTGCCAAGCTCTCCATAAGCAAGCGCGGTAATTTCATAGTGCGGCTGCAAGAGTTCATAAGGCTCACCATCGCCATATTTGCCAGTGATTGGCAATGTCGTAACCTTGGTTTTGCCTTCCGGCGCGACGCCCAAAATGGCATCTTCGCTGAGTTGGTCGCCGTAGACTGGATGCGGTGCGGCACCGTTCGGGTTACCGGCCTCCGGCACGCTTAAACGGATGATCATCGAGTCCATCTTTTCATCCGGTGACAAGGGCGGGCGTCCGCGACCATCCTTGGTGTGGCAGCCGGAACAAGAGACGCGATTGAAGAACGGGCCGAGCCCATCAAAACTTTTGACTGACGCTGGTGCAATCACCCAGTTGGTGTTGAACAAACGGTTACCGAAAAAGAAGGGTCGTTGATGTTCGGCCAGCGCGTTGGTCGCCATAAGAGTGAAGGCGGCATCGCTGGTGGATTTCGTTTGCGTTGTCGCAGCACCTAAGAAAGGAGAGACCGGCATAAAATCTGCCGGTTTATTTGTCGTTATTTCGGTTGCAATTGCCGCCAGCGCCAGCGAAGTCGCTGCCATTATGGTAAGGCTAAGGCAAAATAAGCGATCCATAATTACTCTGCGGCTGGCACTAATACCAACACACCTAGCTTTGACCCGGCTTTAGTCAAGCCATCGGCCAGTGCTACCAACGCGGAAACGGCAGCTTCAGCCGCTTGCTTTGCAGGACTGCCATCGGGCGATGCCAGCACTTGATCCCATGGGTCGCCAAGAGCGGCGATTTTGGTTTCGGCATCCGCCAGAAGTGCGTCAACAGTGGCTGCTGTTGCAGGATCAATTGACTTCACCAACTCATCAAGGCCTGTACGGATTTTGCCGTCTGCGTCGCCGGTCCAAACATTTTTTATGCCTTGCAAGTCGTAGACAAAATCCTGATGCGTGGTGTCTGAGAAACACGAATGTTCGTCTTCCTGGTCACCGGAATCGAGACCGACTGCTATACGTGCTGACATGAGTTCGGAGCCCGCCAAAATCGCCATGCCGTTGAGCATACGGCCGAGAACCTCGCGAGGTTCAAGCGCTGTCAGCTTAGCGGCATAACCAGTTTTACCAACGTTGGCCCATGCGGCGGCTACAGACTGAATGTCCTGCTCAAGCTGTTCGGCCACCAGATGCAAATAGAGACGGCGACGATCATTTGCCGGTGATCCCGCAACATAGTCAGTCGCCGGGCGAGCGCCCGGACCGTCTTTGGACAAGTCTTGTCCCCAAAGCAGAAATTCCACCGCATGCCATCCTGTGGTAATATCAGCCTCGTCATCCGCCGCATTGGCTTTGACAATAGCCTCGATTGTCAGCGGTTCTGTGCTGGCGTTGATGATGCCGGCCTTCGGGTTATCTTTGACATAATCAATCGCCGCCTCGTTCATCGGCCAAGCATTGATCTGTCCTTCAAGGGCTTCTATCGGGCCGTCGGAAAAGCGCAATGCTTCTGTCATCAGATAGGCCGGACGCGCCTTGACCCAGGCAGTGCGGGCGGCGGCCAATGTGGTTTCATCCGGTTTGTCGAGGAAGGCTTGGATGGTGTGTTCGAGTGTTTGCGCGGCATCGCCGGATCCGGCATAGGCTACGCGGCCAAGATCAATATAAGCTTCAACTTGGGGCTTGGCATCAAACTTGAAAGCATCAGCTTTTGTAGAAGAAATCAGGTAGCTGGTCGGTATAACGCCGCCGCTTTCGCCGCCGCCTTCCCCGCCTGCCGCGATGGTATCATTGGCTGGTGTAGCGGTCACAACTTCGGCGCTATCCGCCGCATGTGCCACGGTAACGCTAAACAACGCGTTGTTAAAATCTGATACAGGAATGGATGTGTTGATAACGGAACCGGCGAACATAGCGCTGCCGACCCCAAGCCATAGCTTGGTCTTCATAATGTTTTCCTCTCATTCGTGGTTCAAGGTCACGACGATGAAACATCTATAAATCTGAAATTTGTAAATTGGCAAGGGGAAATGTGTATTAAATTTTAGTTTAGAATGATTGTAATGCCTTGATTAGATTGGAATAATTCCA
This sequence comes from Phyllobacteriaceae bacterium, assembly GCA_043776635.1. Taxonomy (GTDB): domain Bacteria; phylum Pseudomonadota; class Alphaproteobacteria; order Rhizobiales; family Rhizobiaceae; genus JANMEX01. The sequence continues at coordinate 3,262 of JAYVRA010000057.1, forward strand.
AGATAGTGTTTTGTAACATGACTTGCGTGACGCGTTGTTTTGCGTTTAGTTAAAATGAAACCAGACACATGAACCTTGAATTCATGGCGGCTATGGAGAGCTAAAATGCAGATGTTGATAGCCAGTGTTTTATCGCGGGAAGATTTGACTGAAGTTCGTCAAGCCTTTGATAAGGCGCAATTTGTTGACGGGCGCGAGACCGCCGGATGGGCGGCAAAAACAGTCAAGAATAACTTGCAGGCACGGTCTAGTGACCCCGCTTTGGACGATGTACGAAAACTCGTCAGCGAACGGCTTGGTACGAACGCGCTATTCCAAATGGCGGTGCGGCCCAAGCAAATTACGCCAATTTTGTTTGCCCAATACCGCGACACCATGACCTATGGTACGCATGTGGACGATGCGCTGATGCAGGGCATCCGCACGGATATTTCGTTCACGTTGTTTATAGACGAGCCGGAAAGTTATGCGGGAGGCGAGCTGGTCATCGAATCGAGTGCCGGTGAAAACCCGGTCAAAGGTCCGGCTGGCTCGCTTTATATCTACCCGTCGAACACGCTGCACCGTGTTGATGCTGTGACTTCCGGCACGCGCCGCGTGGCTGTGGGCTGGGCGCAAAGTCAGCTGCGCAATTATGAACAGCGCGAGATTTTGTTTGATTTAGATACAGCAAGGCGGACAATATTCGCAGCATCGGGTAAGACGGCAGAGTTTGATTTGATGTCGAAAAGCGTTGCGAATTTGCTAAGGATGTGGATGGATTAGTGCAAGTGGAGTTCAAACTAATCCAAAAATATCAGAATTCGCCCGAATCGTGGGACGAATTCTTATTCCGTTTGAAATTGACTTGCTCTAACCCGCAATATCCACCACGCCGCAATCGCCTGTTTCTGAACCATAAGCTAAACGGAATCCGCCGGTATCCCAGTTCATACTCGACAGTGCGCCCTTGCCGCCGCGCCGCAGCAGGACTTCTTTGAAGTCAGCAAAGCGAACTGCTAAGATCATGCCGTCCGAAAAGCCAATGGCGCAAATCTCTTCGAGGGGGTGGCAGGCGACGGCGGTGACTTTAAGATTTGCCCGTGTGCCAAGTTCCAGCGGTGCCTTGCCCATCGGGCCATCCTTGCCGTGGAACGGCCAGATGATGGCGGCTTCCGCGCCGGATGTTGCCAAATGGCGGCCTTTAGCTGACCATGACCAGGTTTTGATTTTGGCCGGATAACCGGTCATGCGCATGTGTTTGCCGTCTTCCAAGCGCCAGCCGTGAAGTGCGTTTTCCTGCATGGTGGTAACGACATAGCGCCCATCCGGCGAGAAGCAGACGCCATTGTGCGCGCCTTTCCATTCAAGCCCGGATGGCTTGGCAGCCGTGCCGGGGAATGACAGCGTGACGCCATTATAACGGGCGGAGGCCAAGCGGATGCCCTTGGGCGCAAGCGCGACGCCCTCGATACTGCGCTCGTGTGTCTGGTCACTGCTCTTGCCATTCGCGTCAACCAGACTGGTGACTTTGCCGCTGGCAAAGGCGATTGTGCCATTGGGTCCGGCAGCAATCGAGGTGATCCATTTTTTTGGATTAGCCGCGATTTCTTTTGTCTCGCCATCGGCAGCGCTGGCGATAATCTTGCCGTCTTCGCCTCCGGTAATCAGGCGCGAGGCATCGAGATTTGCGGTGGCGCATAACAAGCCATCATGAACCTGCACAACTTTTTCGCCGCCTTGTATGCGGTGGATGGAGCCGGAAGCGTCAGCAAACACAGGGGTATTGGATATGAATCCAGCAAACACGCAATGTCCCGGCAAGTCCAAAGGAGCAATTGTCGACATCGTGGATCAAGCCGCCTTGCAGGCATCAAAGCCTTTTTGCAATGCTTCCTGGCTCAATCGGCGACCTATGAAAACCAAACGGCTTTCGTGTTTCTCACCGTCTTTCCAAGCACGCTGATGGTCGCCTTCGACAATCATGTGAACGCCCTGAACCACGTAGCGCTCATGATCGTCTTTGAACGCAATAATGCCCTTCATGCGCAAAATATCCGGCCCTTGGCTTTGGGTGATTTCGTCAATCCACGGGAAGAATTTGTCAGCAATCATCTCGCCGCCGCGCAGCGAAATGGATGTGACTGTAACATCATGGATAGGTGAGGCGGCATGGTGGTGGTCATGGTCGTGATGGTCGTGCCCATGATGATCGTCATGATGATGGTCATCATGGTTATGGTCATGGCCGCAATTTTCATCGTGAACATGGTCGTGGTCATGCTCATCATGGGTATGAAGGAAATGCGGATCATCTTCCAAAACGCGTTTCAAATCAAACGCGCCACGGTTCAAAACTTTGTCGAGATCAATATCCGAACGATTGGTGCGGTACATTTGCGCGTGCGGATTGATGGCGCGAACGGTAGCCTCGATGTCACGCAGCTCTTCTTTGGTCACGAGGTCGGTTTTGTTGATAAGTACGACGTCGGCAAAGGCGATCTGGTCTTCGGCTTCGCGGGAATCTTTGAGGCGCAGCGGCAAATGCTTGGCATCGACGAGTGCCACAACCGCATCAAGATAGGTCTTGGCCTTCACGTCATCGTCCATAAAGAAGGTCTGGGCTACGGGCACAGGGTCGGCGAGGCCGGTTGTTTCAACAATGATGCCATCAAAGCGCCCGGGGCGGCGCATCAGGCCTTCGACCACACGGATCAAATCGCCGCGTACCGTGCAGCAAATGCAGCCATTGTTCATCTCGTAAATCTCCTCGTCGGACTCGACGATGAGATCATTATCAATGCCAATTTCGCCAAACTCGTTGACGATAACAGCATAGCGCTTGCCGTGGGTGTCCGTGAGAATGCGATTAAGCAGCGTGGTTTTGCCTGCGCCAAGATAGCCGGTCAGCACGGTTACGGGAATGGGTGCAAAAGTTTCGCTCATGGCGGCCTCTTCAAAAATAACAGGAATCTGAGCGCTGTATAGGCTGTGGCGCGGCGAATTGCACGGTCCGTTTTGGCTTTTAACTACTTTTGCAAATGCAAAGTCTCGGGTACGGGCGTCACCGCGCCTCGACCGGAAAACCATGAGACCAGATTATCAACACAAAGGTTCGCCATTGCGTCGCGGGTATGAACCGAAGCAGAACCCAGATGCGGGAACAATACGACATTGGGCAGTGCCATAAACTCCGGTCGCACATGCGGCTCGTTTTCAAAGACATCAAGTCCGGCAGCCGCAATCGTGCCGTTTTCCAGTGCGGCAATCAAAGCCGGTTCATCAACTGTCGTGCCGCGCCCGATGTTTATCAATACACCCTTTAAGCCTAATGCCGCAAATACTTGCTCATTGATCGCATGGCGCGTCGCATCGCCGCCCGGCACCACCACAATCAAAGTATCAACAGCGCCGGCCAAGCCAACGAGTGTGGAGTGATACGGGTAAGCGAGACCTTCGACTTGGCGGCGGTTATGGTATGCTATAGAAACACCAAAGGCTTCGAGCCGTTTGGCAATCGCAGCGCCAATCCGGCCCATGCCGAAAATGCCGATTTTCCGGCCGCGTAACGTCAGCGGCGTTAGGCGATAATTGCCCTGTGCTTCCCAGTCTCCGGCCCGCAAATAGCGTTCGGCGGCGGAGAACTCACGCAAAGTATTGAGCAGCAATCCAATTGCCGTGTCGGCAACCTCTTCGGTCAGCACATCCGGTGTGTTCGTCACCATAATGCCGTTCGCGCCGGCATATTGGCTGTCCAGCGCATCATAGCCGACACCGAAATTTGCAACGATTTTCAAATTTGGAAACTTGGCCATAAAGTCACCGGAAATCTTTGTCATCGCCGCAATGCCTTGAATTTCCGCCCGCTGCGCATCGCTGAGTGCACAAGCATCCGCACTGGAAATTTCAACAGCATTAAATTCTGCGCGAACCCGCGCCAGTGCATGGGGATTCAACTTGCCCGGAATCAGCACACATATTTTCTTAAAGGTCATAAATTCACCCTGCCTTCGGGGCGGGTGCAGACTGGCGAATCCGCAATTCCGGTTTAATCAAATCATGGCGCAGTGCTGCCGGCGAGCCGCTCAACCGCTCAATCATTGCCCGCGCTGCACGGCGGCCCACTTCGCGTTGACCGTTCCAAACGGTGGTGAGGCCGGGCGTCGCAATCTCCGCCTCTTCCAAATCATCATAGCCGGTCACAGCAAAATCCTGTCCCGGTACGAAGCCTGCACGCGCAATACCATTCATCAGACCTATGGCTACCAAATCATTCCAGCACACGGCGGCAGTCGGTTTGTGCGGCAAGGCAAGGAATTGTGCGGACGCATCAAAACCATCCCGCTTGGTGCGAGGGCCGGGAATTCGCAAATCCGGATCGACTGTGATGCCCGCTTTTTGCAGCGCTTGCACATAGCCCTGATAGCGGTCACGGCCTGTCGAAGTTTGGTCCGTGCCGCCCACCATCGCAATGCGCGTGTGGCCAAGACTGATAAGATGGTTAGTTGCCAGCCCGATGCCGAAACTATCATCACCGCGAAACACCGGGGCAGGGCAGCCGTCAACCGAGCGCGCGATCAGCACCACTGGCAGGCCATTGTCCTCCGCCAGCGCAATATCGGCGGCAGGTGTACCAATGGCAGGCGACATAATCACGCCATCCGCGCCAAGTTGCATCAAAGTTTCAAGAAAGTTACGCTGCTTTTCCGTTGAGTCATAATGGTTGGACAAAATGAAAGTCTGGCGCGATTTATCCAATTCCGTCTCTATGGAGCGCAAAATTTCGGCATAGAACGGGTTCATAATATCATGCACAACGACGCCAAGAATGCCGGAGCGCGAAGTGCGCAGGCTGGCCGCGCGGCGATTGTAAATATACCCCAGAGCACGGGCCTCAAGCTTGATGCGCTCACGCGTATCATCGGCAACCAGCGGGCTGTCCCGCAGCGCCAGCGAAACCGTCGCGGTCGAGACACCAAGAGAATCCGCAATGGTGGAAAGTTTAATCTTTTGCGCCAAAGCCCCTCGTCCCCGTTCGCTCGTCGCACTATTCTTAAACATAATGTGTGCCACATTACCTGAAAATGCTTCAGCCCGCCAAATTGCATTTAAACAATTTAAAACCGCTTGTCATTAGGGGAAACAAAGGCTGTTCACTGCGCGATTTTGGGGATGTAAATAACCCCGTCAAGGCCTTAAAAATGCGCATCGCAGGTCAATAAGTCAGCGCCATACTCAAGCGCGGTTGCATAAGCGATCGCATCAGCCGTTGCCAATTGATGTTAATACAAAGGTCGGCGGCAAATAGGGCGGTTTCTAATTGAAGCTGTTCAACAATACACTTTTGCGCGAACGCCGTTTCGCCAACTTGCCTTTTAAGAACTTTTACCAGCTCGAATAAGACGATTGTCGGCACAATCCAATTATCCATTTGTGGAATAAATGGGCCAGGTAATTTTGCCGTTGGGCGATTTTCCAGCCATTCAATCCAAGCGGATGTGTCAACGACAATCATCAATAACGATCCGCCCGATCGCGATAATCACCCAAATTTGCACCTTTAGCTATTCCACGCAACTCTTCAATTTTAGGCACAGGCCACAGCAAATATCCATCACCATGAGGGATATACGCCAATTTTTGGCCCACCTGCCATTTTTTCTTCGCACGCACTTGTTTTGGTACAGAAATTTGAAATTTTGATGAAATCGTTGTGACGTTTGACATTTACCATCGATGGCTACTTGGTAAGAAATATCACATCCAGCAACTATTGGTAAGCGAATTCACTCCTCGCCGTCCGCATCCTCGTGCACCACATCACCAGCATCCTTATCCAAGTCTTCGCCCGACAAATTCTTTTCAATCCGGCGCAGCATTTTGGAAAGCAGTTTTTGGTCTTTCTTATCCAGCCCCTCCAGCCCGCGCTTTTCAGTCTTGCGGATGGATTTTTCAATGTCGACAATCGCCTCGCGCCCGGCATCAGTCAGGAAAATATGCGCCAAACGTGCGTCAGTCTCCGAGGCGCGTTTATCAAGGAAGCCTTGGGCTTGAAGGCGTGAAATGGTCTTGGTTATAGTAGGCGGTCGAACACCAATTTCCAGCGCCAGCGCACCGGGTGTCTGGCCATCTTCAAGCGCAAGCGCCAGCATCAGCTGATCCTGTCCCGCATAGAGCTTCTTCTCCAAAAGCCTGGTCGCCAAAGCCGTGCGGCCAAGACGGGCAACCACCTGCACCTGCTGCAAAATTTTCCGGTCTTTTTTCGACATCTTCACGTCTCCCGCCACCAAAGGCTTGCCGCCGTATCACTGTAGCATTACTACTCTACTAAGCCGACACATAAACAGGTTATATGACAGTCATGCGACTATGGATAAAAAGCCCGTTGGCAATCCTTGCAGATAATTCTGATGGCGGAATTGTAATCGAAGGCTCGCGCATTGTCGAACGTGTGCCTGCCGGTAAAATCCCCCTCTATGACGAAGTTTTCGATGCATCCCGCCATGTCATTATCCCGGGCCTTATCAACACCCATCACCATTTCTACCAAACGCTAACCCGGGCGCACCCGCAAGCTATCAACAAGGAATTGTTCCCTTGGCTGATAGCGCTCTACCCCATTTGGGCACGGCTGAACCCGCAGGCTTTCCGCCTTGCCACGCGACTTGCGCTGACTGAGCTCATGATGTCCGGCGTTACCTGCACCTCCGATCACCACTATGTTTATCCTGCGGGTCTTGAAGATGCGATGGATATTCAGGCAGATGAAGCCCGTGCTATCGGCATCCGTATGACACTTAATCGAGGCTCAATGAATCTTAGCCAAAAAGACGGCGGCCTGCCGCCCGATAGAGTGGTGCAAACCCATGATGCGATTTTAGCAGACTGCGAGCGCTCAATTGAGACCCATCACGAAACTGGAGACGAGGCGCTGATACAAGTCGCGCTGGCTCCCTGTTCGCCATTTTCCGTTACCCGCGAATTGATGCGCGATACAGCAATTCTTGCCAAAAAATGCGGCTGCCGCTTGCATACGCATCTGGCCGAAACTCATGATGAAGACCGCTTCTGCGTCGAGACATTCGGCCAGCGCCCGCTGGATTATTTAGAAAGCGTCGGCTGGTTGCATGATAAAACATGGCTAGCCCACGGTATCCATTTTGATGACGCTGAAATTGCTCGCCTTGGCAAAGCCGGTGTAGGCATTTCGCATTGCCCGACATCAAACATGGTGCTCGCCTCCGGCCATTGCCGGACGTTGGAGCTGGAGGCTGCGGGCGTTTCGGTAGGCCTTGGCGTCGATGGTTCGGCTTCAAATGATGCGTCTAATTTGATGGAAGGCGTGCGCCACGCGCTGATGCTTAACCGTCTTGTTTATGGCTCGTCGCGGGTCACGCATCTCGATGTGCTGCGCTGGGCCACGCAAGGCTCGGCCAAATGTTTGGGCCGCGAAGAGCTCGGCAAAATCGCGGTCGGCAAGCAGGCGGATCTTGCTATGTTTACGCTCGACGAACTGCGCTTCTCCGGCGCTGGCGATCCTCTGGCCGCGTTGGTGCTGTGCGGTGCGCATCGCGCCGATGCCGTCATGATCAGGGGGCAATGGACTGTTAAGGATGGGCAGCCAATTGGTATTGACGTCGCCAAGCTGCGGCGCGACCATGGCGCCGTTGCAAAATTATTTTTAGCCGACCTTTAGTTAGAAAGGGATTTCAGATTGCACCCCGCCCATCGATATACCGCGATGCTGAAAAGCGAAATCGCCAATGCGGATACATCACAGTGGATCGCGGTATTGCCATTAGGCGCTACCGAACAGCATGGCGAACATTTACCACTGGATACTGACTGGATTATCGCTGACGGCATCGTCGATGCCACAATCGAAAAATTGCCGGTCACCATGCCGGTGACATTCCTGCCAACAGAAAAAATCGGCTACTCAATAGAGCACACAAACAGGCCCGGCGTTGAGACTTATGGCTTTGCGCAAGCCATCAATCGATGGATTGGCATTGGCGAAGAACTGTCAAACCAAGGCATCCGCAAACTGGTTTTGCTCAATGCCCATGGCGGCAATTCCCCGCTGATGACAATCGTCGCCCACGAATTGCGGGCGCGCAAAAATATGCTGGTTGTCACGACAAGTTGGACGCGCTTTGGCTACCCGTCCGGAATTATCAGCGAGCAGGAGAAAGCCTTTGGCATTCATGGCGGCGAGGTAGAAACTTCCGTGATGCTGGCATTGCGGCCTGAACTTGTGAACATGTCGGAAGCGCGCGATTTTCCCTCGCTGCAATATGAAATGAACCGCACTAACAAATTCCTGCGCGCCTATGGCCCGCATTCTTTCGGATGGATGGCCACAGATCTCAATCCGCACGGCGTAACAGGTCATGCAGGCAAGGCGACCATTGCCCAAGGAAAGGCTGTTATCGATTATGCAGTATCAGGTGTTGTTGATCTCTTGCAAGATGTTGCGAAGTTTGACGTGTTGAGATTTGATCGGCCTTGAAACCGGAATACGCTACGTTAACATTTTGGAAACCAATATTATGAAATAATAAACTCACGTCCTGTATCGAAGTGACCTGTGAGAAATAGATGTGTTGAAGTTAGTTGTTGGATTAATGATTGTTGGAGCGGCGCTTGTGCCTTTCACGGCTGGCCAAAGACATGTATCCAAGCAACGAAATGTTTCCACACAAATGCTTCGCGCTGCTTCATTGCCATCGGTGAGCGCCACTGAAGTGAAATTCATATTGAACTCCTCAACGGGAAAAACGTGCAGGCTTGAAAAGCTGAACAATAATCAAGACGCCTCGTTTTCCGTTCTTGCGGACAAAAGTTGCGATAATATTTTTGAAGGTCTCAGTCAGGCAGAGGCGTGGGTTGATGGTTTGCATGGCAACGCCAATATTATAAGCAACAAAGGCAAGGTGATTTTAAGCATTGGCCCGTCCGATGGTTTTGCATATGAATCAACAGATAGTAGCCCAGCTATAATTACCTTCAGCGAAGGATGATTATTCAGCGGTTATTGCGTGGGTAGGTGCCAATTTATGAGACCGCGCCGCATCGCCAAATGCAGAGAAAATCCTGTTTGAAGGTGCGTCCACTTTGGCCCAATACTCCGGATGCCACTGAACACCGACTGCAAACGCTTTTGCGCCCTTCACCGATATAGCCTCGATGGTGCCATCAGCTGCCACTGCCTCAATCTCAAGTCCCGCCGCTAATTTATCAATGGCTTGGCGGTGTAAGGAGTTGACCTTAACATCGCCTGCGCCAATGATGGCCGCTAGACAGCTACCGGGTTTAACGGTGACAGATTGGTGAATGCGGAAGCGCTCGGTTTGATCATCGCTAACAGCAGCGCGGTGATCCATGCGACCATCAAGCTCCTGAATTTCCGTCGCGATAGTGCCGCCCAGAGCGACATTGAGCTCCTGAAAACCCCGGCAAATTGCCAGCACCGGGATACCCCGTTCGATAGCACGCCGCAGCAACGGAATGGACGTTAAATCGCGGTCGTGATCGTAGGGCTCATGCGCTGTTGTTGGCGCTATACCATAAAGTTCAGGGTGAACATTGCTCTTCGAACCGGTCGCCATAACGCCATCAACATGGTCCAAAATAGCATCCAAATCAATGCGGCTTCCAAACGCCGGCACAATCAGCGGGGTGACGTTGGCGACCGCAATAGCGGCTTCCAGATACTGTTGCGGCGAGGCGTGCCACGTATAATTATCGAATAGGCGGACATCTCCGGTAACGGCTATCAGGGGCTGGCGCATTTAAAATTGGCTCATCGTTTATTCAGGCTAGCGCAACAGTCGCCGATGTAAAATTGCCGAGTTGCACCAAGTCTTTGATTTGTCGTATCATTTTCCCGCAAAAGCGCACACACTTTTACTAGCTATATTCTGCGTTATACGCTTTAGCGCAAATGGCGGCAAGCGCAGCCTACGCTCTATTTTGAATGTTAACCTGTCCCTCCGTACGCAGGCAAAGTAACGCAACCAGTGCGCCATATAAAACCACTTCACGCCAGATAACCGGAAAATATCCGTCCCATAGATTTTCAGCAATAGCGAACATAAACGCTCCGGCGGCGGCATAAAGCGGGCGGGAAAAACCACCGGCGGACGCGATAAACAGTATTTTCAGACCGTAGATGAGACCTGAGCTATAAGACATATTACCGTAATAAATGACGGCCAACTGTCCATCTATTGTGGCTAAAATGCCCCCTGATACGATTGCAAGTGTGAAAATTGATGAGACGTTTACGCCACTAAGACTGGCGGCGAGCGGGTCATCCGAGACTGCACGAATACGCCTTCCCAGCATTGTCATCGTGAGGAACATCTCAGTGATGGTTATTAAGATGAGAACGATTACCACGTTGATTACTTGAAGCACGGTTAGCGATGCGTGGACACTCTTTAAACTAAAATGCAATTGGTCTGCAAACAATGGCGGGAGCCAAAGGTCGCGACCGGAAGCGCAAATTCTGATAGATTCCGTGAGTATGATTGAGATTGCTAAAGTCGCTGCGATCATTGCGTTCGGAGCGCGTTGAATTAAAGGTGGAAATACAATTTTTGCTAACAAAAATAATATAATCAAAGATATGATTACGCTGACTGCCGATCCGAACACGATCGCAAGTGGCAGAATTATCCACATCACATTGTAGCCGAAACTTGTGCCTGCAACGAGGACTTGGCCGGAAAAAGCAAACATCGCTCCGTGAGCGATATTAGCTCGTTTTGTAACGATATATGTTAGCACGTAGCCATATGCCAGCAACGCATAAAGCGCACCGCTGTGAATTCCGTTCAACATGATTTGCATAAAGTAGGACATACTCAACTTGAACTTTACGTTTTTATTATCGCTTAAAACAAAAAGATTCACGTTTACGACAACGCGGTATCGTCTAAATACTAACTTGCAAAACCGATTTTACCAGTTATATTTTTATGATGGAAATTAATTGGACATTGCACAGATTTTCGGGCGGCGCATTAGCGTTTGATTTAGTGAACACTGTTGTGTGGCGCAACGATCCGGACAAGCAAAGTGACCGCTTCGAGAATTTACAAAATATTGCCGGGTTTGCGGCAGCGGCCTCATTGTATTGCCAAAAAGAGACTGGGTTAAGCGAACTTCATGCGCCCTTATCTTCAACGGAAACGAAAAACTTTATTGCATTGCGAGAAGCTATAAATGGGTATTTCCGGCCTTTTGTTGAAACGGGCTTTGGCGCAGATAGTGCATTGGCAGGATTATTTGCTGCGGCGGCGTCTGTAACAGAGCCAACATCCGACGCTGGAACAACGAATGGAATCGGCAAATTTGCTGCGCTTTCTGCCATGCGGTTGCTTGATGGCAGGTCTATATCCCGAACTAAAAGCTGCCCTAACTGCGATTGGCTGTTCTTAGATAAGAGCAAAAATCAATCACGTATTTGGTGCGATATGGCGGTATGCGGTAATCGTGCCAAGGCAAAAATTTATTATTCAAAAAATCGATCAGGTCAGGAAACAGGTGCAAAATGAGGCGTTCTGTTTTTCCAATTGTATTGAGCTTATTGTTTCTCGGGCTGTCCGGTTGTCGTGATGTCCCAGAAGACAAATATGTCGAATTGTCGGGGCGTGTGTTTATTTTTAATTATCGGATTGCAACGGCAACCTATGTCGTAACGCTGCACAAATTGCGGCCGCTGCCGGCAAATGCAGTTGCAATAGCTATGTTTGATAATCCGGCGGGAGGCGACAAATTGATTGTTACCCGGAAAATATGGCCGCAACTTGATAAAATTACTCTCGAAAGCGAGCCGTTAAACTGCGTCGTCAAAGATAAGCCTTACGCATTTATTGTGATAATAAAGGATGGAAAAGGTAAAATAATTCAGGAGTTTACGAGCTCTATCATGTCAACCCTTGATCAGACTATATTGCCGGACAAGCCACTGGTAGCCGGTCATTTATACACCCCAAACCCCGAATTATCCAGTCACCGGGATGGGAAAATCCCCGGGTTCGTTAAGTCTGTTTGTTCACATTAGCAAACTTGGGAGTTTTAAAATTTGGGAGTTTAAAAATTCAGATATTTTTTTGACGGTGTATTCAAATTATTTGGAACCATTTTTTAGTGAATAGCTGTTAGCGTCGAGTTAATGTCTGTGAGCTGAACAAAAATGAATAATAATAACTCAGGTCTACCGAACGAAATCTATATTCCTTTCGTTGAGTCGCTTTATGCCAATCGCGGCGTTATGTATTTCGGTATCATCGCTCAATGCATCATTGCCTACACGATCGGCGTTGAAGCCGGTATGCCGGTATTTTTGTGGTTTTCAGCTGCGTTTTTACTGGTTGGTGTCGCTCGAGCAATCGACTATCAATATTATGATACCTGTGCCAAGTCTGATTTACAGAGCTTCAATGGTAGAAAATGGGAGAACCGGTACATAGTCGGTGCAACAGCTGTGTGCCTGCAAGTGGGCATCATGAGCGGAGCGTCGATATATTATAACGATCCGTTTGCCCAGTTTGCATCTATGGCCCTCGCTATGTGCACGATGGTTACTGTGGTCGGTAAAAACTTTGCGTCGAGCAGATTAGTACTTTTCATGACATCAGCAGTTTTTGGTCCGCTGTTCCTGGCATTTTTGCTTGTGAGCAGTTGGACACATCTTGTTGCCGCTGCACTTCTTTTGCCTTTCGCACTTTCTGTGGTTTCACTTTCCAAAGGTCTGCGATCTTTTTTGGCTGAATCCGTTCAGGGTCGACTGGATGTAAAACAAATTGCTGATAGATTTGATGTGGCGCTGAACAACATGCCTCACGGTTTGATTATGTTTGATAAATCACTGGTATCGAAGGTGGTAAATCATCGCGCTGCGGACATGCTTATGGCGCCTTCAAGTGATGCGATGACAGGGCATAGTCTCAAAGTTATTTTGCGCTTTTGCCGGTTTCGCGGGATGTTTGGACATGAGGTGACGGCAAAGATCGAGCAGCGTCTCACTGACTTGTTGAAAGGCACAGATACTCAAAAGTATGTGCTCAACGTCGGGGTTGATTCCTCCATTGAATTCAGTGCCAAGGAATTGGTTGGTGGGGGCGGCGTTCTCATATTTGAAGATGTTTCTGATCGCCTGCGGGCTGAAAATAAGATTCAACGGATGGCCCGTTACGATTCGCTAACAGGAATGGCCAATCGCACTTATTTCAAGGATTTGGTGCGCGCAAATCTCAGCAGAACTAAAATTGGCAGCTTTGCGGCATTTTTTGTTATCGATATCGATGACTTTAAGCATGTGAACGATAGTTTTGGGCATCCGGTCGGCGATGAATTGTTGTGCCGGTTTGCTGAACGTTTGAATCTTTTACTCTCTGATACCACCTGTTTTTCACGCTATGGCGGTGACGAGTTCGTTGGTATTTTTACCGGCCATAACACATACGATGAAGCTGAGGCTGCCGCGCGTAAAGCTCTGAATTCTCTGGTAGGCAATTATGATGTGGCAGGTCATCATCTTTCGGTAACCGTCAGTGCCGGCATCGTCGTTGCAAAGTGCCAATCATTCGACTTGGCTCAGATGATGATACGTGCTGATTTGGCTTTGTATAAGTCCAAATCGGTCGGCAAGGGTGTGTTCACTCTGTTTGCCGAGAGCATGGACGAACAATATCAAAGCCGTCAGCGCCTAAAGATTGATTTGAAGCAGGCGATCCGAGAGCATAAATTAACGGTGGTTTATCAGCCGATCATCGACGCGGTCACTATGCGCATTTCTACGTGTGAGGCACTATGTCGTTGGGATCATCCTGAGCTGGGACCAATATCTCCAATGGTATTTATTCCTCTTGCCGAGGAGACAGGAACAATCACGGACCTTACCAGATTTATGTTGGAAAAAGCCTGCGAGGATTGCAAGGGTTGGGCAGGCGATGTTTCTGTAGCAGTTAATTTATCTGCGGTTGATTTCAGACTTTCTAATATTCCAGAGCTGGTACGAGTGGCGCTGGCAAAATCCAGATTGCCATCGCACCGGTTAGAGGTGGAGGTAACTGAGGGCGCTATCTTAGAAGATCAGCACTCGGCCTCACAAATTTTGAACAGCTTAAAACAATCAGGCGTTAAAATTGCCCTTGATGACTTTGGAACGGGTTATTCCAGCCTGAGCTATTTGCACAATTTGCCGTTAGATAAAGTGAAGATTGATCAATCTTTTGTGCGGGAAATCGTTAAGAGTAGTCGCTCTTTGAAGCTGGTTTCAGGTGTAATCAGCATTGCCAAAGAACTTGGCTTAACCGTCACAGTCGAGGGCATTGAAACTCTCGAGCAATTTGAGCTCTTAAAAAACTACGCACATCTTGATCTGGCTCAAGGGTTTTTGTTTGGCGCTGCACTCTCACCACGCGGCATAGACACTTTGATTTCAAATGTCTTCGCGCTTCAACCTAACTCAGCGCGGCGTTTCGGCGCTTAATCAAATTATTTTTAATGCTTTTGGGCGGTATTGGACATGGTAATCACCCGGTTCACGCATTGCAAGCGCACATCTTTGAGTAGAATTTTATTCTTTCTTTAGTTCCCTTTACGTCAAATGACGGGAAAAAATTAACCAAGATTACTCGTTTAGGTTAAAATTGTCTTTACATCACTTCGAACTTCACTAGTTTCTGTACTAGAATGAGACAGTGGTCGGTGGGACTAGAACTATCTCAAGCGTGGGGCTTGAAATGAATGCAATAAATTCAAAAGGAACTATGGCTGCATTTTCAAGCAGCATATTTTCTTTATTGGAGCGGGTTGAGTATCGGCGTATTCAATCTGCGGAGGATTTTCAAGTCGTGGGAAACCTTCGCAATATTTCATATCAGAGCAAACAATTTATCGATCTAAGTTCCTTCGGGGCGTTGATTGACGAGGAGGATTTTTCTGATTATTGCCATGTCGTTGGTGTTTACATTGATGAACAACTTGTCAGCACCATTCGATTGCACTTGGTTACACCTGATAACCGGAATGGTCCGACATTTGAATATTTCCCTGATGTCGCAAACAAGATTCTGGATTCCAGACACTCATATATTGATCCGTCACGCTTTGCGTCCGACCCTCTGATGCTTTGGCAATATCCGACAATTCCATTATTGACGCTTCGTGCCGCCGCCATGGCATCGATTTATTTCAACGTTGATCATTGTATGTCTTGTGTCCGTGCTGATAGTACATCCTTTTACCGGCGCAGCTTCGGGTCATCAGAGTTGGCATCGTCGAGAGATATTGCAGGCTTCACGGTACCGCTGGCTGTAATGGGCGCACGCATAGCCGACATCCGCGAACGGTTGGAAACCCGTTTTCCTTTCTTTAAATCACAACCTTATGAACAGCGTATGATGTTCGGCAAAATTGATGATTTGGCTTATCCGCCGGTGAACATTTTGCCATCGGCGAAATACGCCAATCAAGTCCGTAGCTGATGTTGCCTTTAATGTGACATATTGCTATCGCGAAATCTCGCTAATGCGTAATAGAGCATTGCTCTCGCCGCGTCTTTTGGTTATTGCCGTCTAAGGTTTATACAGGAGGGTATCATGGCCGAACATTCCCAAAATACCGGCGTACTTGAAACTGGTGCTGAGATGGATTATTCCGAGCACAATAAGACTTATGCGCGCTTTTTGATGATGGCAAAATGGGGCACAATTTTTTGTGTCGCGTTAATGGCTTCAATGGCATTCGGTTTTTTTATCGGCGGGGCATTCTCTGGTACGGTACTGTTTTTAGCTATTCTAGTACTCGCCTATTTTATGGCGTGAGACGGGTGGCGCGGGGCTTTGCCCCGGCTGATTTTTGTTGTCGAAGGGAACTATCGTGGCGCAAGTGGTTTTTATTCCAAAAGAATCTGATCCGGTTGAAACCCGCGTCAGTGCCTCTTCCGAGTCAGTAAAAAAGCTCATTACGCTTGGCTTTGATGTTGTAGTGGAAAAAGGTGCCGGGCTCTCTTCGCGCGTTACAGATGAAGCCTTTGCCGTCTCAGGCGCGAAAATTGGCACATCAAGCGATGCTAAATCCGCTGATGTTGTATTGAAAGTACGCCGTCCTAACGCTGGCGAAATCAAATCCTACAAAAAGGGTGCTGCCGTCATTGCTATGATGGACCCTTATGGCCGCAATGATGACGTGGCCGCGATGGCTGCCGCCGGACTCTCAGCGTTCTCCATGGAATTCATGCCTCGCATTACCCGTGCGCAGTCTATGGACGTTTTGTCGAGCCAAGCCAACCTTGCAGGCTATCAGTCGGTGATTGATGGCGCCGCAGAATATGATCGTGCGATGCCGATGATGATGACAGCCGCAGGCACTGTTGCCGCCGCCAAAGTGTTTGTCATGGGTGCTGGCGTTGCGGGGCTTCAAGCCATTGCGACAGCGCGTCGCCTCGGCGCGATTGTGACAGCGACTGATGTGCGCCCTGCGTCAAAAGAGCAAGTGGCGTCGCTGGGCGCAAAGTTTATTGCCGTGGAAGACGATGAGTTTAAGTCAGCCGAGACTGCCGGTGGTTATGCCAAGGAAATGTCAGCGGAATATAAAGCCAAGCAGGCTGCGCTTGTGGCAGATCACATTGCCAAGCAAGATATTGTAATAACCACGGCGCTTATTCCCGGCCGTCCGGCTCCCCGCCTTGTGACAAAGGAAATGGTTGCCTCAATGAAACCGGGTTCGGTGATTGTGGATTTGGCTGTGGAGCGCGGCGGCAATGTTGAGGGCGCTGTGCCGGGCACGGTTGCTGAGGTCGGCAATGTGAAGATC
The DNA here is from genome assembly GCA_043776635.1 of Phyllobacteriaceae bacterium. Classification (GTDB taxonomy): domain Bacteria; phylum Pseudomonadota; class Alphaproteobacteria; order Rhizobiales; family Rhizobiaceae; genus JANMEX01. The sequence continues at coordinate 20,074 of JAYVRA010000057.1, forward strand.
GTCGGCTATTTGAACGTGCCGGGCCGCATCGCAGCGTCGGCTTCGCTGCTTTACGCCAAAAATTTGGTGTCGTTTTTGGAGACAATGGTTTCCAAAGAGACCAAAGTGTTTTCAATCAATCCGGAAGATGAATTGGTTAAGGCGACGCTTTTAACTCATGGCGGCGCGGTGGTACATGAGGCGTTTGCGGGACGAGTGCCTGCGGCTGTTGCTGAAATTGCACCTGACAAAAAAGCAACACCGAAAAAGCCTGCGACTAAAGCCAAGGGAGCTGAATGATGGCCGATAACGCATTAAACAAAGCCTTGGATGGCCTGAGTCAGGCGCTGGATAATGCGCGCCAAGTGGCTGACACGTTGCCGGATGCTGCGGGCGCGATGGCGCATGGCGCTTCCGGAGGGGCGATTGATCCGTTTGTTTTTCGCCTTGCGATTTTCGCACTGTCTATAGTCGTCGGCTATTATGTGGTCTGGTCAGTAACACCCGCGCTGCACACGCCTTTGATGGCGGTGACTAATGCGATTTCATCCGTTATCGTGGTTGGCGCATTGCTTTCTGTCGGCATGTCGCTGTCTGGCACGGCGACGGCATTTGGTTTCATTGCGTTGATACTGGCCTCAGTCAATATTTTCGGCGGATTCCTCGTTACGCAGCGCATGCTTGCCATGTATAAGAAAAAAGAGAAGTAAGGGCTTATTCAATGTCAGCTACGTTTGCAGCCTTCCTCTATCTTGTCTCCGGCATCCTGTTCATCATGGCGCTGCGCGGTCTGTCGCATCCCACTACCAGTCGTCAGGGTAATAATTTCGGGATGCTCGGCATGGGCATTGCAATTATTACCACGCTGCTTCTGGCGCGTCCAAGCTTTGGCGGCTTTGCGCTGATCGTTCTTGGTCTTGGCATTGGCGGCGGGGCAGGAGCGTTGGTTGCCCGCCGCATTCCAATGACCGCGATGCCGCAATTGGTTGCCGCTTTTCATTCGCTCGTTGGGCTTGCTGCCGTTATGGTCGCTGCTGCCGCCATGTATGCGCCGGAAAGCTTTGGTATTGGTGATGTTGGTTCTATTCACGGCCAAGCGCTTGTTGAGATGTCTCTGGGTGTCGCCATTGGTGCGGTTACATTTACCGGTTCCATCATTGCCTTCTTGAAGCTCGATGGCCGTATGTCCGGCAAACCGATTATGCTGCCAATGCGCCATATGGTGAATGCCGGTTTGGGCATAGCGTTAGTTACGCTAATTGCGCTTCTAGTCATGACTGAAAGCCATTTCGTGTTCTGGCTGATTGTGCTGGTTTCGCTGGCGCTTGGCGTTTTAATGATTATCCCGATTGGCGGCGCCGATATGCCGGTTGTCGTTTCAATGCTCAATTCCTATTCGGGCTGGGCAGCTGCAGGGATTGGTTTTACGCTCGGCAATTTGGCGCTGATTATCACGGGTGCGTTGGTCGGATCTTCTGGCGCAATCCTGTCTTACATCATGTGTAAGGGAATGAACCGCTCGTTTATCTCGGTGATTCTTGGCGGCTTCGGCGGTGATGTTGCGGCAGCTGGTGGCGGCGAAGATAACTCCAATAAGCCGGTCAAACTTGGTGCGGCTGCGGATGCTGCATTCCTGATGAAGAATGCGTCCAAGGTTATCATCGTTCCGGGGTACGGCATGGCGGTTTCACAGGCGCAGCACGCGGTTCGTGAAATGGCAGATAAGCTCAAGGCACATGGCGTTGAAGTGAAATATGCCATCCATCCAGTGGCTGGCCGTATGCCTGGCCACATGAACGTGCTTTTGGCGGAAGCCAATGTGCCTTATGATGATGTGTTTGAGCTCGAAGAAATTAACGGCGAGTTTTCCACTGCAGACGTTGCGTATGTTATCGGCGCGAATGATGTGACCAATCCGGCGGCCCGCACCGATAAAGCATCACCTATTTATGGTATGCCTATTTTGGACGTTGACAAGGCGGCAACCTGCCTCTTCGTCAAGCGCTCTTTGGCATCCGGTTATGCAGGTATCGACAACTCATTGTTTTACAATGATGGCACGATGATGCTGCTCGGCGATGCCAAGAAAATGACAGATGAGATTGTGAAGGCGCTGGACCAGTAAGCATCGCTTTCGTCAGACAATTCAAACCCGCCGCGAGGCGGGTTTTTTCATGATGTCAATTTGCGGGTAGCCGCCGACAACTTCCTGCGAAATGTCTCAATCCTCGCTGTGCTTGGCTTTTCTGCATCGTAAAAGGACAACATCGTAAACTTCGCGTGCGCACAGATGCCAAAAAATCGCGGTCTTGAGAATGCGCTGCATGGGTCTGCGCATTCCAACCCAGTCCACCCACAACTGTGACCCTAAAGTTGTCACAACAAGCACATACTTAGGCTTAGTCAGACGCGGCTTTATTTGTCCAAGAATGAGTTGCGTGTTCAAAGGCGACGCCAAGGCCGAAAGTGCGGTCGAACCAGCCTTTTATAATTGCCGGAAACCCGTACAACCAAGCCGGAAAGACAAGAACGACGTTTTCCGCCTCATCGAGGCGAATCGTATGATCTTCAATTTGCGCAAGGGCAGGGTGACATAACAGCCCAAGCGCTCCTCGCAGCTCAGTACCGGCGCGAAGTTACTCGCATAAAGATTAAGAAAATCAATGACAATTTTTGCGCTATTCAATGCAAGGCGAATATTGCCGGCAAAAAGTTGCGATAGATTAGTTGTGGTCGGATGCGCTAAAACTAAGAGAGCCGTTGCCATCCTCTTGAATCATTGCGCAGCTGCAGCAGCCAACGCTCTGTCCGGCTGGCCGCGTGTGCGGCTCAAGCCCTCTTGGGCGGGGCCATAAGACGGGTCAAGAATTGCGGCGCGTTGGTAGGATTTTACCGCCTTCTTGAACTCGCCCTTTTGCTCATAAACCAGTGCTTGGTTGGCCCAGCTTTCGGCCAGCTTGTCATTTAATTTGATGGCTTGATTGAAATCGGCAAACGCATTTTCAATGCTGCCCAGCGCAAGATAAGAAATGCCACGGCCATTATATGGCTCAGGTGCGTCGGGATCGAGCGAAATGGCCGTGGAGAAATCGCTAATGGCGTAGTCGTGCTGCTTGCGGGTTTGATAGATCAGGCCACGGTTGTGGTAGGCGCGCGGGTCTGTTGTATCCAAGCCGATGGCTTGCTGGAAGTCATTGAACGCTTCGTTGATGCGGCCGGCTTTTCGATAAAGATTGCCACGGCCGATGTAGGCAGCGTCATATTTCGGGTTAATTTGGATTGCGCGATTATAGTCGCTGGCGGCGCTGCCCAGATTGCCGAGGAAGCGGTAAATCAAAGCGCGGTTGGCATAGGCCTGATAGAAATCCGCTTTCAATTGCAGCGCTTGATTAAAATCGGACAAGGCTTCGTCATAACGACCAGAACGGCCAAGAGCGGCTCCGCGCACATTATAGCCGTTGGGATCTTGCGGATTTTGATTGATGACATCAGTTAGCGAGGCAATATTGCTGGTTGATCCTTCAACACGGTCGATTGAAGTGGCAATTTCGCCGCCAGGATTGGAAACGCAAGCGCTCAGCGCAATCGTGGATGCCACCAGAGCAAAACGGATGATTGCCGAGCGGCTGTGCGCGTTTGATGTTGCGTTTATCATTCAAAATTCCCTCACCAGAAAGCTAATCTATGTAAATAGCGCCAAGCCCCGCAAATAAAACATGCCCTACAAATAGAAACATGTACAATAAATAGAAAAAGGTGGAAACAACGCTGTTGCCCCACCCCTATATTTTAATACCGCCTAAAAAGCGGCAGATTAACCGCGTGCCATTGGCGTTTTTTCGACCACTGGCTTCACAGCAATCAGGCCTTCGCGCTGTGCGCGCTTGCGGGCCAGCTTGCGTGTGCGGCGAATGGCTTCCGCCTTTTCGCGGGCGCGCTTTTCGGACGGCTTTTCAAATGCGCCGCGCATTTTCATTTCGCGAAAAACGCCTTCGCGCTGCAACTTCTTCTTCAGAGCGCGGAGCGCTTGGTCAACATTGTTATCACGAACGAGTACTTGCACGTGTAATCACGCCTTTCGGGTCTATATTAAACAATAAATTCGGATCTCAGGAGGGAGTTTCCCCGCAATCTGACGCGCAGTTAGCAGATAGAGGCGGACATGTCTATCTTTGATGATAAGGTTTTAACGGGAAAAGCTGACTTAGGCGACATTGCCCCCAATCTTTGCCGAAAAGAGTTTAATAGGTGAAATACCTGCCGCCCGTGCCGAGTTCAGCAACGCTTGCGACTCCAGTGTCAGGTGGTTTTGCGGTTTTATTGGTCCATTTTTGGTCGCAACAATGGCCTCAAGTACACGACGATTGGTGTCGGCAAAGGTTCCGCCAATGTGGATGATTAGGCTCAGGACTGATTGATTGATCCAGAAGATGATTGTTGCGGCGATTGCGATGGCTGACATGAAGGCGTGGGCACATCGGTCGTAGCGCGTTTGAATGCGTCGCCAGTCTTTGAGTTTGCCGAACCACCGCAATTTCCCTTCCCTCTTCGCTTTTCCGTCACACATCGTCGCAATATGCCCTTCGCACTTGGCATTGCATTGGCTAGTGTTAAGGCTAAACATCGTAGCCTCTCTCATTTCGTTTTTCATAAGGCTTAGCTCATGCGTAAATATTCGGTTTTTGCTCTCGCCCGAGAGGCCATGCGTGCCCACAAGGGTTGGGATAAGCAATGGACCTTTCCTGAGCCGAAGGCGTCTTATGATGTGATAATCGTGGGCGCGGGCGGGCACGGGTTGGCTACGGCCTATTATTTGGCTAAAGAGCACGGCATTACCAATGTTGCGGTGCTGGAAAAGGGCTGGCTGGGCGGTGGTAACACCGGGCGCAACACCACGATTATCCGCTCTAATTATCTCTATGACGAATCGGCCGCCATGTATGACCATGCGGTGAAGCTATGGGACGGGCTGTCTCAGGATCTCAATTACAATGTGATGTATTCGGCGCGTGGCGTGATGATGCTGGCGCATAATGTTCATGATGTTCAAGTTTTGAAGCGCCATGTTCATGCCAACCGCCTTAATGGCGTTGATAATGAATGGCTGTCGCCAGAGCAGGCCAAGGAGTTTTGTCCGCCGCTCAATATCGCAGCGTCTGCACGCTATCCCGTGGTGGGCGCGACATTGCAACGGCGCGGTGGCACGGCGCGGCATGATGCTGTGGCGTGGGGCTATGCCCGCGCTGCGGCGGATCGCGGTGTGGATATTATACAGAACTGCGAAGTGACGGGCATCGCCCGCGCGGCTGATGGTTCGGTTTCCGGCGTTGAAACCTCCAAAGGTTTTATTGGCGCTAAGAAAGTCGGCGTCGTGGCTGCGGGCCATACGTCGGTGTTGATGGAAATGGCCGGCGTTCGTATGCCGCTGGAAAGCTATCCGCTGCAGGCGCTGGTGTCCGAGCCGGTTAAGCCAGCCTTCCCGTGCGTGGTTATGTCCAACACGGTTCACGCCTATATTTCGCAGTCTGATAAGGGCGAACTGGTTATCGGCGCGGGCACGGACCAATATGTGTCTTACTCGCAGACTGGCGGCCTGCATATTTTGAACCATACGCTGGATGCGATTTGCGAAATGTTCCCGATGTTCGGCCGCATGAAAATGCTGCGCTCATGGGGCGGCATTGTTGATGTGACACCGGACCGCTCGCCGATTTTGGCCAAGACCCCTGTGAAGGGGCTTTATGTCAACTGCGGTTGGGGCACGGGCGGCTTCAAGGCGACGCCTGGTTCCGGCAATGTGTTCGCCCATACGATTGCTCGCGACGAGCCGCACAAAATCAACGCGCCCTTCACGCTGGAACGCTTCCGCACCGGACGCCTGATTGATGAAGCTGCAGCGGCGGCAGTGGCGCATTAGGCAAAAGATGGACAGGGAATTAGCAGAAAAAAAAGTGGAAAATTGGGTGATTTGGATGTCAGCTC
>JAYVRA010000058.1:0-25765 GCA_043776635.1 Phyllobacteriaceae bacterium
GCCAGCCCGGGCTGTGATAGCGAAGTTATATCGTGCGGGGCGCAAGAGTAGCGCAACCCACTACAATACCCGCGCTTCCGGAGAAGCGCCCCGCTTCCACTTTTTTTGAAGATCGCCAGAGGGGGGACTCCGTGGCGGGGGGGTAGGTTTTTACAACGTTAATCTTATACGTATATCGATAATGTTGGGCGTCGCATAAAATTGTCCCTTACTCATCTAAAACCAGCTTCACCTTGTCTCCGGCAGAAACGGTTTGTCCGGCAGTAAGACCATTGAGTATCCGGAAAAGGTCGAGTTTACGCTCAGTCCCTGTCATGCGGGTAGCTAAGCCGCCAACGGTATCGCCAGCCTTGACTGTTACAATATGAACCCGTGATGGCTTGAGTGCCGCGCGCTCTTCCGGCGTCAGCACCCGGAAACTGGATGTAACTGTGTTAGCGACCGCGTCCAATCCGGTCGCATTCAAGGGCGCGGCAATGAGAAAACGGTAGACTTTTCCATTCACACGCATGATCGTCAGTTCAAACTGCCAACGGTCAGCCTTGGCCTTGGCGCGCACGGCCTCGTAACCCGCAATGGTGGTCGGCGTGATTGTGGTTTCGTCTAAACCGGCCACCCAGCCCGATTTGATGTAGTCGATGAGAGGCGTGGTTTGCAGCAATTCCACACCATCAAAACGAATCGCAGTTTCACCGGGACCTGCCGAAAGTACCGCATCCTTATTATTTTCTGTGTCATAACCGACCGGAATTTTATAGGCGATACCAAGCCCTGCATGGATAAAATTCTGTCCGCGAACATAGCCTTCCTCCGGACTATCGCCGAACAGCAGGCCATCAATGCCACTCAAATAGGCATCCCGATCCTTGTCGCCCGTGCCCGGAGGGCCGATCAAACGGGCGTGGCGCACTGCCAACTCCACACGCTGCGGGGTTGAGGGATGCGTGGCCAGAAAGTCGAGCGACATGTCATCCTTGGTCGATGTCGCGCGGAAGTCGGTGTAAGAACCAAGCGACGCCAAAAAACGTGACGCAGCAAATGGATCATAGCCCGCACCGCCACTGGCCTTGATGCCGATGGCGTCAGCCTCCAGCTCTTGGTTGCGCGAAAATTGCGCCAGACGTAATTTCCCCCGGATATTAGCCTGACGTCCGGCCTCGTCATCGGCTAAAACTTCCGACACCACGCGCTGCGCCAAACTTTCATCAGCCTCCAATTTTTGGCGCTGAATGCCGTGTTTTGCTGTAATGTGCCCCATTTCATGGGCAATAACTGCCGCTAACTCCGAACTATCATTTGCCAGCGCCAACAATCCGCGCGTCACATAAACATAGCCGCCGGGCAGCGCGAAAGCATTGACACTTGGCGAATTCAAAAGGGTAATGCGGTAGGTCTGGTTGGGGTCATCGGCGTTAAAAGACAGCCGCCCGACAATTTTTGCCACCATCCGCTCAAGCTTTACATCTTGGTATTCCCCGCCATAGGTCGCAAGTATTTTAGGATGCTGGCTGGCGGCTAACTTGGCAAATCGATCACCGCGCGAAACATTCTCAATTGTCATGGGCGTCGATGATGGTGATAACGCAACACCAAGGTCGCTGGCGCTAAGATCATTTCCGCCCGGAACGACGCCTGCAGTACTCAACATTTGGCATGCTGACAAAACGGTCAGCGCCACGAGGGTGATGAGCAGCCGGACGCTGGATTTCACACTTGCGCCAGTCTCACGAGGTTTGATCGAAACAATATTCAACAATCTGTCTATCCGGCTCCATTGTACCAAATAACTGTTATTCAGAGCAGGACACGTTCAATTGAACCTGTTTTTGTCAGAACTGTGCAGTTCGTGGTGCGAATTACGATTCCGTCTGAACGTGTCTTGCTCTAAAATTTGGTCGATAACAAACCACTTCCAAAAAATATAATCGAATGCAATGGTTGCACCAAATTTATTTCAGTAGTTGATTGTAAAATGCGGCCAAGTTCGGGCAAATGATAACGCTCAATCGCCGACGTTGCTCTCGTCCGTACAAGCTTTCTTGATATAGACGTCGCCGGCAATGCCTGCGTCACGGGCTGCCGTTTTGTCATTAACAGCTGAAATCTTAGGTTGCGGTCCGCTGACGACGCAATGAAGACCGTGCTTAAAACCGTCATAATTGTTGGTATCAATTAATTGTCCCCAACCACCATTAACAAATTTTTCTGCTGCATCTGCCGAAGTAGAGCAAGATGCGATTGCATACCATCCGCAAATTGGTTTAGCGGATGCCTGAGCGATAAAAGAGACTGCGAATGCAAGAGCCGCGCTCGCCAAAATAGTTATTTTTTTAGACATTTTATCCTCCGGTAAAATGTAAATAATATGTCTAAGTAAACCGGATGATATTTCCCTCATTTTAGCAAGTGGAAAAGAGCAGACCAGCACCCTTAGCCGGATTTTGATGATATTAGCCCAACTCGCCATCCAAAAATCGCATCATTTCGGCGGAATCTTTTGCGCCCAAACCAGCTGCGATAAGGTGCTTGTGAATATCTAAGAGTGCATTTGCTATTGGCAGCGATGTGTTTGTGGCTTGCGCAAAATCTTGCAGCGATATTAAATCCTTCATCATATTATCGATGCGCCCAGTAGGGGAATAATCCCGGCGTGCGAATTTGGCCATAAACTCTTGCATAATGGCGCTGTCCGCCCGACCGCCTTTAAGTGCAGATGGAATTGCGGATGCATCCACGCCGCCAGCTTCCGCCAGCTTTACAGCCTCCGCGACGGCTTGAAACTGCACGGCACAAAAAAGCTGATTTATGAGCTTGACCGTTTGGCCGGCGCCATTCGGCCCCATCAAAGTATAGTTCGCTGCCAAGTGACACATCACGGTCCGTGCCCGCTCAAAATCTTGCCGGGAGCCACCCGCCATAATGGTCAACCGCCCGCCAAGTGCGCCGGGCACACCGCCCGAGAGCGGGCAATCCACCCATGCCATGCCGGTTTGCGCCCGCAGTGCCACGGCCATTTCGCAAGTGTCTTTGGGGTCAATAGAGCTCATATCAATAAGCAATTTGGAAGTGCTGCCGCTATTTGCAACGCCATCATTTCCAAACACTACACTGCGAACAATCTTGGCATGGTTGAGGCTGAGGATGACGAAATCACCGGCTGCTGTGGCATCTGAAATAGTGGAGGCCGCTCGCGCACCTTTTTCCACCAGCAAAGCGACTTTCATGGCATCCAAATCAAATATCGTGACGGTGGCGCCGCATTCGATAAGCCGCGTAGCTATGGCCGAACCCATTAGTCCCGCGCCGATGACAGCAACTTTCAACTCTTTACCGGTCATGGATTAGCCTTCTGACATGAGCGCTTTAATGGTGGAGGCTATTACGGTTTCAAACGACAGATTACCATCAATCCAAATGGCGCGTGCCTCGCCGACTGGCGGTTCAAGTGTTTTCAACTGGCTGTTCAACAGCACTGGCGGCATGAAATGGCCCTTGCGGCCCGATTGATTTCGCTCCAGCGTTTCGCGGGAACAGTCAAGAAAAATGAACTGCGTATTCGCGCCTGCCCCTGCTTCCAGCCGGTCACGGTAGATCTTTTTGAGCGACGAACAGCTTGCCACCGCGCCTCCATTCGTTTCACTATCCGCGCCCAGTTTTTCCGCGACTATATCCAGCCATGGCCAGCGATCATAATCATTTAGCGGTGTGCCCGATGACATTTTGGCAATATTTGCGGGCGGATGAAGTGCATCGCCTTCAATAAACGGCACATTAAAATGGTCCGCAATCGCTTGGCCCACACTGGACTTGCCACAACCGGAAACGCCCATCACGATGACAGGCCCAATTTTAAAGCGATGCTGTGATGCCGCATTAGAGCGACGCTGTAATGCCGCCGTCAACATAAAGCACATGTCCATTCACAAAAGAGGCCGCATCTGACGAGAGGAACACCGCCGCGCCAATCAGCTCGTCAACATTGCCCCAGCGGCCCGCCGGCGTGCGTTTTTCGAGCCATAATGAAAATTCAGGATTATCCATAAGAGCTTGATTAAGCGGGGTCTTGAAATAGCCCGGCGCGATCGCATTGATATTCAAACCATACTTGGCCCAGTCCGTGCACATGCCTTTGGTGAGGTTGCGCACCGCGCCTTTGGTAGCGGTGTAAGGCGCGATATTGGGCCGTGCCAGCTCGCTTTGTACCGAGGCAATGTTCACAATCTTGCCTTTGCCCCGCTTAATCATGTGGCGGGCGACCGCTTGACCGACAAAAAATACGCTGGAAATATTGGTCTGCAACAGCTCCTGCCATTTATCGACGGGGAAATCTTCGAGTGGCGCGCGAAACTGCATTCCGGCATTATTGACGAGAATATCAATCGGTCCAAGTGTCTCTTCAACATGATTGACGCCGGCCGCCACTGCCGCCGCATCCGTCACATCAAACGCAGCCGCACTAACATTTGCGCCCGTGGCCTGCAGCGCTGCCACGGCCTTCTCCACGCGCGAAACCGTGCGCCCGTTGAGCACAATCTCCGCCCCTTGCGCCGCCAAACCTTGAGCGATGGCATAACCAATTCCTTGGCCGGAGCCGGTAATCAGTGCGCGTTTTCCAGTCAAATCAAACAATGCTGTCATATTTTAATAGTCCTAATCCTGTGATTACAAATTCGCCTTGACAGTAATGTTAGCGATAACATAATTATGTGACAAGGTAAATTTTGGAAACAATTATGGCCCGACCCACATTACTAATGACCGGAGCCTATCCACAATGGGATCTCGACTATTTCGAGAAAAATTATGAAGTACTGCGTCTTTGGGAAGTCAACGACAGGGGCGGTTTTCTGCGTATCCATGGCGCATTGGTGCAGGCGATAGCCACGCGCGGTGATTTGGGCGCGGGCGCTGATTTGATGGCGGCGCTACCAAACCTTGAAATTATTTCTGTGTTCGGTGTCGGCACCGATGCAGTAGATTTGGGCGCCGCCCGCGCCCACAACATCAAAGTGACAAACACACCGGACGTCTTGACCGACGACGTTGCCGACATCGCCGTTGCGCTGCTGCTCGCCGCCGCACGCCAAGTGCCGCAGGGCGACGCGCTGGTGCGCTCCGGCGCATGGGCACAGGGCGGGTTGCCACTGGTCACGCGAGTGAGCGGCAAGAAGGTCGGCATTGCGGGAATGGGCCGTATCGGCGGCTCAATCGCCAAGCGGCTGGCTGCATTTGACTGCGAAATTTCCTATTATGCCCGCAGCGCGAAAGCGGAATTATCCTATAAGTTTGAGCCATCATTGCTGGCGCTTGCCCGTGACAATGAGTTTCTTATTGTGACCCTTTCCGGCGGTGAAGGAACCAAAAATATTATTGATAAACAAGTTCTTGAGGCGCTAGGGCCGGAGGGCATTCTGGTCAATGTTTCGCGCGGTTCGACGGTTGATGAAGCTGCGCTTTTGGATGCATTGGAAGCCAAGTCCATCAAGTCTGCGGGGTTGGATGTTTTCTGGAACGAGCCGAACATCAACCCGCGCTTTTTCACCCTGCCCAACGTCGCCCTCCAGCCGCATCACGCTTCCGGCACGGTGGAAACCCGCAAGGCTATGGGCCAATTGGTGCGTGATAATCTGGCGGCACATTTTGCCGGACACCCGCTGCTGACACCGGTGGCATAAGGAGATTTCCATGAAAGCCATCGTCATCCACGCTGCCAAAGATTTGCGAATTGAAGAGCGCGAGGCGCAATCGCCCCGCCCCGGCGAGGTGGCAGTGTCGATACAGGCGGGCGGCATTTGCGGCTCCGATTTGCACTATTATAATCATGGTGGTTTCGGCACGATCCGGCTCAAAGAGCCGATGATTTTGGGCCACGAAATTGCCGGAACAATTACGGCGCTCGGAAGCGGCGTCTCCGGCCTTGCTGTAGGAAACCGCGTTGCAGTCTCGCCCAGCAAGCCCTGCGGTCTTTGCATCTACTGTCAAAAAGGCCAGCAAAACCAATGCCTTGATATGCGATTTTATGGCAGCGCCATGCGGATGCCACATATACAAGGCGCATTCAGCCAGCATTTGGTGGCGCAAAGTTTCCAGTGTCACAAGGTCGATGACGGTATTTCGATCAATGAAGCGGCGTTTGCTGAACCATTCGCGGTGACGCTCCACGCCGTCAATCGCGCAGGCTCGCTGCTGGGAAAACGCGTGCTCGTCACCGGCTGTGGACCCATAGGTGCGCTGTGCATAGTCGCTGCACGGGCTCGTGGCGCAGCGGAAATTGTCGCCACCGATGTGATGGCAGGCGTACTGGCGATGGCGCAGAAAGTCGGCGCGGACCGTGTGATAAACGTCGCTGAAAACCCCGAACAGCTTGCCGCCTACAGCGCCAACAAGGGCTATTTCGATGTGATGTTTGAGGCGTCAGGCAATGAGCGGGGCCTGCGCTCCGGCATCGACGTTTTGAAACCGCGCGGCGTCCTTATGCAGCTGGGCCTTGGCGGTGATGTCTCCATTCCGCAGAACCTGATTGTCTCCAAAGAGCTCGAAATTCGCGGCTCCTTCCGCTTCCACGAAGAGTTCGCTCTAGCCGTGGAACTCATCAACAAACGCCGCGTGGATTTGCAGCCTCTGCTCACGGGCGTCTACCCAATGATGGAAGCAACAGCCGCATTCGAAGCTGCCAACGACCGCTCTAAGTCTATGAAAGTTCAGCTGGATTTTAGCTGATTGCAAATAGCGAAAAATGTATCTAGGATTTTATTCATGTGCCGTCACTTCGTGTGGCTGGCCTCCTTGAAATTGGATACACAATATCTGACGAGACGGTTCACTTGATGGAAGATGCACAAACCGGCGAACATTTTTTAGTTTATGGAACGGATAACGGCCTGCTAATAGATATCCGCCATCAAGGCGATGCCCTTTGGATGACACAGGCGCAAATCGGGCAGTTATTCGGGCGGGATCAATCTGTAATTTCAAGGCATATCGCCAATATTATTGCGGAATGCGAGTCGGCGGAGGAGAGTAATATGCAAAAAATGCATATTGCTGGCGCGGCTAAACCAGTCACACTCCATAATCTTGATATGGTTATTTCCGTTGGCTACCGCGTGTCGTCCGCACAGGCCACGATATTTCGTCGCTGGGCAACAGGCATCCTTAAAACATGGGCTTACAGACATAGCCGCAGGACAACATTCGCAAAGTGGATGTGTCTGTTTCCAAGAATTATCTTCACCAAAGCGAGATCAAAGAGCTGAACCGCCTTACCACCATACTGCTCGATATTTTCGAAGACCAACTGGATATCGACCGGTTGGTGGTGATGCGGTGACACTGCTTGATAATCAGCTACAGCAACTTGGACGCGTGGCGCTAAAATCCGGTGGCACTGTGAATGCCGATGCCGCGAAACGGCAGGCTGAAGACTATTACTTGAAATTCGATGCGGCGCGAAAATTGTCGCGCCACCGTGAGGCAGATGCGGCAATTGCCGTGATGGCTAGCGAAGCCAAATCCTTGCTGCGATCCAAGAAGTAGCTAAACCGAATCTGCGCCAATCGCTGATAAGGCGGCGCGGGCTACTTCGACATCTTCATCACCGGTGCCGGAACCCACGCCAATACCACCGGCAAGTTTGCCGCCAAACCTGATGGGCAGGCCGCCTTTGAGTATTGTCATTGCGCCTTTGGACGAAATGGAGGCCGCGAGTGCTGCTTCATTGCCCAATGCGCCGGTGAGATTGTTGGATGAGGCGGCTGTGCGTGCCTTTGTGTGGGCGGTGCGCAGGCTCAAAAACTTCGCGCCGTCCATGCGCACTGATGCCAAAACTTCACCGCTGGCATCAACCACGATGATGCATTGCGGCACGCCCATGGCTTCGGCCTTGGCAATACCCGCATTGAGCAGGGCCAGCGCACCTTCATGGGTTAGCTTGAGGGATTCTACTGTATATTCAGACATTTGATGCCTCATGTGCTTTCGCGCTCAATCACGCGTATTTTTGTCAGGACCAGCTCATGCCGCCCTTCAATATTGGGATTTTGAATGGTTTGGAACAGCTTTTGCGCGGCTAATTTGCCAATTTCATAGCATTCAATATCCACCGATGTGATGCGCGGATGCGACCAGGCGGCGATTTCATAATTGCCAAATCCGGCAATGGCTACGTCATTGGGAACCGACAATTTACGCCGGTTACACTCCATAAGAGCGCCAAAAGCCGAGAGGTCTGAGACACACACCACCACTTGAGTATCCGGCCATTGGTCCAGCACATTGCCCAAAGCTTGAGCGCCCTGCTCCATAGAAATGGGGGGCACGCCGAAGGAAACCAGCCGCCCTTCCGGCAAGCCAAGCTCGTCAATCGCTGCCAGAAATCCAGACCGGCGCTGGTTGCCGCGGGTATCGCGCTCTGTGGTGCCGCCGATATAGGAAAAACGCTGATAACCCTTTCTTGCCAATGACTTAACCAGCATGTTCATGGCTTCCGCATTGGAAAAACCCACCACTTGGTCAATGGGTTTTGACGGTAAATCCCAAGTTTCGACGATGGGTATGCCGGCATTTTCCAGCATCCTTCGCGCCCGATCAGTATGTTGCCCGCCGGTGAGAATAATACCTTCGGGGCGGCGGCGCAGCATGGCTTCAATTAGTCGCTCCTCGCTCTCGATGGAATAGTCATTATAGGCCAGCAAAAGCTGTAACCCGGTTTTTTCCAGAGCGTCGGTAATGCCCCGCGCGGTGTCTGAAAAGTTGGAATTATTGATGGACGGAATAATCGCCGCGACAAAGCCGGTGCGCTTGGATGAGAGACTTCCCGCTGATAAATCAAGCACATAGCCGAGTTCATCAATGGCCGCGAAAATGCGCAACCGCGTTGCTTCCGACACCAGATTACCATCCTTCAACGCCCGCGAAACAGACATCGACGAGACACCCGCATGGCGCGCGACATCGGCCATGGTGGGCATTTGAGCATCGTTGAATTTGGGCTGGTCTTGTTTTTCCATCTGTCCCGGTCTGAAATGTCAGCATGATGTTAGCGCTACCACGCGCGATGCTCAAGGGTGCAAAAGTACATTTTCACAGCGAACGGAAACAGGTCGGCAAACGCATAGAATGTATAGAGAAACGGTGCGGAAAGCGCGCGAACTGCGCTTGCGGCTGGCTCGGAGCGTGCTAATGATAGCGATAACATTTTAGAGCCATTTTTTTAAACGGAAACGCCCATGTTCAGTGATGTTGAAGGCACAGGATTTGAAACTTATGACCCGCGCTTTGAAAGCTGCTTTGTCTGCCATGTCGCTGTCGAGCGGCTGTGGACGGGCGGGCGCTGGTTGGAGGGTCCGGCATGGTTTGCGTCCGCGCGCTATCTGGTGTTTTCGGATATTCCCAACAACAGGCTGATGCGCTTCGACGAGACGGATGGCTCGGTTTCGGAGTTTCGCAAGCCTTCCAATAATTGCAACGGCAACACTGTTGATAACCAAGGCCGCATGGTGACGTGCGAACATCTCACCCGCCGCGTGACGCGCACGGAGCATGACGGCTCGATCACGGTCATCGCTGACAGCTATCAGGGCAAGCTGCTGAACTCGCCCAATGATGTAGTGGTGCGCCGCGACGGCGCGATTTGGTTCACGGACCCTGATTATGGCATCATGACGGACTATGAGGGCGACCGTGCGGTCAGCGGGCAGGATGGCTGCCACGTCTATTGCGTGGACACACAAGGCGTCATCACCCGCGTGATTGACCATATGGACCATCCCAATGGCTTGGCGTTTTCGCCGGATGAAAAGACGCTCTATGTAGCCGATACGGGCGCGCCGAAAAACATGCGCAAGTTTGCCGTGACCGGCACAAAGCTGACCGACCAAGGCGTCTTTGCCACTTGCACAAACGGGCTGTTTGACGGCTTCCGTGTGGACCTTGCAGGCCGCATTTGGACAAGCGCGGGCGACGGCGTGCATTGCTATGATCCGGACGGAACGCTGATCGGCAAGGTGCGCATTCCGGAAATGGTCGCCAATGTCTGTTTCGGCGGGCCAAAGCGCAACCGGCTGTTCATCGTCGCGCGGCAGTCGCTTTATTCAGTGTTTCTAACCGCCAACGGAGCGGCAGCAGGATGAGCACGCCAAAAATTGCATTTTTAGGCATTGGCCTGATGGGTTTCCCGATGGCACGGAACCTTTTGACCAAAGGCTTTGCTGTAACCGCATGGAACCGCACCAAATCCAAGGCGCAGGCACTTGAAACATTCGGCGGCAAGGTCGCCGGTAGCGCTCAAGACGTGGTAAAGGGCGCAGACTTCGTTATTACCATGCTGTCCGACGGTCCGTCTGTTAGCCAGCTAATGTTTGAAGAGCGCGTCGCCTCGTACATGGCCGCAGGAACCACGCTGATCGACATGAGTTCCATCAAACCGGTCGAGGCGCGGGCACAATTTGCCATGCTGAAGGCGATGAACATCAATGCCTTGGACGCGCCGGTAAGCGGGGGCACCAAGGGCGCGGATTTAGCCACGCTGGCAATTATGGCGGGCGGCAACGAGCTTGTATTTAATGCAGCAAAATCAGTGCTTTGTGCCATGGGAAGGCCCACCCATGTCGGTCCCGCCGGCTGCGGACAGGTGGCAAAACTCGCCAACCAAGGCATCGTCGCCATCACCATCGGCGCGGTCGCCGAAGCTATATTACTGGCGCAAAAAGCCGGACTTTCCAAAGGTGCACTCAGGGCCGCACTCGCAGGCGGCTTTGCCGACAGCGTTATTTTGCAACAACATGGCGCACGCATGGAAGACGAAAACTTCGTACCCGGCGGGCGCTCCGTGTTCCAATTGAAAGACCTGAACAACCTACTTGACGCCGCAAACGACCTGAACATCACACTCCCGCTGGCAGAAACCCAACGCGATCGCTTCAAACACTTAGTCGGCGAACTAAATGGCGGCGATTTAGACCACGCAGCGCTGTTTTTGGAGCTGAAAGCACGGCAATAAGTAGATGGTTCCCGCGGGGCTTCTTCATTCCGGACAAGCGTGTCATGCGAAGCAGGTAAAAGCGCAGATCCGGAATCCATGCCTGATTGCCTCGATTATTGAAACTTAGCGATGTTCGAGTCTCGATTTGCATAAATAGTTAGTCCCCCCAAACGTGTTGGGAGGACTATTTTTGCACTAACAACTTAGCTGTCTTTCATGGTCGTCTTAGGATGCGCTTTCGCAAACGCTTTGCTGACGAATTCACCAGAAACCGCACTGCGATGGACTCCATGTGTGCTACCGCCGTTTACGCTCTCAGTAACAGTCGTTGATGGACTGCGCGCAGCCACACTGGGTTTAACAAACCGCCCACTGATAGTGCTGCGTGTATTTGTACTTTTAGACATTTTTAGTCTCCTTTGGGCCTATCGTTGGCCGCACCATTGCGGCCGACACATTGATTTCACGCCACCTTTGCGACTGTTTCATCAACAGTCGGAGCGAATGCTGAATTGTCTTTCACGGACTGGGCACAATTCTTGGCGTTCACTTTTGCAGTGTATGTTTCGGATGAAACCATTATTTCGCCATTAGATGCCTTGAAATGAGTGAAATACTGACCATTGGTAGATTTTATGATTTCGAAGCGATAGCCGCTCCCAGTTTCACCAATTGTGGTATCGACAATTACGGCAGTCTTCGCATGAACCTTGAGTGAGGTAATGCAATTCTGCGCGGTCACTTTCGTAGTATAATTTTCGGACCAGACCATAGGTTCAGAATTGTATAGAAACTGAACACGATACTGGCCATTCGCGGCATTTTTGATTTTAAACTTATACATGGCTTGGTCCTTTCTAAGGCCAAAATTAGCAGCGACTTTTCGGGAGGAAAAATGTCGCATGTTGAACTTAATCCTTGACCCACCAAATCAGAGGTGATTCTATATGGTGTGCCGCAGACTGGTACAGTGCTAGCACCTGAAAATAGACCGTCCAGTCAGAGGCACACTAATACCACAAAAAAATACACTCGGAGGAATCAATGAAAATCGACGACCTTGCAGGTCTCGTTCAAAGGAAAAAGGGGAATATGGGTGTTCGGGCAGCAGCAGCTGAAATCGGCATTAGCCCTACCACTCTGTCTCGTATCGAACGGGGACATATTCCGGATATGGGTACTTTAGAGAAAATATGCGTATGGTTGAAAGAGGATATGGCAAAGTTTACTGGAATTGGCGGCCTACAAATTGCGTTTAAGAAACACAAATCGGTTTCGGCGAGTACCGCAAAATCACTTGCAGTACTTATTGAACTTGCAAGCAAACAATTTGCTGAACACATCGAAGTGGAAGGTCACTAATTGCTTCGACGTGGGTTCAAATCGCAGTGTGAGCGTCGTTCGACTGAAATTAGGAAGTCTCTGGGTCTTGCAGAGGACGCCCCTTTGTTTGGAAAGGACCTTGCTGCTAAAATAGGCGTTACTGTTTGGAATGAAGCAACCATCCAGAATTTGCCTTTAGCCGATTTGACGCAATTAACTGGGGATGAGAGTCAGAGCTGGTCCGCATTCACACTTCGAATCCGAACTAGACATTTAGTGGTGTATA
Source organism: Phyllobacteriaceae bacterium (assembly GCA_043776635.1). GTDB lineage: Bacteria > Pseudomonadota > Alphaproteobacteria > Rhizobiales > Rhizobiaceae > JANMEX01. Next base: position 12,591 of record JAYVRA010000058.1, read on the forward strand.
ATTCAAGCCAATCCAGCCCGCGTGTAAATAGCGTCATTCTACACGAATTAGCACATATCATATTGGGCCATGAACTCCATTCCGCCAGTCTGAGTGAAAATGGCCATCTAGTTCCGTCGAACTTCAATCAAGACCAAGAAGAGGAGGCGGACTGGTTAGGCGGCACTCTTCTGTTACCAAGGCCTGCCCTAGTTAGTATCCGAGCAAATGGTCTTGAGAATGCTCAAGTTATTGACACATATGTTGCAAGTGAAGACATGCTAAAGTGGCGTTTTAGGATGACGGGCGTTAACCTTCAATTTGGTTTTAAGCCTAGAAGATAGAGATATCACTGGTTTTTCGTCTACATTCAATGAAATTGACATAAAATCGCGCGATCCATTGTCCAATGCTTACTCCGCCAACATGGAGGGGGGCAGACACCTATCGTCCCGCCCAGACCATCCCGCGTTCAAATATCGTCCTCATCTGCGGCACGGCAAACTCATCCGCCGTGTGTCCCAGCGCTGCATAAAACACGCGGCCTTTGCCGTAGTGGCGTTTCCAGACGACGGGCATGGTGACACCGGCGATGCCTTCGAAATGTTCATCGGCGAAAGTCGCCGTCACCAGCACTTGGTTCGACGGGTCGGTGTGCATGTAGTATTGCTCTGACCTGTAGGCAAAGTCGCCAATGCCGGTCATAACCGGATCGGCGGTGGCGGTGATGTTGACTGTGTAGTCAATTATGGTGCCAGGGCGGGACACCCACTGGCCGCCGGTCATAAACTGGAACCGGTCTCGTTGCGAAACGCATCGCACATCATGCCGTGGCAGCCGGCAAGGCCCGTACCGGCGCGGACGGTAGCGCAGAGGTTGGCAACCTCGTCTTTCTCGATTGTGGACATGGTAATCATCGGCACAATGAGATCAAAACGGCCAAGGTACGAAGCGGCAAACGCCTTGGTTGAAGTCTCGATTGTTACGTCAAAACCATTGCCCTCCAGCAACTCCCGCGCAATGTCAGCGCTGCGTTCCGGCTTATGACCTTCCCGGCCACCCCAAACGATGAGTGCTTTTTTCGACATTTGTAAATTCCTTCAAAGTCATGCGGCAATACCGGTGAACGGGTCGCGCCATGCGTCAATTTTGTTCAAACGATCATGCCATTTGGCAATGTTTTTGTAAGGCCCAATCAGCATTATGGCCTCCTCGGTAAAAGGCAATCCTGTTGCCACATCGCGCGGACCGCCTCGGATAAACTCGACCGGCGAGTTCAAATATTTAGCCACTTCAACAGCGACGCGCGGATTGAGACCGGATGAATAATAGAGTTGCAATCTTTCCTGCGCAAAAGTGCTGGATGACAAGCCACTCAGGAATTTCCCGCAAGTAACTCGTCAATGTCAAAACAGGTGACAGAGTGTGCATGGCCCGCTAAGTAATCACAGCGATAACCATGCCCTTGCAGCCTTCGCTTTGGCAAGCCCCTCCCGCCTTCCGAAAGCCCCCGCATGTCCGCCCCAGAAGTATCATCGCCAACAGATAAATATGCTGCGTTTCGCCATCGTCCGTTTTTGCTGTTTTGGCTATCGCGATTTTTATCGAGTTTTGCGGTGCAGATTGTGGCTGTGTCTGTGGCATGGCAGATTTATGATATCACGCGCGATCCGTTCTATCTGGGCCTCGTTGGTATTGCGCAGTTTCTACCCTCGCTGCTGCTGGTGTTGGTCACAGGCGCGGCGGCGGATCGCTATGGACGGCGCTTGATTATGGCGATAAGCGAGGCGGCGGAAGTCATGTGTGCGCTCGCACTGCTGTGGTTCACACTTTCGGGCTCGCATAATGTCGTGCCCATCTTCGTGGTGCTGGTGGTTATGGGCACCGCGCGGGCGTTCTTCGGCCCCGCCGCCTCATCGCTGGCGGTTAATCTTGTGCCAACTAAAGATTTCGCCAACGCAATTTCCTGGACGTCATCGTCATGGCAGGTGGCCAGCATTGTCGGCCCCGTTGCGGGCGGTTTGCTTTATGGCCTATCGCCGGTGGCGGCATATTCCGTAGCGTCAGTATTGTTGATAATCGCCTTTGTATCGATTTTCAGCATTCCAAAGCCCAAGCAACATGATGTGAGCGGCGAGAGCATGTTGGAAAGTATTCTTGGCGGGTTCCGCTATATTTTCCGTGAAAAGATCGTGCTCGGTGCGGTCTCGCTGGATATGTTCGCCGTGCTTTTAGGCGGCGCGGTTGCGCTGCTGCCGGTATTTGCGCGGGATATTTTGGTGCTGGGGCCATGGGGATTGGGCCTGTTGCGTGCCGCACCCGGCGTTGGCGCAGTCGCTGTCGCGCTCTGGCTTGCGGGCCATCCGATTAAAAATCATGCTGGTGTTATACTGTTCATCGCAGTGGCACTGTTCGGCGTGTTTACAGCTATCTTTGGTTTTTCCACCTTGTCATGGCTTTCGATTGCCGCGTTGGTATTTCTCGGCGCAGCGGACGGGATTAGCGTTTACGTGCGCGAGGTGCTCATCCAGCTATGGACGCCGGACCGGCTGCGAGGCAGGGTTAACGCCGTCAACAATGTGTTTATCGGCACATCTAACGAGCTGGGCGAGTTTCGTGCAGGCATGATGGCGTCAGGCTACGGCGCGGTACCGGCAGTGGTGTTTGGCGGCGTTGCGTCAATCGCTGTGGCGCTGATTTGGTCGGTAGGGTTTCCCGCTCTGCGCAATGCCAAAACGCTAGATAAGGGGCTTTAGCAGGCCTTCAATATAACACAGAACATGGTTTGCTCATCTTATGGCCACCCCGCCTCGACGTCATTACGGACAAGCGCAGCGCAGAGCCGGAATGACGGCCGCATGGGGTATAAATGGCCGTCAACACTCCATCGTCTTTGCCACCTTTTGCTTCAGCAGCATACGGTCGCGTGAGGAAACGCCGATGAGTTCTGCTATCCGCCAGACGAGATTATCCTCCAGCTCGTGCACTTCACTATCGGCGTAAACCACCTCCCAGATCAGCTCGATGAGGCTAAGGCGCTCGCTTTCGTCCAGTTTTATCAAAACAGATGTGAATTGATAAAGCCCGACGGCGCTGTGTTCGGCCTCTTCGCCTTCCTCGATCAGCTGTTTCAGCGCATCGCCTTCAATGCCGAAACGTGATGACAATAGCGCTGATAGCCGCTTGATCTCGCTTTCCTGGCGCACGCCGTCCGCGTCCATCACGGTAATGAGCAGCGCCGCGGCCGCCACTTGTTCAGGGTTCGAGCCGTCCACCCCGGATCTTTTGGACCCGAGTGATTCTAAAAAGCTGGTGAAACGCTCGAACATTGAAACCTCTAAAAAAGTTTGAACCGCTTGGATGGCGTGGCCACGGTGCCTTCTTTGACACCTGGATCATCCGGCACCATTCCAATCGGCGCCAGTGCCGCATTTTGTGACGCGATATCGGGAACCAGGGCAAGCACCGGCCGTATTGCAGGAGCCACGACGATTACGGGCGCGGGCTTCAGCTCAATCACCGGCTCTTCCTTAATCGGCTCGGGCACATAATCAATTGCTGGTAACAGGCGCTCGACAGGCACTTTCCACTCGAACGCATCAATACGGCCTGTAACGGGCGATACCGGCAACCAGCGCTGCGATACCATGCTGTCCGCCGTCCATGCCGGATCACGCGGGGCACGAAGCGCACGGGCGAGATGTTCGCGCACTTTGCCGACATTACGGGTATCGGCCTGTTCAATATCCGCCAGGATGAGGTGGATGCTTTCGCTCGGACGCTTTGCCAGAGCGGCTTCAGCAGACTTGCGACTTTCCGCAAACTGTCCGGCAGCAAGTGCGGCGCGCGCAATGGCAATATCACTCTCAACATTATCCGGCACGAAACCGGCCAAAGTCTTGGCGCGTTTCAGGCAATCGCCGGGCTTATCAGTGCCGCGCGAGGCAGTGTAGATTTCGGCCAAATCCGGATGCGGATTGAGTTTGTAAGTATATTCAAGCGTACGCAGCGCCTTGCGCACATCGCCGGATTTGATGAGCGCCGCGGCGCAGACACAAGCTGCCGGAACGAGTTCAGGAGCCAGACGATTGGCCTCCAGAGCTGCTATCCGCGCGGCGTTAGCATCGCTGCCAACCAGCGCCATTGCCTTACCGGTGTAGAGCACCGCACGGCGGCGACGGTCCTCGTCTTTGCTGATAATTTTGGAAGATTTTTGCGCGTCTAAAATCTTAATCGCGCCATCGAAATCGCCGGAAGCAACTGAGTTTTCCATGGCGACTTTACCAGCCCACACCAGCTGCGGGGCGACTTCCGCCGCCTTGCCTGCAAAGTGGCGGGCGGCAGAAATATCGCCCAGACGTTCAGCCTCAAGATAGAGCCCGCGAAGGCCGATCAGCTTGGTTTCAGGGTCATCCACCATAGCTTCAAACATCTTGCGCGCTTCATCCGTGCGGCCCTCAAGAAGTGTCGCTTGGGCGTCCAAGAGCTTAATCAGCGGCTCTTGGTCAGAGTTGAGCAATTTGCCTGCTTGTTTGGCCATAGCACGCGCCGCGCCGCTATCGCCTGCACCGGCGGCAATGATGCCGGTGGACAGCGATTGATAGCCACGGTCACGCTTGCGCGCGCGGAAATGACGGCGGATGAGTGTTGGCGAACTGATAATCGTGCGGAGCAGCCACCATGCCAGCATAACAGTGACAATCACTGCGACGATGGCGGTAACAGCGACCAGCAACGTGATTTGATAGCGCATGCCTTGCCATGTGACGACCATATCGCCCGGACGATCCGCCAGCCACGCGAAACCGGCAGCAAGCAAAAATACCAAAACAACGTAGGAAAGAATGCGTATCATTACTTGGCTCCTGCGGCTGTTATGGCGGCGGCCAGCGCCTTGGTGACCAGACTATCGGTATCGCGCCGCGCTGCGACGGCGCCTAGATAATCCGCTCCTACCTTCTTTGAGGCATCCGGCAATTTCACGCTTTCGGAAAGAACACTATCAAGATCACCGCGCCTCAAGTCAATTTCCATCCGCGCCACCAGCGCTTCCGGCGTATCGCCGGCGATGTCGCCGACAGGGCGGGCTTTGACAAGATTTTTGGCGCTTTCAGCCAACTGCGCGAAGAAGCCCAAATTCGGGTCAGACACACGGCTGGCGCTTAGCATGGCGTTGGCGGCATCGCTGAAACCGCTGACAAGGTCAGCCTTGGAGGGCACGCCCTTGGCAGCAAGCGTGCGCAGCGCGTCAATATCCGGCGAGCCGGGCGCGACTGTGGCATATGTTTCAAGCTCGTTCATAAATGAACCGCCGCGGTCAATCGCGGCTTTCAGACCGGAAGCGGCAATGGCCAGCGCGACTGCGCCGGCGCCGTTTGATGATTGCGGAGCAGCTTCCAGCGCGGCGACTTTATCGGAAAGTGCTTTGAACGCCGGGTTTAGTGCGGGGTCTGCCCCGGGAGCTTGTGAAACAACACCATTCAATGCACTTTCCAGCGCGCTGACTTTCTGCTCAAGCGCAGCCGCGCTGTCTCCGGCTGGCGCTGCTTTAATCTGCGCAATCGCATCATTGGCGCTGGCAATTTGCGCGGCGAAATGTGCTTGTGCTTTGGCCAAGGCATCAATAGCAGTTGTGTTAACCGCCGGTGCGGAAACAAGTTTAGTGACTTGGTCTTGCAAGGTTGCCAGCGCGGCGCTGTTGCCAAAGCCCGGCAGTTTTCCGGCATATTGCAGCCCCGCTCCGCCGATAAGCGCAATGGCGCCGCCGAGAACGCCGGAGCCGATTTTGGCAAAGGTGCCCGCAGCGGATGATGATTTGGAAGCAACCGGCGTCGGCGTAGGCCCGGTTGCCGGAACGGGCGTCTCGGTTGGAGCATTTTCAGTCGCTCCAAAGATCGTGACATCCTCAACCGCACCATGCGCAGCATTCTCAGCCGCTTCCACGTTCGATTCTAATGCATTAGCTTCCAGATCAATCGTCACATTGCGGGGCTTTTTGGAATGCTTATCTACGTCCGGACCAGTCATAAATGCCTCATTGGGAAAGTCGTCTATAGTTACATCTAATCGCTTTTGTAGCGATATTAAAGCTTATTGCCTGAATTACCAATTTGCATGGCAAGATTAAGGAGGCTGTCTTCATCGGGTCTTGTCGAAATATGGATTCGGCAAGTTGGTACACCCGCCAGCCCGTCCGCAATGCGCTGTGAAAGGCATAGAAACTGCGCTTTGGCGAACGAAGCATTGAGTTGGAGACGTGCCATCAGAGTGACAATTTGTGCCGCACTTTGCACCGAGGTCAGCAAAACCAAATCGAGTTGCGGCAAATCGACTGCAGGATAATCAATGATCTGCGCATCATAGGTTTCCACCGCTGTGAGCGCATGGGCAGCCAAAGCAGCTTCCAAATCCAAACGCCGTACTTTGCCGCATAAATAGAGCAAGTGAGAGTTTAACGGCAGATTTGCGCGAATAGTTTCGACCAATTGAGCTACATCGCCACCACTCGTTTTGACAGACTTAAACCCTGCCTCTCTTGCAGCGGCAGTGCTGGCCTGCCCGACAGTATACAGCGGCAGGCCAAGCAAGGTTACATCGACATTGTGCAGCGCCTGCGGGCTGGTAATAATCGCCGCATCAAACGGACCCGCTGGAACCAGAAACGGCAGGCCGACAATCCTCGTCAGCGGCAGTTTGCGTACATCAAAGCCAAGCGCGATAAGTCTAGTCGCCGTCTTGGAAGCGCCGGGCTCCGGCCGCGTGACGAGAACCTTGGTCATACTTCAAGCCCACGAAGCAAAGAAGTCTTTGCCAGCCTTTTCGCGGATACGAAGCGCGGCGCGCTGGCCGATTTGTACGGCGTCACTTGCCGGACCCTGATCCTCAATGTCATGAACGACTGTGCCATCAGGACTTAAAACCAACCCTTTGAAATGCAAAGTACCATCCTCGATCGTAGCGTGACCCGCCAAAGGTGTGCGGCAATCGCCATCAAGCAGTTTCAAAAACGCCCGTTCGCAAGTCAGGGCTTGGGCCGTCGCCACATGCGAAATTGGTTTGACGAGAGCTTGCAGGTCATCATCGTCCTCACGGATTTCAATGCAGATTGCGCCTTGGCCGGGAGCGGGCAGAAAGTCTGTTTCACTTAGTATTTCTGTAGCCATATGTTCCAGCCCGAGCCGTTTTAACCCGGCCAGCGCCAGCAGTGTGCCGTCCACGTGGCCCTCAGCCAGTTTTTTCAAACGGGTTTGCACATTGCCGCGAAACATCACGACTTTGAGGTCAGGCCGCAAATGCTTGATTTGCGCTTGGCGGCGCAGCGATGACGAGCCGATGGTCGCGCCGTGCGGCAAGTCAATCAGCCATTTGACTTCACGCCCGATAAACGCATCGCGCGGATCTTCGCGCGGCAGGAAGGCTGCGAGAACCAGACCAGCGGGAAGCACAGTCGCCATATCTTTGGATGAATGCACGGCAAGATCAATCGCGCCGGAGAGGAGCAAGTCTTCAATTTCTTTGGAGAATAATCCCTTGCCGCCAACTTCAGACAAAGGCCGGTCTTGGATACGGTCGCCGCTGGTGGAAACCACGATGATTTCAAACTGTTCTTGGCGTAAATCATGCGCGGCACAAAGACGGGCGCGGGTTTCATGCGCCTGTGCCAGGGCCAACGCACTGCCGCGTGTGCCGATTTTGTAAGTTTTTGCGTCTGTTGCAGTTTGCATTTCAAAAACAGTCCGTGATACCGCTGTCCTCTAATCCTACATGGCAACACTGGCAACAGTGGGTAACTGCGACCAAACATAACATGAGACAAATAAACAATGCGGGTTCTGGCAATCGAGACAAGTTGTGACGAGACAGCGGCCGCTGTCGTGGAGAGGCTTGGGCCTTTTGACGGGCGCATCTTGTCCAACTGCGTTTATAGTCAGTTTGACGACCATGCTGAATTTGGCGGCGTGGTGCCGGAAATCGCCGCGCGTGCTCATGCCGAAATCATCGAGACCATGGTGCGGCAAGCCCTTAGCGAGGCCGATTGCACGTTGGATGAAATCGATGCCATTGCCGCCACATCCGGCCCCGGCCTTGTCGGCGGGCTGATTGTCGGCGTGATGACAGCCAAAGCCATGGCTGCCGCCAGTGGCAAACCATTTTTGGGCATCAACCATCTGGAGGGCCATGCGTTGACTGTCGGCCTCACCGATCGCACAGCGTTTCCCTATTTAATGCTGCTGGTTTCCGGTGGGCACAGTCAAGTGCTACTGGTCAAAGGCGTTGGCTCATATGAACGCTGGGCGACCACCATTGATGATGCGCTGGGTGAGGCTTTTGACAAGACGGCCAAGCTGCTCGGCCTGCCATGGCCGGGCGGACCTGAGGTGGAGCGCCGCGCCTTGCTTGGCGATGCCACACGTTTCAATTTCCCCCGCCCGATGCGCGGCGAGGCGCGTCCGGACTTTTCCTTTTCGGGCCTCAAAACCGCCGTGCGCCAAACGGCAGAAAATATAAGCCCGCTCACCGGACAAGACGTCGCCGATATTTGCGCTTCGTTTCAAGAGGCGGTGGCGCAGACATTGCTAGAGCGGCTGGCGAAGAGCCTGCACCGGTTTCGCGATCAGTTTCCAGATATTGCTAATCCTGCACTGGTGGTAGCGGGCGGGGTGGCGGCAAACCAGCGCCTGCGCGGGGTTTTATCAGGGCTGACAGCAAAACATGGTTTCGCATTCATCGCCCCGCCAATGAATTTGTGCACAGACAATGCGGCCATGATCGCCTGGGCAGCGTGTGAGCGCTTGGCGCTTGGCCAATCTGACGCCTTCGATCTAGCCCCGCGCCCGCGCTGGCCGCTCGATGAAAGCGCCAGCGGATTCGGCTCCGGCAAGAAGGGTCCAAAAGCATGAGCAAGCATATTGCAGTGTTGGGCGCAGGCGCATGGGGCACAGCATTGGCGCTGGGGCTGGCACGGGACGGCAAGCAGACAATGCTTTTTGGCCGCGATGAAAGCGTGGTCAATGAAATCAATCGGAGCCGGAGCAACGCCGGATATTTACCGGATTTGAAATTCGACGCCAAATTTCTTGCTACTTGCGACGCCGGCGAAGCCCTTACCGGCGCAACGCTTATATTGGCGGTTATCCCGGCGCAGAAATTGCGCGATGGTCTGTCTGGCATCGGGCACCTGATCCCTGGACGTATTCCTGTGGTGCTCTGCGCCAAGGGAATCGAGCAATCATCAGGTCTCTTGATGTCCAAGGTGGCGGCTTATGTTTTGCCGGATAATCCCATCGGTGCACTATCCGGTCCGAGCTTTGCCATTGATGTCGCACGCGGCCTGCCGACAGCTGTTACCGTTGCAGCGCATGATGCCGGTGACGCAGCAAAATGGGCCGGACAACTCTCGACCTCTGCCTTGCGCTGCTATTCCAGCGACGATCTTACCGGTGTGGAAATTGGCGGGGCTTTAAAAAACGTGCTGGCGATTGCAGCCGGCGCGGTGCGGGGCAAAGGCCTTGGTGCCAGTGCCGAAGCGGCGCTGATTACGCGCGGCTTTGTGGAGCTGCGACGTATTGGCGAGGCACTCGGTGCTCGCCCTGAAACTCTGATGGGCCTTTCGGGGCTGGGCGATCTTATCCTCACCTGCTCGTCCGCTCAGTCGCGCAATCTATCTTACGGCGTGGCACTGGGACGCGGCGAAAGCCTTGAGCACCGCCCTCTGGCCGAAGGCGTGGCGACCGCGCACATTGCGGCCAAAGAGGCCGAACGCCTTGGGATTGAAGCCCCGATTATCATCGCAACATCACATATTTTAAGCCGCACACTTTCCATTGGCGAGGCCGTCGCCGCGCTGCTATCACGACCGTTGAAAAGCGAAACTTAGATCACCGTTTTGGTAGAATCAAAACGGTAATCCAAGTCTATATTTTGCCGCATTATTCTTAACCGTGATGTGTTCCACATCCCTCGAAAATGCTCTTAAGGAACCAAAATGCTATTTGCCCTGATCTGCACCGACAAACCCGGCCATTTGCAAGTACGGCTCGATACGCGAACCGAACATATGGCGTTCCTAACCGGCCTTGGCCACACACTGAAGGCAGCGGGTCCGTTTTTGGGTGATGATGGCAAGCCGGTTGGCTCACTGGTGGTTGTTTCAGCGGATGATAAGACGGCTGCAGCAGCACTTGCCGCGCAAGATCCTTATGCGATTGCGGGCCTGTTTTCGTCTGTTGAAATCAAGCCATGGAACTGGGTGTTCAAGAATCCCGAGCCGGCATAATGGCTTATTGGCTGATGAAATCCGAGCCGGATGTTTATTCATTCGAAGACTTGAAGCGCGATGGCGGCAGCGAGTGGCATGGCATCCGCAACTATCTGGCACGCAACAATATGCGCAACATGAAAATCGGCGAGAGGATTTTCTACTATCATTCCAACATCGGGCTGGAGGTGGTGGGCATCGCCGAAGTCACCGCACTATCGCACCCGGATTCAACCGCCAAAGACGACCCGCGCTGGGATTGCGTGGATATCAAAGCCGTTTGCGACCTGCCAAAGCCCGTGACGCGTAATGACTGCAAAGTCAATCCGGTGTTGGAAAAAATGCCACTGGTAGTCAGCACGCGGCTTTCCGTTCAGCCGGTTTCGCAAGATGAATGGAACGAAATCTGCCGCATGGGTGGACTTCAATCTGCACCCGAATGATTACTGATTTTCGGCGTTTTATTCTTGAAAACACCAGCGTCTTGCCATGCCCGCATGTGCCGGAAATATCGTTGCATGTCGCTGATGAAGCGTATGATTTATGGCATAAAACTGAGGATGCGTTACAAGCTGATGGCTTGCAGCCGCCCTTCTGGGCATTCGCATGGGCCGGTGGGCAAGGTCTTGCGCGGCATATTTTAGATCATCCGGAGTGCGTTCGTGGAAAAACCGTACTGGATTTCGCAACCGGCTCCGGCCTCGTCGGCATCGCAGCAAAAATGGCAGGCGCGTCAACAGTTCTGGCCAGCGATATTGATCCATTTTGTGGAGAAGCCGTTGCGCTTAACGGGGGAGTCAACAATGTCACCTTGGATTTCGCCAGTACCGATTTTTTAGGAACCGATCAGGGCCGGGATGTTATCCTGGCTGGTGATGTCTTCTACGACCGCGCCATGAGCGCCAGCCTTATTCCGTGGTTCGACACATTAACCGCGCGGGGCGCAGTGGTGCTGGTAGGTGATCCAGGCAGATCCTATTTACCGAAGGGCCGCCTCACAGAACTATCAGTCCACGAAGTCGCGGTCACTCGCGCTTTGGAAGATCAGGACGTGCGCAAGACGGTGGTGTGGAAGTGGGGGGCTTAGGGTCTGGGCCTGCTAATTTTGACGAAATGGTCGATGTGATTTTTGGTGAGTGCCAAGTGTCAAGGCACAGGAGCGAAGGCACAGGAAATGCGGGCATTTTCAAGCTTTTGCTACAACGCAATCGCCGGAAAGCGCCCGATTTGGGCACCAACAGGCAACTGACTTCACTCTGCGGCGTCAAACAGTCCTGCACTGTTTTCCTTGCATAGTTTCGCCATTCGCCTGCCATTTCATCAAAATTAACAGGTCCGGACCCTAGATCTTCACTCGCGTTGCCAGCATCATATAATTCACATCCGTGTCACGGGATTTGTCCCACTTGTCTAAAATCGGATTGTAAAACACCCCGGTGGTTTCCAAAAGCGTGAGGCCGGATGCGTGAAGAGCAGCATCCAGTTCAGACGGCTTCACCAGCTTTTCATATTGATGCGTGCCGCGCGGGAGCCATCTCAGTACTTCTTCTGCTGCGAAGATTGCCAGTGCCCGGGCTTTAAATGTCCGGTTAATCGTCGCGATAAACATCAGCCCGCCGGGTTTGAGCATCTTGGCGCAAGCGTCAATAAACAGTGGCACATCGGCAACATGCTCCACCACTTCCATATTCAAAATCACGTCGAATTTTTCACCTGCTGCTTCCAAAGCTTCTGCAGTCGCTGCGCGGTAGTCAATCGACAGCCCGCTTTGCGCGGCATGGATTTTGGCAACTTCAATGTTCACGGGAGAAGGGTCCGCGCCAACAACAGTTGCGCCCAAGCGCGCCATAGGCTCAGACAGAAGCCCGCCTCCACAACCAATGTCCAAAAAGCGCAAGCCCTTAAACGGCTGCATATCCTTGACATCAAGATCAAACGTCTCACCAACTTGCTCGCGGATATATTTCAATCGCACCGGATTGAACTTATGCAGAGGTTTGAATTTGCCGGTCGTGCTCCACCATTCGGCAGCCATTGCCGAAAAGCGGTCCACCTCGGACTGGTCGATCGTGCTTCGGGTAACTTGTGACATGGCGATCTCCTGAAAATTTATAGGTCGGGCGATATGGTTTCCAAGTCAAGACGCCATTTGTTGAAATAACATGCAGCGTATCTTTGACATTTCAACATAATCATGAGCACACCCGCGTTCAAAATAGTAACAATGCGGGCCATTTGGCCGTTACGCACCGTGCTCTATATGGCCAATGCATCCGTTAAATCATCAAGGGACGAACCCCGGTTATGAGTATCCTCGATCCAATCAGCATTGCCAAACGCGGACGCCGGGCAAACGCCGGACTATTCTTAGTCAATGGATTTTTGATGGGCTCGTGGGCACCGGAAATCCCGTTCATGCTCCCGCGTCACGGCATCACTGAGTTTCAACTCGGGTTGTTGATCCTGCTGATTGGCCTTGGCGCAGTCAGCGCCATGATTTGGGCAGGCTGGCTTATCAATCATTTTGGATCGCGCAAAATCACGGTCACGCTTGGCCTTGTCGCCTGCATTAGTTTTGCCCTCATGGTTCTCGCGCCGACAATTCCGCTGGTTATCCCGTTGCTGGTGATTTTCGGCGGTGCATTGGGTACAATGGATGTGGCGATGAATGCCAATGCGGTCGAGCTTGAGCGGCGCTTGAATGGCGCGATCATGTCGTCTGCACATGGTTTTTGGAGCGTTGGCGGGTTCATCGGCGGGGCGGTGGGTGGGCTGGTGATTGCCCGATTTGGCAATTCAAATCATTCTCTGTTTTCTGCCGCGATCGGGCTCGCGGTCATTCTAGTGGATTGATCGCAACGAAGGAGTCTGAATTTGGATTCCCTTGTTTTGCTGGATGTGCGATTCAGGGTTATGCGCACAGGAATTGAGTTCACCG